>NZ_JBVVOU010000013.1:0-192041 GCF_055807635.1 Bradyrhizobium sp. Kon56 | reverse complement strand
ACTTCCCCTCTGGTTGTGATGCACAATTGCATCGCGACGTCCTCCTGACGTAGGACGTCGCGTTGCATTTGTTCCGAAGGGCATTCTTTCGTTAGGCTTTAATACTACTGGCTTGTGAGTATATGCCATTTTGCACGGCTTGGCGCGCGCCTACCTTGATCATCTACGACGGGGGCGGGCATTCCTCGATAATGCGGCGAATGCGGTCGGGAAAGACAGGCAAGTTGACGCATGTGACAGATGAAAGTGTCTTGCTCGACGCGCGCGATGGCCTTGTTATCCAGATTGTTTACCAAAGCGGCCGGCAAACGGCCCAAGCAATTGCTGGATCGCTATCAAGCGGCCAGAGGCACGCACATCCCGATCCAGCTACTTGTGCGCGACCGCACCGCTCGATAGGCCCACTAGTGAGAGGGAGTCTCGGAACTCGGCCTGCGGGACGCATAATGCGTTGCACTATCACTGATCTTGTCGGGGACCCATTCCTCCGCGGTTGAGTCCCAATGATGAGTGTCGTCGAAGTGTTTCCAGAGTGGCCGCTTTGGCTTGCTTTCACCCTTCTGTCGGTTTGCATTCAGTGTGCGGAGTTGGACGACGAGCACCCCAGCCATCATCACCCATTCGCGAGCGCTATATCGGGAGTTCCATTTGATTGCGGCGAGCATTGGATGCCTCCTTTAAAGTAAGAAGCCTCTGCCACATTAGGGTGGGCCAAGAATGCAGGGATATAAACTACCTCACAGTTTGCCAACATCTTCGACATAGCCGCGGGCGATCTCACTGCGCGGCGACTGCAACCTACGTTCGTTCGGTACTCGGGCGTCATTTGCCGGGCCATCAAAACGCCCGCGACGATGTGTAGGATTGTTTTTTGGTCGCAAAGGCACGTCTCTCTTAGAGAGTGGATTTTATCGATCGTAGGTGCGCTCTCCATGGAGGTCAGCGCATGCTCCGTCCAAGGACGACTTCGGGTCAAAATGCGAAGAACTCAACCGGAGCAAATCTGGTCCGCCTTGCCGTACAGAGCGGACCTCAACGAAGCGCTCAGCGAGTTCGCTGACGCGCCATTACCGGAAGTCACGAAACGGACTACAGCTACTCCTACTACCGTCAGCGATTAATATCTAACGCGAACTGGTTCACACCTGTACGAGAGGGTCAAACGTAATCGCACGATACCAAGTCCTCGCGCTCCTAGCGTATGTGCGCTAGTTCGATGCGAAGGTCCAAGAAAGCGTCGAATATCCACCTCAACCGCGCTTTCCAATGATCCCAAAAACGATTAATCTCTTCCTCTTCACGCAATTCGGAAACTCGATCGGAGAATAAGCCACACGATAAAATAGATGGGAGGAACCAATGGTGAAGAGAGCGATTACGCTCGGCGGCGGCGGACCGGCAGCAGGGCTACACATCGGGGTTCTGAAAGCACTTGCTGAGGACGGCAAGACGTTCGACGATAAGTCTGATGTGTGGGCGTTGTCCTGCATCGGCGCCTGGGTTGGCATCGTCTACAATCAATTCGATGAAGAAAAAATCAAAAAAGAAAACAAAAGCAGAGCCGAGCTGACCTATGAATTCTTCAGGGACGGCGTGTTTCGGGACGATGAAGGCTATGAGCGTTTCCCCATAAACACCGTATTCGGGACGGATTGGAACGCCAACATCAAGGCCTTCCAGGACTTCGTCACCGATCCCAAAAGTTACAGTGATTTCCGATGGCAACCGTACAAAATGATGGAACAGATCCAGGGCAACATGTCCGCTTGGTTCAATCGTCTGCCTCGTGGTGAACAACCCTTCAAGGAATGGCGCGAAGGAGACATCAACAACTGGATACTCAATAAGGTGCTCGCACCTAATCCACTTGTCCGATACCTCACCTCCCTGGTGTACTTGTCCAAGGTCAACGGCCTATCCAGGATCAACTATCCGGATAGCGAGTTTATGAAGAGCATAAACTTCGACGAGCTGAAAAAGGACGGTATGCCACACATCTATCACAACGCCTGGAATCTCGACGAACAGAAGCTGGCGTTGTTTTCCAATCGTCGGATGAAGGAGGACGAGAAAAAGCAGTACAGGGGAGCTATCGACTCACGCAGCCTGTGTGCGTGTTCGTCTCTTCCCTTCGTCGAAGGGACGGTTGAGATCGACCAAGTTACATATTGCGAAGGGGCGTTAGTCGATACTGTGAACTTCGATAGCTTGCTCGAGGAGCACCCTGATTTGGATGAAATCTGGGTGAGCCGGATCGTCGATGCGAAGCAAATCCGCGTTCCGGAAAATCTTCACGATGCACTAGCAAATCTCTGCCAACTGTTTGCGGCAACGGTCGGTGAGGATGACGTCAAGCTTTTCAAATATCACGTCAAAGAGGCGCACACACTCGACAGAGCAGCCGAAGCCGGAATACTCGAGAAAGCGGTCGAGTGCGGGATGCTCGACAAACCAGCCGTGGACAGGAGGAACGGGAAAACGCCTTGGAGAGGCGTAGTCGTCGAGATTCACGTGCCGGGGCACATCAATTTCAAGTGGAACCACAGCAATCTCGAAAATTCGATAACGCTAGGATACGCCGCCGCTAAACAAGCAATCGATGCATTTAACAAAGCGGAAAACGAGATTAAGGCGAATAGTAAAGACGACAAGCTGCTCAAGCCCATTTTCATAAACGAGAATCCACAGGACGACCCGAATTGGTTAGAGCTGCGAGATCGTACTTATGCGGCTCTAAAGAGGGCGGCTAGTGGTGCCAAGCCCAAGTAAGCAGATCGCGTTGCGATTTAAATCTGCGCAAGCGTTGTCCCGGCTTGATCACCGTAGCCCATCGAGAAGCACCTTTGCCACCTTTAGATCATGCGTCTCGAACCCTTCGGTGAAGCTGGCATAAATCGGCGCGAGAAAATTGAGCGCTTCCTCGCGTCTGCCCTGATGGATCCACAGAGCAGCTTGGTCCGTTGCGGCGCGGAGCTCAAGCGTCCTGGCGTGTTGACTTCTTCCCGTGCTCAATGCCCGGTCGAGCAGCGCCTGCGCCTCGGCTTCCACGGCCGGTCCACCGCGGGCGACCAGCACCCGTGCCTTTAGACGATACAGTTCGGCTTCTAGGATTCGTTCGCTGTTACGGTTAGCTGTAGCTAGGCCGTGCTCGATCAACTCCAGCGCGGCCTCGTAGTCGTGACTATTTAACAATGGCGGACACAACAACACGTCGAGCGCGGTGATGGCCAGCTGATAACCGGCGCTGCGATATCCGTCCAAGACGGCACCGATCTCCCCCAGTGCGCTGGGTGAAGGATCGAGCGAAGCCACGCATATGCCCCGAAGGGCGCGCGCCAGGCGCCATTGCCGGAATCCATGTTCCTCGGAAAGGGCGATGCAACGTTCGGCATGACCTTGCGCGACCAGGAACTCGCCGCGAAGCGCGTGAAGAATGCATGCGTAGTAACAGGCATACGCCTGGGAATGCGGATGACTTATAGCGTCTGCGCGCCGAATGGCAGCGTCCATTCGCACAATTGCCGTATCGGGCTGGCCGAGCAGCCAGAGCGCCCACGACATCAGCGCCAGGTCCGCCACGCCGGCATCCTGGCCGGCCGAACGCGCCGCCAGCCTGTCGTCCTCGCTGCTCGCCTCGAACGCTTCATAGGCGCGTCCAATCGCTTCATGGGCACCGGTAAGCTGTCCCATGAAGAGGCGGATCATTGCCTGCCCGCGCATCGCGTTGAGCAACGCCGGTAGATCGTCGCGCGCTTCGGCGAGCTGGAGCAGGGCCGCGATCGTTTCCTCGGCGACCGGCAACTCACCGCGCATTACGCTCGCAGTGGTCAACCAGAACATCACCTGGAGTTGCTCGGGAGGGTCTCCCAGGCGCTCGCACAGCTCGCGCGCGCGGGCAAAGGTTGCCATCGCCTTGTTCGAGGCTGGCCCTTGCGTAGCGATCAGGCAGGGCCCAAGGGCGAAGTGGAAGGCAAGTTCCAGCTTATCCTTTCCGGCGCCTTCTGGCAGATGGCCCGAGGCCTCGATACCCCGCTGCAAGTGTGCGATGGCTTCAAGGTTGGCCGAGCGCATGGCGGCCTTCTTGCCTGCCTGCAGCCAATATGCCTCCGCCTTTTGAAACAGGCCGGCCTCTGTCAGATGATGCGCAAGAGTTTCGGGTTGAGTCTCCACAAGGTCCGGGAACCGTTGCTCGAAGGCACCCGCGATCGCAGCATGCAGCGCTGCGCGTCGGCTCTTCAGGAGTCCCGAGTAGGCAGCGTCCCGCACAAGCGCGTGCTTGAAGGTATAGATTGCCTGCGGTATCTCGCCCCGGCAGAATATCAACTCCGAGCGAACCAACTGAGCAAGCGCCTCCTCAAGTCTCTCTTTTGACAACCCGGCTACGGTGCTCAGCAGTTCGTAGGAGAACTCGCGACCCACCACAGCGCCGATCTGAGCCACCTCCCTCACTGGAGCCAATCGATCGAGCCTTGCCATCAGCGATGCGTGCAAACTCGTTGGAATCGCCATCGGGGGGAGAGGACGGTTGAGGACGTAGTGATCGTCCTGTTCATTTAATAGCCCGGTTTCGAGCACCGTCTTGGTCAGTTCCTCCACGAATAGGGGCACGCCATCGGTGCGGGCGAGGATCTGGTCCATTACCTCTTCCGGGAGCGTCTTGCCAGCGGTGACGCGCTCGATTAACGCCGCCCCGTTGGGTCGGTTCAGCCGCGTGAGCGAGATCGTCGTCACATGCGCATGACCTGGCCACGGCGGAGTGAACTCTGGCCTCGCCGTGATGAGCAGCAGCCCCCGAAGCCGGGGTAGGTGTTCCAAGGTCATCGTGAGCAGCTCCAGCGACGTCGGATCTGCCCAATGGACATCCTCTACAATGACGAACACCGGCTGTCTTGCGGCCAAGCCAGTTAGCTGGGACAAAAACGCCGCTAACGTTAGCTCCTTGCGCTTCTGCGGGCTCAGCTCTGGCATACGGTAGCGGTTACTCGGTGGAAGGGACAGAAGGTTGGCCAGAGGTAGCAACACGCGGTCGGCATCAGCCCGCACGAGCAGAGCCTCGAGCTTAGCGAACTTCTCTGCGGGCGGGTCGCCCCGCTCGAACCGGGCAGCGCGTTCGAGCTGGCGGGTGAAAGGATACAGCGCACTGTTGGTGTGGTGCGCCGAGCAGAACTGGCGCACCGTTATATGCGGTTCGCCTTGGAGCCGCTCCTCAAGCGCCAGCGCAATGTGCGACTTGCCGATACCGGGCTCTCCGGTGAGCATCACCGCGCAACCTTCGCTACGCCTGGCGTGCTGCCAGCGACGCAAGAGCATCTCGATTTCCTCGTCACGCCCGATTGGCGGCGCCAATCGAGATTTGTGCTGTGCCTCGAAGCGGCTTTCCACTTCGGTTGTTCCCAGTACCTGCCAGGCTGGCATTGGCTCGGCCCATCCTTTAAGCGCGACAGGGCCGAGATTGCGGAACTCGAAATGCCCATCAGTGAGCCGGTGCGTACTTTCGGAAATCAGCACGGTACCGGGATTGGCGAAGGTCTGCAGGCGCGCAGCCAAGTTTGGCGTCTCGCCAATGACCGTCTGCTCTTGAGCTGAACCTTCGCCGGTCAAATCGCCCACGACCACCATACCGGTAGCGATGCCAACGCGAACCTGCAGCTCGGTGGCGGGTTCTGTCCGGAGGCTAGCTACGGCATCGACCAGCGCCAGCCCGGCGCGTGTCGCTTGTTCGGCATCATCCTCGTGGGCCTGGGGATAACCGAAATAGGCGAGCACGCCATCTCCCATGTACCGCGCGATAACCCCTTCATTCCTGGCAACAACCTCCGCGATGCAGCGGTGATAGGTGCCCATTACGGCCCGCAGGTCCTCCAGATCAAGGCGGGCCGCAAGTGCCGACGAGCCGACCAAATCGCAAAACATGATTGTAAGCTGACGCCGGCCGGCGTGATCCGTCGAGGCCGGCTTAGCGCCCGCTTGAGGCGTTCGCAGGACCTCTCTCTGAAGTTCTACGATCGCGCGCAGCATCTTGCGGCGATGCCCAAGCAGGACGCCCAAATCCTTTAAATCCTGCTCCGTGAGATCGCGAACGACCGAGAGGTCGATGGCGTTTTCGCGGAATCGCTCGGCGTACTCGCCCAAACCGATCGATGCTAGCCACTCTGCAATACCTGCCATGGTATACCTATGGCTTATACGATGAGAATAGCACATTGGAGAGGCTTGCGAAGGCACATCTGTCGACCGAAGCGCCGGACGTCTTGCCCAATGTAACACAGTGGCCCAGGCGAAAAGTGAACGCCGCTGGGCGCGATGTCTGTTAGGGGTCAAAGTGCGAAGAACTCAACCTAAGCAAATCTGGTCCGCCATGCCTCATTAAGCGGACCTAGTCGAGATGTGCCGGTACTTCGCTAACGGGCCATAAGCGGGCAATCAATGCATGCCTCGTTAAGGGACCAGAAGCCCACATACCGAACAGCTCCCCCTCATCACCGAATCCCTTGGCACCTGGAGCTAAATGCGTAGACTGGGTCCGACCGAGCCAGGAGGGAGATTTGGCGATAGAGCGGCCAAATCGACGGCTGACGACGATCCTGGCGGCCGATGCAGTCGGCTAGCCCCCGCTGCAGCTTGCACGCTATCGGCTTCAGATCGACCTTGCGTTCGTTCAGCGACCTCGCACAGTTGATGTCGACTAGGGTGAAGAAGAAAACCTTCCTATCGGTCGTCCTAGTGGTGTTGTCGTAGCCAAAGTAAGGCTCCAGTTCCTCGCAGAGGAAATGGGCACAGCATATCCGTGCCGAGCGACAGACCCTGAGCGGCGTAGGCGACGCCAAAAACTGCGAGACAGAGGGTGCGGCCTTGGACGAATGGAGGATGAACCGTGCGCGTCGTTCTGAAAGGAATTCATAAGGTCAAGAGACGGCTCGCAAATGGCGAGACGAAAGTACATTGCTACGCATGGCGTGGGGGCCCCGCCATCCATGCGCAGCCCGGTGCGCCAGACTTCGTTCGAGAGTATCACGATGCGCATGCGAGCCTTCGGCAGCCCCGCGCCGGCACCTTCATGACGATCGTTGCGCAGTACAAGGCCGCACCAGAGTTCACCGGACTAGCGGCATCGACCCGTCGTGCGTACCTCGCCTACATTAAGCTGATCGAAGATGAATTCGGCGACCTGCCGGTGGCAGCTCTGGCCGATCGTCGAGTGCGTGGTGAGTTCAAGGCCTGGCGCGACCCGTTCGCCGAGACACCACGTAAGGCGGACTACGCCTGGACCACGTTGGCGCGGATCATGTCGTTCGCAAAAGACCGCGGCATCATCGCGACCAACCCATGCGAGCGCGGGGGCCGCCTCTACGTAGCAGACCGCAGAGACAAGATTTGGACCGAGCAGGACATCGCAGCGGTTCTTGCGATCGCCTTTAGCGAGATCCAGCCCGCCTTAGTCCTGGCGTTGTGGATTGGCCAGCGCCAAGGCGACTTGCTGCGACTGCCCTGGTCCGCCTACGAGAACCCCTACATTCGCCTGCGCCAGTCTAAAGGCGGGCGGCGCGTCGCGATGCCAGCCGGCGCGCCTTTGCGAACCCTTCTCGATATCACCGAGCGCCGAGGCCCCCCTGATCCTGACCAACACGCTCGGTCGGCCATGGACGTCGGACGGCTTTCGCACGTCCTGGGGAAGGGCATGTGAGCGCGCCGGTATCGGTGAACTGACCTTTCACGACCTGCGCGGCACGGCAGTGGTGCGCCTCGCAATCGCAGGCGCCAGCGTGCCACAGATCGCAGCCGTCACAGGTCATTCGTTGAAAGACGTCGAGGCCATTCTCGAAGCGCACTGCCTCGGTCGCGACATTCAGCTCGCTGAAGCTGCGGTGGTGAAGCTCGAAGCGAGAACAAAACTGTAAACGGTGGTGTAAACGGCGCTGGTTTTGCCGTTTGCTCAGCCCGCTAAGTGTTTGAATTATATGGTGGGCGCACCAGGGCTCGAACCTGGGACCCGCTGATTAAGAGTCAGCTGCTCTACCAACTGAGCTATGCGCCCGAAAGGCGGTTAAAGCCTTGCGAGGCCGGTCGTTTAGCAAAGCGATCCGGGTCTGGCAAGCGATGGCGCGTAAGTTTTCCAAGGGTATGCCAAGGCTTTGCCAAGGGTTTGCCCACATCCCCCAAAAAAGCGAAAAGCCGCTGGATTCCAGCGGCTTCGCCAGGGTTGATCGGGGCAACGCTTGCAGGCTCAGAGCCGGCCCTCGCGGTCCCGGTCCGGGCCATCGTCGCGGTCGAAACGGTCGCGGTGGAAGTGGTCCCTGCCGCGCTCCATCATGCGGTCCATTCCACGCTCCATGAAGTGGCGGCGCGGGCCGTCTTCGCCGCCGCCGAACGGGCCGCGGTGACGGGTCAGCACGGCGAGGCGCCGCTTCTGGCCCTCGTCGAGGGTCTTGTAGAGCGGATCGGCGGCATCGGCGATCTTCTTCAGGGCCGCCGACGTTGCGCCCATGTCCTCGGCGCGCTGACGCAGGCGGGCGACCGGATCCTCCGGCCTGACGGCGTCCTTGTTAGCGTCCTTGCCGGCATCGCCGGCGCCGGCATTCATCCGCGCATTGGCGCGGTCGATGCGCAGCTTGGCGAAGTCGCGCACGGCGGCCTCGACCGGCGGCCACAGCTTTTCCTGGTCGGCGTTGAGCTTCAGCCCGGCATGGACGGCAGCGATCCGCGCGTCGACCATGGCGGCGCGGTCTTCCGGGTTCATGCGGATGTGGCGCATGTGCTCGTGCATCCACGGGCGATGATACTGGGCATAGACCGCGCCCGAGCCGGCGATGCTGAGCACGGCGATGGCGGCGATGGTGAATTTCCTCATGCGAACTCTCCTCTGGAAGGATGTCGTGAGGATGAGCGCAGCGCGGCTTGCGCGCAACTTACAACTTGGACAGGGAGCGCGTCCTTTCCAAGATGTAACGCTCCTGAATTTTAGTTCAGTCGCAATCGGAAATCATTCGCAACAAAAAGGGGCTTCCGCGCCCGGCACGGAAGCCCCCATTCATCATCCGTTCAAATCAGTTCGTCGTGCTCTTCGCTTCCTTCTGGAATTCGTCGATCAGCGGCTGGCCGACGCGGCCTGCGGCGTCCTTGTAGACCGGCTCCATGGCCTTGCGCATCGCCTCGTCCTGCTCCGGCGTCAGCTTGATGATCTCGCTCTTGCCGCTCTTCCTGATCTCGGCGAGCGCGTCCTCGTTCTCCTTCTGCGACTGCGTATTGTTGAAGTCGGTCGCTTCCTTCATCGCCTTCGTCAGCTGGTCCCGGATGTCAGCCGGCAAATCGTCCCAGAACTTCTTGTTCACGATCACGACGTAGCCGATGTAGCCGTGGTTGCTCTCGGTGATGTACTTCTGCACCTCGTGCATCTTCTGGGTATAGATGTTCGACCAGGTGTTCTCCTGCCCGTCGACGACGCCGGTCTGCAGCGCCTGGTAGACTTCGCCGAACGCCATCACCTGCGGCAGCGAGCCGAGCGCCTTGAACTGCGCCTGGAGCACGCGCGAGGACTGGATGCGGAACTTGACGCCCTGATAGTCGGCCGGCGTCACCAGCTTCTTGTTGGCGCTCATCTGCTTGAAGCCGTTGTCCCAATAGGCAAGGCCGGTGATGCCCTTCGGTTCGAGCAGCTTGAGTAGCCTGGCACCGAGCGGACCTTCCGTCACCTTCCGCAGCGTCTTCAGATCAGGCAGGATGTAGGGGAGATCGAATACCTCGAACTCGCGGATGCCGAGCGGACCGAACTTGGAATTGGACGGCGCCAGCATCTGCACGCTGCCGAGCTGGAGCGCCTCGAGTTCTTCCTTGTCCTTGTAAAGCGTCGAGTTCGGGTAGATCTCGACCTTGACCTTGCCGCCGGTGTACTTCTCGGCGAGCTCCTTGAATTTCTCCGACGCCTTGCCCTTCGGCGTGTCGGTGGCCACCACGTGGCTGAACTTGATGATGATAGGCGACTGGGCCGATGCCGGCCCGGTCAAGCCAAGTGCCAGGACCGCGATGGACGCAGCGATCGCGAAGGTGCGCATAATCTCTCCCTGTTGTTATTTGGGCCACCGGGCGCGCGGGTGGCCTATGCCGTCAGCATCAATACAGGTCGACATCACCAGCTGCTATTGGTCGTTAGCAGGGCAGCCATTCATGGTGAACGCCGCAAGCACCGCCTCTCCCGCTTCCGGAAGAGGCGGTAGTAGCAACCTCAGCTCGCCGCCGCGGTCGTTACGGTGTCGCGCTGGCGTTTCATGACCATCTTGTTGAGCGCGCCGAGATAGGCCTTTGCTGAGGCCACCAGCGTATCCGGATCCGCCGCGCGCGCGGTCATGGCGCGTCCCTCGTGCGACAGCCGCACCGAGACTTCGGCCTGCGCGTCGGTGCCTTGGGTCACGGCGTGGACCTGGTACAGCTCGAGCTTGGCTTCGTGCGGCACCAGGCGCTTGATGCAGTTGAACACGGCATCGACCGGCCCGTTGCCTTCGGCCTCCTCGATCTTGATCTGGCCGTCGACATCGAGCTTCATCGTCGCGCGCTGCGGGCCATGGGTACCGGCGATCACGGTCAGCGAGGTCAGCTTGATGCGGTCGTGCGAAGCCGCCATCTCCTCGTCGACCAGCGCCTCGATGTCCTCGTCGTAGATGTCCTTCTTGCGGTCGGCCAGCGCCTTCATCCGCGTGAACGCATCTTCCAGCTGGTTCGGACCGAGCTTGTAGCCCATCTCCTCCAGCTTGTGCACGAAGGCGTGGCGGCCGGAATGCTTGCCCAGCACCAGCGAGGACTGCTTGAGGCCGACCATCTCGGGCCGCATGATCTCGTAAGTGGAAGCGTCCTTCAGCACGCCATCCTGATGGATGCCGCTCTCATGCGCGAACGCGTTGCGGCCGACGATGGCCTTGTTGTACTGCACCGGGAACGAGGTCGCCGCCGACACCACCTTCGAGGCGCGGGTCAGCTGCGTCGTGTCGATCTTATTCCAGAACGGGAATTTGTCGTTGCGCACGTTGATCGCCATCACGATCTCTTCCAGCGCGGCGTTGCCGGCACGCTCGCCGATGCCGTTGATGGTGCACTCGACCTGGCGCGCGCCGCCAATGACGCCTGCCAGCGAGTTCGCCACCGCCATGCCGAGGTCGTTATGGCAGTGCACGGAGAACACCGCCTTGTCCGAGTTCGGCACGCGCTCGATCAGCGTCTTCATGAAGTGGGTGTATTCGTCGGGCGTGGTGTAACCGACGGTATCAGGAATGTTCACCGTGGTGGCGCCGGCCTTGATGACGGCTTCGACGATGCGGCACAGATAGTCCATCTCGCTGCGGGTGCCGTCTTCGGCCGACCATTCGACGTCGTCGATCTGGTTGCGGGCGCGCGCGACCATGGCCACCGAGGTCTCGAGCACCTGCTCCGGGGTCTTGTTCAGCTTCACCCGCATATGCAGCGGCGACGTCGCGATCACGGTGTGGACGCGGCCACGCTTGGCGAATTTCACCGCTTCTGCGCAGCGGTCGATGTCGGCCGGATGGGCACGCGACAGACCGGCGATGACGGCGTTCTTGGAGCGGCGGGCGATCTCGCTGACCGCCTGGAAGTCGCCTTCCGAGGTAATGGGGAAGCCGGCCTCGATGACGTCGACGCCCATATCGTCCAGCATCTCGGCGACCTCGAGCTTCTCCTCGAAGGTCATGGTGGCGCCGGGGCACTGCTCGCCGTCGCGCAGGGTGGTGTCGAAAATGATGACGCGGTCCTTATCGGACTTGTTCACGGGGGCCATTTGAATTTCCTTTTGAGCTTTTTGCGCCGTCAGTCTTCTGGGCGCTTGAGGTGTCCGGTGATCTCGACCAACCCCTGAGCGCCCAGGCGCATGGCGCCCAGCCGGCCCTCAGGGGCAAGTAAGAAGAAGCCCGCCAATCAGGAGGGTGGGCAGCAGCGCGGCCGGGATCGCGGCGGCGGCAAGAGCCACCTCCCCCGAAATCCCATCGATTTGGCCGCGAATCAGCATTACCGGACCCTTTGAACCCTCAAACCCTCGGTCAAAACCGTTGACGGTTGGTTGCCGGGAGGCTCGATGCGTCGTTTCTAGACGAGAAATGGCAGCAACCGCAACGCCAAAAGATGGACAGAAGGGCTGACATGATCGCAGCGCCGGATGCGTGACCGGTGCCAATTGTTTGGCCGACCGAACGCCGGCAAGGCGGTCAAGCTATGCCGAGCGGCGAGCGCGAGCCCTGCTCTCCCAGCGGTTCAGCATCTGACCGAGCTCGCTGGTGGCAACCGGCGTAGCCGTGCCAGCGATCGCGATATCGTTGGTGTTGGCTGGTGCGTTGGCACTGAGCCAATCCGGCTCGCTGTACTCACGCCAGCGGCGCGCCTCGGCTCGTCTTTTTCGGGAGACGTAGTCGCGGGTGAAATAGCCGGCCGCAAATGCAATCCCGAGCAGCAAAACCAGTACGACGACAGCGACCACAGTAAACTCCGACTTACGCCCCGAATGACGTTCTGCCAGCATCGCGCAGGAGGTCAAGGCTTGACATTCCCCTGCTTGGCAATGTCCCGAAGACAGCTCCGGTAAACCCCGTCACGCCTGATGAATTTGTCGTTTCCATGTTCGACGTTGCAGCGCTTTGCCGCCCCGATCTCGCTGAGGATGCGTACCTCCCCCTCGCAACCGTCATCGGACCGGACTAACCTTGCCCTGCTCGGCCGGATCAACCGGCTAGCCGAACATGACCGGGAGGACGCGATGACACGCCAAAAGCAGCGTGACCAGGATGCTGCGCTTTCACGACGAACGCTCGTTCAGGGGTTTGCGCTCGGCGCCGCCACTTTTGCCGGCGCCGGCTCCGCGCTGGCCCAGACCGGACCAGCCGCGCCGCCGACGACGATTACCACCCCGCCACGCGATTTCGGTCCCAACGGCGCGCCGACCACCTATTTCTGGGACCCCGATGTCGTCACAGTCGATCCGTCCTTCAACGATCTCGCGCAGCCCAACACGGCGATCAAGCGTCTCTATACGGGTTTGCTGTGGGCTGAAGGCCCGGCGTGGAGTGCACAGGGCCGCTATCTGCTCTGGAGCGACATTCCCAACAACAGGCAGATGCGCTGGAGCGAAGACGACGGTCGCGTCAGCGTATTCCGCTCGCCGTCCAACAACTCCAACGGCAACTCGTTCGACTTCCAGGGCCGTCAACTCTCTTGCGAACATTTGACCCGGCGGGTGACGCGTTATGAACATGACGGGACCGCGACCGTGCTTTGCGACAACTACAACGGCAAGAAGCTGAACTCGCCGAACGATGTCGTCGCCCATCCTGACGGCAGCTACTGGTTTACCGATCCGCCCTACGGCGGCCAGCTCTACGAAGGTGAGCCCGATGCCGCGGGCGGTCCGAGCAATTCCGGCGGCAAGCTCAATCCGCGCATTGGACAGCCGGCCGGCTTCGCACCGGGCAAGCGCGAGCTGCCGACCAATTGCTATCGCATCGATCCTAGCGGCCGTGTCGACCTCGTCGTCACGGAGGAGCAGGTGCCCGACCCGAACGGGCTGTGCTTCTCCCCGGACTTCAAGAAGCTCTACGTCGTATCAACCGGCAAAGGCCCCGGCGACACCGGCCCCGGCGGCAAGGGCGAAATATTCGTGTTCGACGTCGGCGCCGACAACAAGCTCACCAACCACAAGCGGTTCAGCGAGTGCGTGATTGACGGTGTGAAGTGCGGACCGGACGGCGTGCGCTGCGACGTCAACGGCAATGTCTGGGCCTCCAGCAATGCCGGCCGCGCCGTCGGCTACAGCGGCGTGACGACGTGGTCGCCGGAGGGCAAGCTGCTCGGCCGCATCCGGTTGCCCGAAGTGTGCGGCAACGTCTGCTTCGGCGGCCCCAAGCGCAATCGCCTGTTCATGGCGGCGAGCCAATCGCTCTATGCGGTGTACACGGCCACGCAAGGCGCCGGACCGGGCTGAGCCCGCGCGCAAGATCGCAAGCACGGGCGTCGGCGTGGATCGCCGGCGCCCGCGGTTCCCTGATCGCAATCAAATTACGCCGCGGGCAAATCTCCGCCATTAATCCAACGAAGATTGAATCGCGCGGCAAGGCCGCAGCGCGGTGCAAAGGCATGATGCTCTTCGTTCTCGCGCCCGACTTGAACCGGGAGTTGCGCGATGCGCCGTATGCCGAACGACACCATCATCGTCAGCGTGGGGAACCAGCAATTCGTGACGGAGTTCGGAGACCCGGGCCTTCCGAACGGAGGCCGCGGCGGCAGCGACAAGATGATCGCGACCGTCGACGGTGGCAACGCGGTCCTGATATTCGTTGGCGACGACCAGACCCTCCAAGGACATTCTCACGGAGGAGGCGACCATCTCGCCGCGACCGTCACAGGCTTCGGGGACTACGTGTTCCTGGACGGCGATGCGCAGGCGATGTCCGGCGACGCCCATGGCGGCAACGATGTACTTCATGTCGATGCATCGACATCGATCTACGCGTCTCTCGGCATTTTTGGCGATGCCGAAACCGCCATGTCAGCCGACACGGGGGGCGGCAATGACGTCGTCATTGCATCGATGGGAAACAGATCGTCCGGCACGTTCGGCGGAGATTCCGGCAGTTCCATGAGCGATCACGCGCGTGGCGGCAATGATATCCTCAGCGTGACCCAGGGCGGCAGTTACGGCGGCGCTTCAATCTCCGGCGATGCCCTCGTCTCCATGAGCGGCGATGCGCACGGCGGCAACGACATGCTCATCTACACCGTCGGTGCCCCAGCCCGATCCGGCGGCGCGTCTCTGGTCGGAGACGCCGGCTACATGAGCGACGATACCCGTGGCGGCAACGATATCCTGATCGCGACCGTCGACGGCAACCCGGACTCCACGTCCATCGTGCTCGTCGGAGACGCCTCGAACATGTCAGGCAATGCGCATGGCGGAGATGATATCCTCCTCGGCAGCAGCCGCGACGATTTCCTGTATGGCGACGCACAGACCTACGCTCCGTTCACAGCCGGCTCGATCACCGGCGGCAAGGACATGTTGAATGGCGGTGGCGGAAATGACCAGCTCTGGGGCGGACCGAACGACGACAGATTCGTCTTCGACAAAAATTCGGGCCTGGACGTGATCAACGATTTCGACCAGGGCAACAAGGCTGTCGGCAGCACGGCGCGAGAGCATGATTTGATCAATTTGCACGATTACGGCTTCGCAGACTGGGCGGCGCTGAAAAGCCTGATCAGCGATGACAGCACAGGAAACGCGGTGATCCACCTGACGGCGACCGATACGATTACGCTGGCGGGAATCCATACCGCGGATCTCCATGCGAAGGATTTCATTGTGTAAGGGAGCATTCATGCGCGTTGTGATCTGCGGCGGCGGCGTGATCGGCGCCTGCATCGCCTGGTTTCTCCGCCGCCGTGGCATCGAAATCGTCGTCGTGGAGCGGGCGGGCGTCGCGGCCGCGGCGTCAGGCAAGGCGGGCGGCTTCCTCGCGCGCGACTGGTGCGAGGGCTCGCCGCTCGATGCGCTGGCGCGACGGAGCTTTGCGATCCATGCGCAGCTGCCGGAACAGATCGCAGGCGATTGGGGCTATCGCCCGATGACCGCTTATAGCGGCTTCGTTGCCGCCGATGGCCACCCGCGCCGGGATGCACCGTCCGCGCTCGGCTGGCTCAGCAACGGCGTCATCATCGCCCAGCGCATCGGCACGATGGAGACCGCCGCGATCGTTCACCCCAAAAAATTCACCGCAGCCGTGATGAACGCGGCGCTCGCGGAAGGCGCCGAGTTTCGTCCCGGCCAGGTGACCGGCATCATGCGCGATGCGAACGGCACCACCGCGACGGGCGTCGAGGTCGACGGCGGCATCGTCGAGGCGGACGCCGTCGTGATCGCGATGGGACCATGGTCGCTGCTCGCGGCGCAATGGATGAGCCTGCCCGCCGTCTACGGCCAGCGCAGCCCGAGCATCGTGTACGACACCGGCACGGATGCGCCGGCCGATGCGCTGTTCCTGGAGTATGAAGAGAATGGCAGTGCCGTGTCGATCGAGGTCTTTCCTCGCGCCGACGGCAGCACGCATATCACCGCTCTCTCCGACATCGCGCCGCTTCCGCTCGATCCGGCGGCCGTGACGCCGGACAAGGACGCGATCGCGCGCCTGCAAACCATGTCCGAGCGGCTGTCGCCGCTGTTCCGCTCCGAGAGGATCATTGCGCAACAAGCCTGCTTCCGGCCGGTGACACAGGACGGCCTGCCGCTGATCGGCAAGGTGCCGCGAAGTGAAGGTCTGTATGTTGCGACGGGGCACAATGTATGGGGCATCCTGAATGCGCCCGCCACGGGCGAGGTCATGGCGCAACTGATCGCGGAGGGTGCGACGCGCAACGTCGACATCTCGCCATTCGATCCGGCCCGGCTCGCGCCGCTCGATCCATCGCTGCTGCAAGCGCGCTGAGCCGACGCGACGGCATCGCAATTCAGCGTTCCGGTTGCTGTGCGCCCGCGATAGCTGCGCATGCCTACCGACGAAATCTGCATGCCTCCGCGTGAAACGGGTCCGACAGCTTTCCTGCCCGCTATTGCCCAGCGCTAGACTTTAGGTCGTGCCTCACAATCCTGAACGCGGTTTCACTTGCCGAGAATGTCTCCGCCGGTATAGTCGCGGCATAATGGCTCATAAGAGGCCTGTTAAGGGAGAGAACAAGATGAAGAAACCGCTCTCTGTTGCGTTGCGAATAGCACTCGGTACCGCCGCGGCCGCTGTGTTGATGACGTCAGGCGCGGCGCTTGCGGCCGACCCGATCAGGATCGGCGTGATCGCGGAAGCGCAGGCGATTGCCGGCGCCTCCATCCCCCAGGCGGCACAGCTCGCCGCCGACGAGATAAACGCCAATGGCGGCGTCGACGGCCGCAAGATCGAGATCGTCTCTTACGACAATCATTCCTCCTCGGCAGATTCAGTGCGCGCCTTCCAGCGCGCGGTGAACGAGGACAAGGTCAATGCGGTCATCGCCAGCTACATCAGCGAAGTCGTGCTGGCACTGGAGCCCTGGGCCTCGCGGCTGAAGACGCCGTTCGTCACGCCCGGTGCCGCCTCCAACGAGATCAGCAAGAGCGTCCATGCCGACTACGAGAAGAACAAGTACACCTTCCACGGCTATCTGACCTCCGCCGCGCTGGCGCTTTCCGTCTGCGACGGCGCCAAGGACCTGCTCGTCGACAAGATGCACATGAAGACCGCGGTCATCATGAGCGAGGACGCCGCCTGGACCAAGCCGCTCGACATCGGCTACGAGGAATGCCTGCCCAAGATCGGGCTGAAGGTGCTCGACCACATCCGCTTCTCGCCCGATACCACCGACTTCACGCCGATCTTCAACAAGATCGAAGGCTCCAAGCCCGACGTGATCATCACCGGGATCTCCCATGTCGGCGTGCAGCCGACGGTGCAGTGGAAGAACCAGCAGGTGCCGATCCCGATGTTCGGCATCTCCTCGCAGGCCACCAACGAGACCTTCGGCAAGGACACCAATCAGGCGGCCGAGGGCGTACTCTACCAGGGCGTCTCCGGCCCAGGCGTCGCGGTGACGCCGAAATCAGTGCCGTTCGCCGAAGCCTTCAAGAAGAAGTTCGGCAACTATCCCTCCTATGCCGGCTACACCGCCTATGACGAGGTCTACTACATCGCCGATGCGGTGAAGCGCGCGGGCTCGACCGACGCCGACAAGCTGGTCGCCGCTCTGGAGACGACCGACTGGGAAGGCACGATCGGCCGTGTCCAGTTCTACGGCAAGGACGATCCGTTCACGCACTCGATCAAATACGGCAAGGGCCTGATCACCGGGCTGATGCTGCAATGGCAGGACGGCAAGCAGAGCGCGGTCTGGCCCAAGGAAGTCGCCAAGGTCGACGTCAAGTTCCCGAGCTTCATCAAGCTCTCGAACTAGCAGGACACGCTCCCGGGACCAGCTCCCGGGAGCTTCCACATGCGGCCCCCGCAGCACGTTGCTCCAGCAACATCGTCTCTCATAAATCGGATTGCCAACCCTAGATGCGTGCTTTCCAGATTCTGATCGATGGCTTTGCCATCAGCGCTCTCTATGCTCTCGGTGCCACCGGCTTCACGCTGATCTTCGGCGTCTCCGGCGTCCTCAACCTCTCCCACGGGGCCATCATGGTGGCGGCAGCGGTGGCGGCCTGGGCTGCCGCCAGCATCCTGAATGTCGGCACCTATGCCGGCGCACTGATCGGCGTCGGTGTCGCCCTCCTTACATCCTTTGCGACCTATTTCGCGGTGGTGAAGCCGATCCAGGATTCCCGGCGCATCCCGAATGAAGAGAAGGAGATCTTCGTCCTCACCGGCACGCTGCTATGGGGGATCATGATCCAGGAGGTGATCGCTTATTTGTTCACCAACAACGCCAAGACCGTGCTGCCGATCGTCGAGGGCGTGGTCGAGATTCTCGGCGTCCGCACGCCCAGGAACGAGATCTTTACCGCGATCGTGTGCTGCTTCGTCATCGCTCTGTTGTGGCTCCTGGTGAACCGCACCCGCACCGGCAAGGCGGTGCTGGCGGCCTCGATGAACCCACGCGGCGTCACCCTGCTCGGCCTCGAGCTCACCAACATCTACGTCGTGGTGTGGGCGATCTACGGCATCCTCGCCGGCATCGCCGGCGTGCTGCTCGGAATGTTTCTCGGCGTCAGCTCCTACAGCGTCGGACCGCTGACCGCGAGCGCGTTCTCGATCGTCGTGCTCGGCGGCCTCGGCAGCGTCTCCGGCTCGCTGATCGCAGCCTTCGTGGTCGGCTATCTCGAAACGCTCACGGCCTATCTGGTCTCGCCAGCCTACCGCACCATTCCGGCGCTGCTGCTGCTCGTGTTCGTGATGTACATCCGGCCCCAGGGCCTTCTGGGGAGGCGCTGAGATGGCCAGCTTCTTTACGACACGCCTGTTCTTCATCTCATTCGCGCTCGTCGTCATCGCGGCGACGCTGCCGCTCTACGTCTCCGGCTACGTGCTCGGGCTTCTCACCGTCGCCTTCTATTTCGGCGTGTTCGCAATGGCGTGGGACCTGCTGTTCGGCTTCGCCGGCGAGGTCAATTTCGGGCCGACCTTCCTGATCGGCGTCGGCGCCTACACCGCCGGCATCCTGAATGCCCAGTTCGGCTGGTCAGTTTATCTCTGCATCGTGCTCGGCGCGCTCGCCTCCGTCATCGCCGGCCTCGTGCTGGCGCTGCCGGCGCTTCGGGTGCGCGGACCGTATTTCGGCCTGACCACGCTGGTCGCGGTGCTGATGCTGCAGAATTTCATCGTGGTGTTTGCCGACCTCACCGGTGGCGAGATCGGGCTGACCATTCCCGACGTCATCTCGATCAACGCCGGCGTCAATTATTGGATCGCGCTCGGCTTCATGACGATCTCGGCGGCGATCCTCTATGGCCTGTCGCAATCGCCTGTTGGCCTGGTGCTGCAAGCCAGCGGCCAGGATCCGGTGCAGGCCGGCGCGCTCGGCTTCAACATCGTCAAGCACAAGCTCGCCGCCTTCATCGTCAGCGCGTTCTTCTCAGGGCTGTCAGGCGCGCTGCTGGTGTTCTATTTCGGCACCGCCTCGGTCGGCACCGTCGTCGACGTCGCGGTCGGCGTCAACGTGATCGTCTCGGCCGTGCTCGGCGGCCGGCGTACCGTGCTTGGCGCGGCGCTGGGCGCGATCTTCCTGATCGTCGCCGGCGAGTTCCTCAGGCCCACCGGCGAGCTTGCGACCTTCATCGTCTCGGCCGTCGCGCTGCTCGTCGTGCTGTTCTTCCCCGGCGGCTTCCTCGGAGCGGCCCTCTCGCGTGAGGCGCGCTCGTGATGGATATGCGATCTTCAAACCGGGCCGTGCTCGAAGTCCGCGGCCTGACCAAGCGCTTCGGCGGATTGACGGCGGTGAAGAACCTGGGCTTCGAGGTCAATAGCGGCGAGATCTTTGGCCTGATCGGCCCGAACGGCTCGGGCAAATCGACCGCGATGAAGAGCGTCATGGGCATCGAACGCCCGACATCAGGCGAAGTCGTATTCGAGGGCGAGAACGTCGCGGGCTTGCCGGCGCACAAGATCGCGCGCAAGGGCTTTGGCATGGTGTTCCAGCATTCGCGACCGCTGAACCGGCAGACTGTGCTGGAGAACATCATGGTCGCGCTGCTGCCGGACAGCCTGTTCATGCTGTTTCCGGACAAGGCGCTGCTCGAGCGCGCCAAATGGATCGCCGATCGCGTCGGGCTCGGCAACGTGATGAACCGCCGCCCGCCGACGCTGCCCTTCGCCGACCTGCGCCGGCTCGAGCTGGCAAAGGCTATCGCGCGCGATCCCAAGGTCGTGCTGGTGGACGAGCCCTTTGCCGGGCTGACGCGGGCCGAGGTCGAAATGTTTTCCGACCTGATTCGCAGTTTCCGCGACGAGGGCCGCGCGGTAATGCTGGTCGACCACAACGTCAAGAGCGTCGCGGCGCTGGTCGACCGCGTGCTCGCGATGTACCTCGGCGAGGAGATCGTCACCGGCAAGGCCGAGGACGTCATGAAGAACGAGACGGTGCGGCGGGTCTATCTCGGCGGCGCCATCGAGACCCATGCGCGGCCCGAGACCAGCTTCAAGGACAAGGTGCCGCTGCTCCAGGTCGAGAATGTCAGCGTGTTCTACGGCAAGGCGCAGGCGCTGGAGAACGTCTCGATCCACGTCCATGAGGGCGAGTTCGTCTCGATCGTCGGTCTCAACGGCGCCGGCAAGACCACATTGTTCAACACCATCTCGGGCTTCCTGCCCTACAGCGGCGAGATCGTGCGCAACGGCGAGAAGCTGCGCGGCACGACACCGGCGAAGATCGCCCGCAGCGGCCTCGTGCAGTGCCCGGAATCGCGCGAGCTGTTCGGCGAGATGTCGGTACGCGAAAATCTCGACCTTGGCGGGCAACATCTGGCCGACGACAAGCGCGCGGCACAGCTCGCCTGGCTGTTCGAGCTATTCCCGATCCTGAAAGAGCGTCAGGGCCAGATGGCGCAAACGCTCTCCGGCGGCGAGCAGCAGATGCTTGCGATCGGCCGCGCGCTGATGATGCAGCCGCAGATCCTGATCCTGGACGAGCCGACGCTGGGCCTCGCCCCCGTCATCCTCGAACTCCTGTCCAAGGCCCTAACCAGGCTGCGGCAGACGACATCGATCACGGTGTTGCTCGGCGAGCAGAACGTGACCTTCGCGCTTCCGCATGCCGACCGCGTCTATGTGCTCGAGCATGCAAGGATCGTCTGGGAGGGCGATCCGGGCCGCTTCGCCGCGGAGGCTGGCGCCGATTTTCTCTAGTTCGCCCATACCAACAACAAAACAAGCAAAAGGAAACGACCATGCGACCATCGAAGAGTTTGAGCGGCAGCTTCCTCCTCGCCTCCGCGCTGGCGCTGTGCCTTGCTGCTCCCGCCTATGCGCAGTCGAACGATCCTATCAAGATCGGCGTCATCGCCGAGGTGCAGTCGATCGCTGGTGCCGCGACGCCCGGCGGCGCGCAGATCGCCGCCGACGAGATCAACGCCAAGGGTGGCATTCTCGGCCGCAAGATCGAGATCGTGACCTACGACAACAAGAGCTCCTCGGCGGACTCGGTGCGCGCGTTCCAGCGCGCGGTGAGCGAGGACAAGGTCTCCGCCGTGATCGCGAGCTATATCAGCGAGGTCGTGCTGGCGCTCGAGCCCTGGGCAGCGCGGCTGAAGATGCCGCTGATCACCCCCGGCGCCGCCTCGAACGAGATCACCAAGGCGATCCATAACGACTACGAAAAGAACAAATACACCTTCCACGGCTATCTGACCTCGGCCGCACAAGCGCAGCTCGTCTGCGACGCCGCCAAGGATCTGCTGGTCGACAAGCTCAAGTTCAAGACGGCCGCGATCATGAGCGAGGACGCCGCCTGGACCAAGCCGCTCGACGTCGGCTACGAAGCCTGTCTTCCGAAAGCAGGCCTCAAGGTCGTCGAGCACGTGCGGTTCTCGCCCGATACCACCGACTTCACGCCGATCTTCAACAATATCGAGGCCAAGAAGCCGGACGTGATCGTCACCGGCATCTCGCATGTCGGCGTGCAGCCGACGGTGCAGTGGAAGAACCAGCAGGTGCCGGTCCCGATGTTCGGCATCAGCGCGCAGGCGCTGAGCCCGACCTTCTGGAAGGACACCAATGGCGCCGCCGACGGCGTCCCGTCGCTGGCGGTCGCAACGCCCGACGTCGCCGTCACCTCCAAGACGAAACCGTTCGCGGCCGCCTTCAAGGCCAAGTTCGGCTCGCCGCCGGCCTACACCGGCTACACCGCCTATGACGAGGTCTACTTCATCACGGAGGCGATCAAGCGCGCCGGCTCGACCGATCCGGACAAGATGGTCGCTGAACTCGAAAAGACCGACTACGAGGGCACGATCGGCCGCATCCAGTTCTACGGCAAGGACGACGAGTTCACCCACGGCATCAAGTCCGGTCCCACGACCGTATCCGGTCTGGTCTTCCAGTGGCAGGACTCCAAGCAGGTCGTGGTCTGGCCCGAGAAGATCGCGGAGGGCAAGCTGAAGTTTCCGAGCTTCGTGAAGCTGTCGCAGTAACACCCACGCTGGGGCACCAGGGCCCCGTCCCGAGCGCCCCATCGCCCTTGCATGGCCCGTCGCTTCAATCGCGGCGGGCCTTCGCTTTGTGCAGAACGCAACCGGTGCGCTGGCATCTGTGGACCCATCCTGCGATCCTGCCGTTATCTCCCATGCGTGGGCCGGAGCAGCGAGATGGACGACCGATCAAGACACCCCGATGGCCTGATGCAGGATGACGGCTTCGTTCGCGTGCGGGGCGCGCGTGAGCACAATCTCAGGAACGTCGACGTTCGCATTCCGCGCAACGCCCTCGTCGTGTTCACCGGCGTGTCGGGCTCCGGAAAATCCTCGCTCGCCTTCGGGACGGTCTACGCCGAGGCGCAACGGCGATATCTGGAATCGGTGTCGCCTTACGCGCGGCGCCTCTTCCACCAGATGCAGATCCCTGAGGTGGACGACATCGAAGGCCTACCGCCCGCCGTAGCGCTCCAGCAGCAGCGCGGCGCGCCGACGACGAGGTCGTCCGTCGGCAGCGTGACCACCATCTCGAACCTGCTCAGGATGCTCTATTCCCGTGCCGGCGATTACCCGCGCGGACAAAGGATGCTCTATGCGGAATCGTTCTCGCCGAACACGCCGGAAGGCGCCTGCCCGACCTGCCACGGTATCGGCAGGATGCTCGACGTCACCGAGAAGTCCATGGTGCCCGACGACACCTTAACCATCCGCGAGCGCGCCATCGCGGCCTGGCCGAGTGCCTGGCAGGGACAGAACCTCCGGGACATCCTGACCACGCTGGGCTACGACGTGGACAAGCCCTGGCGTGAGCTGCCCAGGAAGGACCGCGACTGGATCCTGTTCACGGAGGAGCAGCCGACCGTTCCGGTCTATGCCGGTTACGACTTGGCCGAAGCCAAACGGGCCCTGCGCCGCAAGGAGGAGCCGAGCTATCAGGGCACGTTCACCGGCGCCAAGCGCTACGTGATGCAGACCTTTGCCAAGTCCGAGAGTGCGATGATGAAGCGCCGCGTCGCGCAATTCATGATCACCCAGGACTGCCCGACTTGCCATGGCACGCGATTGAAGCCCGAGGCGCTCAAGGTCAAATTCGCCGGACTTGATATCGCCGAGATGTCTCATCTGCCGCTCAAGAAGCTACAGGAGATGATGAAGCCGTTCGCAAAAGCTTCGACGGATAACGCATCGGAGAAGACCATCGTCGCCAGGCGGATCTGCGAGGATCTGTCGGCGCGGCTGGCCGTCCTGCTCGATCTCGGCCTCGGCTATCTCGCTTGCGAGCGCAGCACGCCGACGCTGTCGCCGGGCGAGTTGCAGCGGCTACGACTTGCGACCCAGGTTCGCTCCAACCTGTTCGGCGTCGTCTATGTGCTCGACGAACCGTCGGCAGGTCTGCATCCCGCCGACACCGAGGCGCTGCTGCGGGCGCTGGACCGGCTGAAACACGCGGGCAATTCGATCTTCGTGGTCGAGCACGAGATCGAGGTGATCAAGCATGCCGACTGGCTGGTGGATGTCGGGCCTGATGCCGGCGAAGGCGGCGGGAACATCCTCTATAGCGGACCGCCCTCAGGACTCGGGCAGGTCGCGCAATCGCGAACCGCCCATTATCTCGCGCATCCACGAAAGCCGCTGCCGATGGTCCGCCGCCAGCCGAAGGCGCATCTGAAAGTCCGGGGTGTGACCCGGAATAATCTCCGCGGCCTCGACGTCGATATCCCGCTCGGCGTTCTCGCCAGCGTGACCGGCGTGTCGGGCTCCGGCAAATCGAGCCTGATCAGCCAATTCCTCGTCGATGCCATGGCGGAGCATCTCGGCCATGCACGGGCTGCGGACGCGGACGACGATAGCCTGGCACCCACGGTCGAGACATTGGGCGGCGAGATCGTCGCCGGCCTCGACCAGGTCGATCGTCTCGTCGTGGTGGATCAGAGGCCGATCGGCCGCACGCCGCGATCCAACCTTGCAACCTATACCGGCCTGTTCGACCACGTCCGGAAGCTGTTCGCCGTGACGCCGCAGGCAAAGTCCCGCCGCTACGATGCCGGGCGCTTTTCCTTCAATGTCGCGAAGGGCCGATGCAGCACCTGCGAAGGCGAAGGATTTGTCTGCGTCGAGCTTCTGTTTCTTCCCAGCGTCTATGCGCCCTGCCCGACCTGCAAGGGCGCGCGCTACAATGACAAGACGCTGGAGGTGAAGATCCGCGGAAAATCCATCGCGGATGTGCTGGCGATGCGCGTCGACGAAGCCTTCGAATTCTTCCACGAAGATCCAACCCTCAACCGGTCCCTATCGGTCGTCCGCGAGGTCGGGCTCGGCTATATTCGTCTCGGTCAGTCCGCCACCGAATTGTCGGGCGGGGAAGCCCAGCGCATCAAGCTTGCGACCGAGCTCATGCGGCCGCAACGCGGTCACACGCTCTATGTCCTGGACGAGCCGACCACCGGTCTTCATCCCAGGGATGTCGAGCGGCTGATCGCCCAACTCGAGCGCATCGTGGACGCCGGCAACAGCGTGGTCGTGGTCGAGCACGACATGGATGTCGTCTCTCATAGCGACTGGATCATCGACCTCGGTCCCGGCGCCGGCGAGGAAGGCGGCCGTATCGTGTCGTCGGGGACGCCGCGAGAGGTCGCCGCGGCCGGCGGGAAGACCGCTGGCTATCTTGCCCGTCGCTTGAAACAGTAACGGGCGCGCTCATCACCCATTTCGCAATTGCGTTCTGCGTCGCGGAGACCGGACCCCGACTTTCGCCATGTTGACTTTCCGCCGCCCCGCTCCCCATACTTCGAAAAAGAATAACAAGACCAAATCATAAGACGATCTTTGAGGGAGGATAGGATGCCCACTTCACGCAGGCAGCTGCTGAAGAGCTCGGCGGCTGCCGCCGCCGCACTCAGCCTCGATTGGACACGGGCCCAGGCGCAAGCCGAGAATTTGCGCATCGGCTTGATCTACGACCTCACCGGTCCGTTTGCCGCCGGCGGCTCGGTCGCCTCCTCGGTCGGCGCGCAGATCGCCATCGACCTCGTCAACGAAAAGGGCGGCATCGGCGGCAAGACCAAGATCGTGCCGGTCGCGGCGGACTCTCAGAGCAAGGCCGACGTCGCCATCAACGAGGCCGAGCGGCTGATCAGCCAGGAAAAGATCGACATCATCAACGGCGTCTATTCCAGCGCGCATGCGGTGCCGATGGCGGCGAAGGTCGAGCAGCAGAAGAAGATCCTCTGGATCACCACCGCGGTCTCGACCGCCGTGTTCAAGGACAAGAACCTGCAATATGTGTTTCGCGCGCAGATCCATTCCGATCAGTACGGCCAGGCCTTCGCGGGCTTCGTCGCCGAGCACGCGCAAGGCAAGCTCGGCATGGACCCGAAGGACGTCAAGGTCGCGCTGATCCACGAGGACGGCCCTTACGGCGTCGGCGTCGCGGCGGCCGACGAGGCCTATGCCAAGCAGGCGGGCATCCAGGTGGTGATGCGCGAAGGCTATTCGGCTTCCGCGCCCGATCTCTCGGTGCTCGTGACCAAGCTCAAGCGCGCCAAGGTCGATGTGATCTCGCACGCCGGCTACAACCCCGACATCACCCTGTTCCTGCGCCAGGCCCGCGAGAGCGGATTGCGCTTCAAGATGCTGTTCGGCGCGGGCGCCGGCTACAGCCAGCTCGACAAGCTGCGCGCGACCTTCGGCCCCGACATCGACAATTTCTGCAACATCGATCCGGTGCCGGCGCAACTGCTCGATGCCTCCAAGCTCGCGCCTGGAATCGGCGACCTGACCAAGACCATGGTCTCGCGCTACCAGGCCAAGACCAGCGCCACCGACGTGCCGCCGCATTGCTCGATGGGTTTCAACCAGACCTGGATCTTGCTCAACAACGTGCTGCCGGTCGCCAAGGAGAAGTACGGCAGCTTCGAGCCCGAGGCCATTCGCAAGGCCGCGCTCGACGTCGACATTCCAGCCGGCGGCACCATCCAGGGCTATGGCGTGAAATTCTTCCCGCCGGGCACGCCGATGTCCGGCCAGAACGAGCGCTCGACCCCGGTGGTGATGCAGAATGCCGGCGAACACATCTCGGTGGTGTGGCCGACGAACATCCGGACGCGGGACCCGGTGTTTCCGCTGCCGAAGGGCTCGACCTACGGGACGTGAGGCTACGCGCCGCGCCGACGGCGCACCCGCTCCCCTTGCTTGCGGGAGAGGGTGGCTCGCCGCGAAACGGCGAGACGGGTGAGGGGTTGCCTCCGCGAGCAAACCTCTCTCATTTGAAACCGCGGAGAGAACCCCTCATCCGGCGCTATAGCCGAAGCTACGCTTCGGCGTTCTTGAGAACGGCGGCCGAAGGCCGCCTATGCCACCTTCTTCCGCAAGGGGAGAAGGATTGGCACCGTGCCTGCGGCTAGCTCAGTGAGTTCATCACGCCCTACATCACCACCCTTCGTCCCTCCTCCGCCGCCCAGTATCCCGCGTAGTTCACCTTGATTGTCTCGTACGCCAGCGCGAGGTCCGACAGCGGCTGCCGTCCCGTCGCGGCGCATTCCATGAAGTCCTGGATCTCCTGGAGATAGCCGCGCGTCCACTCCTCTTCGAGGCAGACATATTGCCAGCCGGTTTTGCGGTCGACCTTCTCGGTGATGTAGACGGAGGCGAGTTTCTCCTCGGAGGTCTGGTAGCTCATCAGATGATCATTCGGCGTGATGTTGGCGAACAGCGAGCCGCCTGACGTGTAGGTCTCGATCAGATTGCGCACGCCGCCCATGATCATGTCGCCGGAGAACACGGTGGCCTTGGTGCCGTCCGAAAACGTCGCGGTCAGCGTGCCCCAATCCTCGACGTCGACAGGATTGGACTTGATGTAGGTGCGCTCCTCCGGCTTGAGGACGGCCGTGACATTGCCGACATCGCCGCTGACGCTGGCGACGCGGATGGTTTCACCGCGCGCCTTGGCCTCGACCTGCTTGAGATACAGCACCGCCGAGAGCGGATGGCAGCCCATCCGGATCAGCGAGCCGCCCCCGGTCATCGCCCATTGCGCGGCATGGGCCGCATGCGAGCCGGAATGGCTCTCCTCGCCCTTCATGAACAGGATTTTGTCCTTGGTCGCTCTCAGAATCTCCGCGGTCTTGGTCACGGCCGGCGCGTAGATCCAGTCCTCGGCATACATGAAGAGCTTTCCGGTGCGCTCGATCGCGGCACGCGTGGCGTCCATCTCTTCCAGCACGCGCTCATACATCAGCGCCTTCGGCACATGCTTGCCGATCGGCTGCCGGTCGCCGTCGCGGCCGAAATAGCCGGCGAACGGCTTTTCGCAGATCACGTGCTTGCCGACCTGCATGGCGGCGACGATCATCCCCGCATGAAGATTGGGCGGCGTGCAGATGTCGATGACATCGAGCTCGCGATCTGCGATCAGCTCGGCGAAGCCGCGATAGACCCGTTGGATCTGGTGGCGGCCGGCGAATTCGACGACGTGGTCGCCGCGCGCAGCGACCGCCGCGACCTCGACATCCACGCCGTAGACTCGCCGGAACGCATACATATGCAGCTCCGACACGAAGCCGCAGCCGACGAGTCCCACCCTGATCCTGGCCATAGCGCCCCCCGACCCATGCTTTAGGCAGCACTATAGCGCGCCGGCGGACCTATTCCACCGAGACCCGCACCACGCCGGCGCTCATCATGCCCAGCGCCTTGGCAGCCGGTACCGAGAGATCGACGATGCGGCCGCGGATGAAGGGGCCGCGATCGTTGACGCGGCACTGAATCGAGCGGCTGCCGTAGGACACCCTCAGCACGCTTCCGAACGGGCGCGTCCGGTGCGCGCAGGTCAGCTCGCCTTTCCCGGCTTTTCCGTATCCGTAATAGGAGGCAAGCCCGCTTTCGGCCTGAGCAAAGGAAACTGCAGAAAGCGAAAAAGTAGCAAGGCAAGAAAATAACGTGGTCTGCGCTCGCACGGCACCCCTCCGGGTTGGCCTGCCCCCGGCGCAAACGTTTGGCGGTTCCCGCGGGTTCCTGAGCCACTGCCGGGCCGCGCCCGGCAGTGCCATCACAGTTTGTTACTGTTTGTGAAACACCAGTGTGCGGACTTCGATGCTCTCGCGCGGCGCGGCATCGGCCGGCGTGGTCGGATCGACGAACGCGGTGTGCGGCCCGAAGCGGGTGCGGCCGTCGGTCGCGGAATCGTAGCACTTCAGCAACAGCGCCTCGTCCGGTGTCATCTCGGGGAAATAGAACCAGCGATGGTTCGGATTGTATTTCACCGAATAGGTTTCGCCGCGACGGTTGGGATAGATCAGATCCGAGGCAACGAGGTCGTCGGGCGCCACCGTCGTGCCGTCGGCCATCGCCAGCGGCGAATCTCGCAAGGGACCGCGGATCGGCCGCCACAGATTGATCACCTGGACGCGGCCCTTCAGCAACTCTTCGGCCTCGTCGGGCAGATGTTCACGCACGCGGTTGGCGCCTGAGACGACGGTCTGGTCGACGTGGACGCGCGTTGCCGGCTGACGCGGGCCACCGTCGCGGATGTCCGCGGCACCCTCAACGCGCCTGCGCACGGTATGGTCGAAGATGACGACGCGGTCGGCTTTCAGCGTTGCGCGCAGGAAGGCCTCGACGGCGGGATAGTAGACCGCCTTGATTTCCTCCTCATTAGAGAAGTCCTTCACCTGATGTGGATGCCGCACCAGCGCAAAGCCTTCGCGGTCGAGCGAGATGTTTTGTGCGATCAGCCGGGCATCGAAGATCGGTACCTGATGCGGCTCCGGCAATGACGTGCTTTTGGGCTCGCCAGGCGGTGGATCGAAGGCGTAAGTGCGCGGCTTGCCCGAAACCGGCGCGAGGTAATTGAGTTCAGCGGTGACGAAGGGAAGCGATTCGATTTTTGTTTCTTGCAGGCCCATTGCCGGTCTCCCGATGTGGTCGTCTGGATGATTTTTGAGGACACCGGGCGTGCTGCAAGGGAGTTGGTGCAAATAGCAATGCGAGTGCTGTCGCTGACATGAAACGCAGAACAAACGCATCGCGAAATCCGGCCGGGTTGGAATGCGCTCTGCCCGCTTCACGGATGCTTGAGAGCCTTTTGAGATCTCGTGCCCCGGACGCAGCGCATCACGCAGTGGTACGCTGCTGAGCCGGGGCCTATCTCACCGGGAGCATCTGTGCGGCATGGGTCCCGGCTCTGCGCAGTAGCGATCTCGGCCGCCTCGAGCTTCTGCTTGATCAGACCCCAGTGAAGGTAGAGGTCGATTTCGCTCTGCTCGTCCGCGACCAGCCGAACATTATCGCGTCGGCCAGCATGAGACGGATCATTCCGCCGCCTCGCCGCGAACAGCCTGGCGCTTGGCGATCAGCTCGCGCGTCAGCGGGATCAGCTCGCGGCCATACTCGATGGCATCGGGAAGCGGATCGAAGCCGCGGATCAGGAAATGGCTGACGCCGAGGTCGTAATAGTCGCCGAAGACCTCGGCGACCTGCTCGGGCGTGCCGACCAGCGCGGTGGTGTTGCTGTTGGCGCCGGTAAGCTTTGCGATCTCGGTCCACAGCCGCGTGTCGATGCGGCTGCCCTGGTCGGCGAGCGAGAGCAGGCGCCGCGCACCGGCGGTGGCATGGCCGTCGGCGGGCTTGCGATAGCCGGTCTTGTCCTGGAACGCGGTGGCGCGCGCAAGAATCTCGTCCGCCTTTTCCCAGGCCTGCTTCTCGGTCGGAGCGATGATCGGCCGCACCGAGAGGCTGAAGCGCGGCGTCCGACGGCCCTGCCTGACGGCCGCATTGTGAACCCGCGAGGTGACGTCGCGCACCTGCGCATAGGATTCACCCCACAGCGCAAAGGTGTCGGCATGCTTGCCTGCGACGTCGATCGCAGCGTCAGAGCCACCACCGACGAAGGTGTAGATGCCGGCCTTCTGCAGCGGCTTCACCTGCGAAAAGCCGTTCTCGACGTTGTAATACTTGCCGCTGTAGTTGAACGGCTTCTCGCTGGTCCATTCCAGCTTCACCACGTCGAGAAACTCGCTGGTGCGGGCGTAACGCTCGTCCTTGTCGTCGAGCGTATTGCCGTCCTGCCTGAGCTCGGCTGCATTGCCACCGGTGATGACGTGGAGCGAGACGCGGCCTCCATAGAGTTGGTCAAGCGTCGCAAGCTGCCGCGCGAGCAGCGTCGGCGCGGTAAAGCCCGGCCGCTGCGCAATCATCACTTTCAACGATTTGGTGATGATCAGCACATGCTGGGCGACCTGGAGCGCATCCGGCGTGGTCGAATGGAACGCCAGCAGCGCGCGATCGAAACCCGCGAGCTCATGCGCCTTCGCCACCGTCTCGATATAGGCGGGATCGAGCACCGGACCCTGGCGCACGATGGTCTCGGAAGCATTGCTGTTGGCGATAAAGCCGATGAACTCGACCGACATGATGTTCTCCCTGAATGTTTGGCGGCAGGCTAGAGGCCCAATGCGGCACGGCCGAGGCCGGTGCGCGTGGAATCGTCCTGCGGCGTGTGCACGCGACCGCACAGGACGTCGCGATAGTGCCGCTCCAGCGGATTGGCGCGGGACAGCCCGTGATTGCCGGTCAGCGACAAGGCATCCTCGACCGCGGCGACGGCGTTGTTGGTCACGGTCAGCTTGATGACGTTGGACTCGGCCGCGGAAAGCTCGGCACCGTCATCGAAATCACCGGCGAAGGATGCGATCAGCCGCGCATTGACGATGAGCCGCGTCTCGATCCCGCCAATGATCTCCTGCGCCCGCGGCAAGGTCGCAAGTGGCGCGCCCAGGCTGGCCGGTACCCGCTGCTTCAGGAACGCGACCAGCCAGTCGCGTGCAGCCCGCGCAACGCCGTCATAGATCGCGGCGACGAAGATCGTGTGGACGGTCGCCTGCGCGACATCAGGTGCGCGCCAGTCGGCCGGCTTGCGCACATCGATCTCGGCATCGAGAGGTATCACGACGTCCTCGAAGATGACGTCGTGGCTGCCGCTGGCCCGCAGGCCGTGATGATCCCATGTCTCGACGATGCGCGTGCCTGGCAGGCCCGCCGGCACCAGGAACTGTCCGACGCGCGGCTCGGCTTCGTCCGTCCGCGCCCAGACCAGATACCATTTCAGGATCGGCGATCCCGTCGAATAGATCTTGTGCCCCGAGAGCCGCCAGCCGGTCTCGGTCCGACGTGCAATGGTCGCGGGCAGGCCGCCGCGCGCAGGCGAGCCCAGTTCGGGCTCGACGCGGAGCGCGTTGACGAGCGCAAGGCTTTCGACGCTCTCGCGCGCGAGCTTGCGCGACAGCCGCACCGGCCAGGTCGGGCTCCGTGCCATCACCAGATGGTTGATGTAGTGCATCGACAGCACCAGTGCGGTCGACGGATCGGCCTTGCCGATGATGCCGAGGACGCGGGCGGCGTATCGTGCGCCCGCCCCGCCCCCGCCATGGACGGCGGGCACTGTCAGCGACAGCAGGCCCGCCTCGGAGAGCTCGCGAAAGTTTTCGAAGGGGAAGCTGCCGGTGCGATCGTGCTCGGCCGCGCGCGCGGCGAAAGCCTCGGCCAGCGCCTCGGCACGTGCGATGTAGTCGGGCTCGTGATGGGCCGCGCGCCCCTTGGCAATCGAAGTCACCATGTGGCGTCCAATCCCAGTAGGCCAAGAATCTGGCGGCGCAAATCCGCGAGATACGGATCGCCGCGATGGCGCGGATAGGGCCGATCGACACGAATGTCGGCCTTCACGCGCGCCGGGCGGTCGCTGAACACGATGACGCGGTTGGCGAGCACCAGCGCCTCCTCGGCGTCATGCGTCACCAGCAGCGTGGTAAAGCCCTTGCGCTGCCACAGCGAGACCAGCTCGGCCTGCATGGTGATGCGGGTCAGCGAGTCGAGCTTACCGAGCGGCTCGTCGAGGATGAGGATTTTGGGATCGTTGACCAGCGCACGGGCCAGCGCGACGCGCTGCGCCATGCCGCCCGAGAGCTGGTGCGGATAGGCATTGCGGAAGGACGATAGCCCCACGAGATCGAGCGCGGCATCGACGCGGTGACGCTGGCTCTTCAAGATGCCCTGCGCCTCCAGCCCCAGCGCGACATTGTCCCACACCGTGCGCCAGGGAAACAAGGTCGGATCCTGGAACACGACGACGCGCGACGGTTGCGGTCGCGTGATGCGCGCCTCGTCCTCGCGCAGTGTTCCGGACCTGGGCTTGTCGAGGCCTGCGACCAGGCGCAGCAAGGTCGACTTGCCGCAGCCGGAGGGGCCGAGCAGCGCAACGAACTCGCCCGGCTCGACGGAGATGCTGACGTCGCTGAGCACCGGCAGCTCGGCGCCGTCGATGTCGAAGGCGTGGCTGACCTGCTCGATGTCGAGCGCGGCACCGGCCGCCGGGTGAGCGTCGAAGTCAGCCAGTGCGGTTGCGGCTACCATTTCACGGTCCCCTTTTGCCAAACCAGCAGGCGATCGCGGATCGCAAACAGCAGCGTGATCGCGCCGGAGCAGAGCAACGACATCACGATCAGCGCCGCATACATGTTGGCATAGGCGGCCCAGCCCTGCGCCCATTGCAGGTACCAGCCGAGCCCTGCCTTGACGCCGATCATCTCGGCGACGACGAGCACGGCAAAGGACGAGCCGAGCCCCATGAACAGGCCGACGAAAACGTGCGGCAAGGCCGCGGGGATCGCGACCTTCAGCACCAGGAAGGAAGGCTTCGCCCCGAGCGTCCGCGCGACGTCGTAATATGCGTTGCTCACGCTCGCGACACCCGACCAAGTCAACACGGTGACCGGGAAGCCGGTTGCCAGCGCGATCAGAAAGGTCGATGCGCTCCAGCTCGACGGAAAGGTGAAGAAGGCGATCGGCAGCCAGGCGGTCGCCGGCAACGGGCCGATGAAGCGCAGCACCGGATGCACCCAATAGCCGACCGCGCGCGACCAGCCGATCGAGACGCCGGTCAGGAAGCCGACCGTCGCGCCGATCAGATAGCCGCCGAGCTGGAGCTTGACCGAGGCGAACACGCTATCGAGCAGTTTTGGCAGATCGTCGGTGTAGACCTCGATGATCGATTGCGGCGGCGGAAAGAACGGCAACGGTAGCCAGGCGAATTTTGCCGTCGCGACTTCCCACAGGGTCAGGACAACGCCGAGCACGACGAGCCACGGCGCGCGCTGGCGCAAGGTCCGGCCCGTCGAACCGAGGTAATCGGCACCGACCGTCCCGAACAACGCGATCGCTGCGATGACAAACGCGGCAATGCCGAGCGAATGGGTCCGCGACCAGTCGCCGACGTCCTCCCACCACAGGCAGGACAGGCCGAAGGCAATCCACGCCACGCTGGCGAGAATGCCGGCACCGGAGTCCCGGACCCAGCTCGTCAGCCAGGGTGCGCGCAAGAGGCGCGGCGCGCCGGAGGCAAGGCCGTCAGACAGCGAATACGTCGACATAGATGCGCTCCGCGAATCTGGCCGTATCGGTGCTCTGCTTGAACACCTGCACGCTCTTGAGATCGTCGGCATAGGCCTTGAGCTCGCGCTTTAGCACTTCGCCGACGGGGTGATGGTGATGAGTGTGGTAGCGCACCATGCCCTCGATATCCGTGAGCGACGCCGTCTTCGGCGCGTAAGGCTGGAACGATTTCGCCGTCACAGACGGATTTTGCGCGGTGAACATCGCGGCATCAAGCAGCGCCTGCGTCAGGGCGCGCGCGACCAGCGGCTCCTCGCGCACCAGGCTGCCGCGCAGGCCGAGGATGCAGCAGCTCTTGTCGCGATACTCGCCATCGAGATTGGAGGCGACCTCCTTGTACTGGCTGTCCTTGAGCCAGAGATAACCCAGCGGGTCGGACGACAGGAATGCCTGCACCTCGCCCTTCTCGACGGCGACGTTGAGAAGGTTGCCGGGATAGGCGCGCCAGTCGACATCCTTGTTCGGATCGATACCGAGCTTGGCGAGCTGAATGGAGAAGAAATTCTTGTCTGGGCCGCCGAGATCACCGACCGCGACGATCTTGCCCTTGAGATCGGCAAGCTTGCTCACGCTGGAATCGGCGCGGGTCAGGACCCGCATGCAGCCACCGTGGGTGCCGGCGGCAATCTTGACGTCAAAGCCCTGCTCCAGCGGCTTTAGCCAGCGCAGCGCCATGCCGAGACCGGCATCGCTCTTGCCGGTTGCGATGGCCTCGAGCAGCTGGTCGGTCGAACCGGAATAATTGATGAGCTCGATGTCGAGATTATGCTTCTGGAACAAGCCGTGCTCGATGGCGACCGGCACCGGGGCGAGACAGACCGCGCCCGCGTTCCAGGATAGCTTGAGCTTGCGCGGCGCGCCGGTGAGCGCGGGCACATCCGACGCAGTCCGGCACAGCGGAAACTCCGAGAGATCGACGCCGGGCGCGATTGTCCGCGGCGCAAAGGCCTGTGCCGCACCGAAGGCACCGAGCGGCGCAGCGAATGCCGCAGCTAATCCCGCCTGGAGCAAATGGCGCCGGTCGAGCCTCGATCCGTCGCGCTTGTCGTCGTCGTTCATCCGTCTCCACTCCTGCGCTGGCACGGCTCCGCCATCGGCACAACAGCTTGCGTTGCGCCTGTTCCGTGCGGACCTGCGTCGAGAGAAAATCTTTTCGCCGGCGCCTGCTCGGTGCCTTGATGCGATGCGCAAATCATGCGGCGCGTTCGCCGTATCGTCAATGAAATGGAATTTCGAATGTGGCACGAAGCGAAGTCATTCTCTCCACCGGTGCGTGCGAGGACGACGAAAGGATTTCCGCCGATGGATCGATTGACGGAGCACGGGGCTACTCCCTCTCCTGCTTCATTTTTGCGCAGCATCAGTGGCGCATACCGCACGTTCTCGAAATCGGCGCCTCGCTGAAACGTCCTTGCCGATCGCGCGCGCAATACGGTTAGCCATTTCATTGACCGCGCATCATGCGGCCATAGACTTGATCGTCTCGCTGCATCGTTCGCTCACGCGTCGTGGGCAAAGCAACAAGACAGGCCACATGAGCATCAACTCCCTCGATCATTCCATCGCGCGCCGGCTCGCTGCATCGCTGCTTGCCGCCGCCATCACCCTGTCGACGGCCGCGGCGTCGTTCGCAGCCGATGCCGTCGTGCTGCGGGTCGGCGACCAGAAGGGCGGCAATCGTTCGCTGCTCGAGATCTCGGGCTACGCGAAGGATCTGCCTTACAAGATCGAGTGGTCGGAATTCCCCGCGGCAGCTCCAATCCTGGAGGCGCTCAACGCCGGCGCGCTCGACGTCGGCTATACCGGCGACCTTTCGTTCCTTTCCGTCTACGCGGCCGGCGCGCCGATCAAGGCGATCGGCGGCACAAGGTCGGATGCCAAGACACAAGCCATCCTCGTGCGCCAGGATTCCCCGATCAAATCGGCCGCCGACCTCAAGGGAAAACGCCTCGCCGGCACGCGCGGCGGCTGGGGCCAGTTTCTGATCGACGCCACGCTGGAGAAGGCGCAGATCAGGCTGGAGGACGCGACCTTCGCGCCGCTCGGCCCGGTCGACGCCAAGATCGCGCTGGTTGCGGGCTCGATCGACGCCTGGGCGGTGTGGGAGCCCTACGTCTCGTTCGCGACGCTCAAGGACAAGGCCCGCGTCATCGCCAATGGCGAGGGCCTGACGCCGACCATCACCTTCATCGTCGCTTCCGACAACGCCATCGCCACCAAGCGCGCAGCGGTGCAGGACCTCGTGCAGCGGCTGAACAAGGCGCGGCTGTGGTCGCTGGATCATCTCGGCGAGTACGCCAAGAGCACGGCCGAGTTGACCAAGCTGCCGGAGGATGTGCTGCTCTCGGCCTACACCGCGCAGCGCACCAGCCCGATTCCGATCGACGAGAACGTCGTGAAGGAGGTGCAGGAAGCCTCCGACCGCTCGACGCGCTACGGCATCCTGCCGAAGAAGCTCGACGTCAGCAAAGCCGTCGACCGCAGCTTCACCGCTGCGGCCGCGGGATCGAACTAGGCGGAGGCGGCGGGATGCGCGGGCTCCGTCTCAACGCTGGCCCGCTGCATCTCGCCGCGATCTTACTCGCGCATTTGGCCTGCATGAGCCTGATCGTGTGGCTGTCGCTTTAGACGCCAGCCAGGACCCCGCTCGCCGGCCCGGCCTTAAGGAAAAAATCAGGACAACATAAGGAGCCCATAAGGACTTACGAGACGCCGCTGGCCTAGCATCGACCGTGTGATCGCGTCGGTAACAGGATGCCTCATCCCGCGGCTTGTCCAGGCAATCACAACTCGCTCTCGGGTTGCCGATCCCGACTGGACGGGCTTACAGTGATCCGCCCTGCGGCCGTCGACGCTTGCAATGGGAAGGCGACCTTCGGGCTGGAGATCAGCGCCATGTCAGCCGATCAGTATCTTCGTTACGATCCGTCCGTCGAACACATCCTGCCGGAGGAAGCGGCGGCGGTCGAGGAGATCGTTGCTTCGATTTCGCGAACGAGTGATCGCACTTTTCGCAAAGACAAGCATGGGACCCGGCAGCAGCACGCCAAGGGCGCCGGCTATCTCCGGGGCGAACTGATCGTCTACGACAATTTGCCGGATCATCTGCGCCAAGGCCTGTTCAAGCAGGCTGGCCACTTCCCGATCATCGTCCGCCTCTCCACCGCATTCAACAGGAGCGATCGTGTCCGTTCGCCGCGAGGGTTTGCCGTCAAGGTTTTGGGCGTGACGGGGGCTAAGGCGCTCGGCGACGACGATTCGACGAACCAGGATCTCCTGCTCGTCAATCACCCCAGCTATTTCGCGGATGCGATGGCCTATATGCGCGCACAGCACAAGGTCGAGCACACCCTGTTCCTGCCTGATCTGGCGTACGGACCCATAGGCTTTTTGGCGCGCGTCCTGGTCGCCGCATCGGACAGAACAGGCATTCCGATCCCGATCGTCTTGAAAGCGCTCGGTGATGCCGGCAGCAACATCCTCGGAGAAACCTTTCACACGGAGGGAGCATTGCGGTTTGGCGATTATATCGCAAGGCTTCGCCTGGTGCCGATGTCGGCGTCGGTTCGCCAACTCACCGGCCGACCCTGCCACGATGCCGATGATGCCGTGCTGAACAGCGTCGTTGCCTTCTTCAAGGAGAATGCGGCCGAGTACGAATTATTCGCCCAGCTCTGCACCGACCTGGAGCGAACACCGATCGAAGATGCCTCGATCGACTGGCCTGAAGACGTCGCGCCGCCGCAAGCACTCGGCAAGATCACGCTTCCGCGCCAGACCGCCGACAGCCCCGCGCGTCGCGTCTATTCCGACGAGGTGCTTTCGTTCGATCCATGGCGATGTCTCGCCGCGCATCAGCCGCTCGGCTCGATCATGCGATTGCGCAGGGATGCCTACCGTGCCTCCCGCACGCTGCGGCAGCAGCAAAATCAATTCAAGGTCAAGCAACGGCCCGGCGAACCGCGAGAGATCGCGGACCTGCCGGATTGAGCCGATCACCGTCCCGCAATATCGGGCCCGGTGTCCCGGCCTGCGTCGAAAAAGGATGCCGAGCGCAGCGGATCATTGGGATCAAGCGTCTCTGCCAGCGATGCGATCACCTGGCTGGAGCGGCCCCGCCACTTGGCAGCCCTTTGCGCTTGTCCGAGGCTGCCATAGAGCACCGCGGTCGTGCGGTAAACGCGCCAGGTGGCATGCGGCAACCTGGCATGGCGGAGGATCGACATGGCCGCCGACAAATGCCCGCCGGCGAGTTGCGCATCGTGCTTCAGCATCGCAATTCTCGCCATGGCCTCGTAGCACAGCGCGAGAAACGGCCGGTCAGGTGCCGCGCTCGTCACCTCGTGAAACTGGCTGGCCGAGCCCTGGGCACGGTCCAGATCGCCGATCGCGATCCAATAGTCGCAGCAAGTCAGCAGATAATGGGGGATGACCAGCGACTCCATCGGCACCCGGTCGACCTCCATTCGCCGCTCCATCGCATCGAGATGCTGCCGCGCCCGAGCGAGGTCGCCCATCCTGACATAAGCTCGCGCCAGCAGGTTTCTGCCAACGAAGAACGTGAACGGATTGGCCTCGATCATCGGGCCGAGCGCATCCTCCGCACGCCGTGACGCGCTGCCATATTCCTCCGCCTCGGAGTACAGCCATCCGATCGCGAGATGACACAGCGCGACGGCCTGCGGATTTGCATTCCGTTCCGAGATAGCCAACGCGGAGACGAGGTTTCGTTGCGCCTGGCCCCATTCGCCGAGATAAATCTGGGCAAACGCCTCGACTGATTCATAAAGCACGAACAGATAGACGTCACCGACCAGGCGGGCGAGCTCCTTTCCCCTGGTCGTCGCATCGCAGCAGGCCGGATAATTCGCGCGCAGAAACTCCAGCACCATCTCCATCGAGCAGCGTCGCAGCCGCATGCTCAGATCCTGCTCTCCGGTGATCAGTGCTGACGCACGCTCGGCTAGGTCCGCATTCTCGCGATCCCAGCCGCGGAGCATCAGCTTCAGATTGGCAACGTTGCCCTGGACCAGAGCGCTGAATGCGGCGTCGTCGATCGCCCTGCTTTTGATAAGGGCCTGTTCCGCAACAGGCAGGCTCTGGCGCCGATCGACGTAAAGACAGAATCTGCTGAGATCGACCAGCGCGTTCACCTCTTCGCGCACGTGCCCGTTCTCCGCCGCGTGCGCCACGATAGCGCTGAGATCCTGCAGGGAATTCAGGAAATCTCCACTGGCCCGCCAGGCCCAGGCGCGCTGAAGCAGCAACTTCAGACGTGTCGTCACCCGAAATTCCGGCGGCAGATGCGGCACCAGCTCCAAGGCGCGGGACAGGTAATTGGCGGCCTCGCGCGTGCTGAACCTTCGCGCCGAGCCCTCGGCCGCCGCGCCCAGATAATGCATCGCTTTCGGGAAATCACGGCCCAGTTCGAAATGGCGCGCGACAACGGCGGCGATCTCCGCAGCCTGCGGCCCATAGCCCTGCTCGAGCCCCGCCCCAAGCAGCGCATGGGTTTTCGCGCAGCGCGCTGGTGCGAGCCGCTGGTAGAGGATCTCCTGGTAAAGCGCGTGCTGGAACGCATACCGACCGGAGACGCTTCCGTTCGGCCACTCGGTCATGCCGGCCCCGACGATGATGCGATCGGTCCGTGCCAGGTCCTCGCACATCTGCTCGACATCCAGCACGGGACGGTCCAGCGCACCGGCGATATGGAGCGCGGAAAACTCCGCTCCCGCCGCACTGGCGACCTCGAGCAGGCAGCGCTCGTCCACGGTGAGGTGATCGATCTGCTGCTTGATCATTCCTTCCAGATCGCGCGGCATGCTGTCATGCGAGGCCGCGTCTTCGCTGACCAGCCGCCAGCCCAATTCGTGCTCGACGAGCGCGCCTTGCGCCACGAGATGATCGAGCAGAGACGACACGAACAGAGGATGCCCGCCGGTTCGCGCGAAGATGCGCTCGACCAGCTCTCTGGCGAAATCGGCCGAGCTGAAGCGCAGGGACAGATAGCGTTCGACGTCGGTGCCGGTGAGTCGATCGAGCGCGAGCTCGGTGGCGTGTCCGTGAATCCGCAAGTCCTGGTGAACAGCACGGATAGGATGTCCGCCGACGGCGACTTCCATCGGCCGGTAGGTGGCGAGCACGAGGATAGAAGCCTTCCGATCCCGCCGCGCCAGCCGGGAGAGCACATCCACGGTGGCAAAGTCGCTCCAATGCAGATCTTCCAGGATGATCACCCATGGTCGCGTGACAGCGAGATGTTCCATGAGATCGGAAAATTCGCGCAGCATGCGCTCCCGCGTTGCGCCAAAGACCTCATGCTGGAATGTGGCCCGCTCTGCTTCGCCGAGGAAACCGGGCATCTGCGCGAGCCAGGTCGGCGCGTGCTCGCGGATGGACGTCAGCAGCGATGCTCCATCGGTGCGACGGCAGCACTCGTTCAGCGCTCCGATCAGCGGAAGAAAGGCCTCATGGGTGCCGAACAACTCGTTGCAGCTACAGTGCAGCACGCCCAGTCCCTGCTGGTTCATCCTGTCGAGCGTCATTTGCAAGAGGGTGGTCTTGCCGATCCCGGCCTCCCCGGTGATGAAGACGACCTGACGCTGTCCGGTGCGAGCGAGTTGCAATGCCTTCTCCAGCGTGTCGAGTGCCCCGGTGCGCCCGACTCTCCAGTGCCGGCGTCGATCGACGACCTGCTCCGTGACGGAAGCGGTCTCTTCTTCGGGCGCCCGCTCGATCGCAGGCAAGTCGGCGGTCGCGACCGGCGCAATGAAACGATAGCCGCGCCGCGTGACCGTCTCGATGTAATTGGGGGACTGCCTGTCGTCGCCGAGCACCGAGCGTAGCGCGTTCACGGCAACGGCGAGGCTCGACTCGCTGACGTGCAGATCGGACCAGACCGCGTCGAGCAACTCTTCCTTGGTGACGAGCTCACCGGGCCGACCGACGAGATAGCAAAGAACCTCGAACGGCTTCGGCGCCAGCGCGATCCGCTCCCCGCCTCGCCACAACAGCGCGTTGGCACGGTCGAGGCGGAATTCACCAAAGGCAAGCGCGTCTCTACGCACGGCTCAGACCCCCGGATGCTCGCCCATCTTAAGGGAAAGCTCAGCCAAATGTAAGGACGCGATAAAGACCTGCGCCCTGCGCCGGCACTAGCATTGGCCTGTCCATTTCAGAGACGCCGGCAAGGCGTCGGACGGCCTTTTCATCACGCTGTCATTTCAGTCGGCAGGCAGTCGATGCTTGAATTTTGGCAAGGAGTTGGCCATGAGCATTCTAAAACATCTGGCGATCTCGCCTCTCGCTTTTGCCATTCGCCATTACGACATCAGGATCATATTGGGCCTCACCGTCCTCAGCCGCATCTTCCTCGTCGCCATCTACCTTGCGTGCGGCGGCCCGGGCCTGTCCGAGTTCGATCTCGCCAACGCCATCGCGCTGCCATGAGCTCGGGACCGCTCGAATGGTGCATCGAGATCGCGATCATCGTCGCGATCTGCATCGGGATTGTCGTGGGCGGGCATGGCCGGCTCGTCGTGCCGCATCACCGGGTTCAGCGCGCGCAAGCCGATCGGGCCGCTTGCATTCAGCGGCCCTCAAACCTCTTCAGCGTCGTCGCCCTGCGGCGAGCGGGTCCGCCCGTTTGATCGATCACCAATACGCGCGGTGATAGTGCCGGTAATACGGCCGGTAGTAGCCGTAACGAGGGCCGAAATACGGGCGGTAAGGCCGATAGTAGCGCGGATAAGCATAGGCCGGACCATAGCCGTAATAGGCCGGCGCATAACCATAGCCGTAGCCCGGGTATCCGTAGCCGCCATAATAGGGCCCGCCGCCATAGTAGCCATAGCCATAGGGCGCGCTGCTGGCGATGGCACCTGCGATGATCGCGCCAGCGGCAAGGCCGCCGAGACCCCATCCAAAACCTCGGCCGCGCCAGTGCACCTGCGTGACATCGTCGCCGACGGCGGCCTTCATGGTTGCGACATTGGTGGGCAGCGGAGCCGCCGCCGCCTGCTGAATCCCCCCCGCCATGACCGCGGCGGCGAGCGAACCGGCGACTGCCGTTTTCCAGACCCTCATCGTCTTACTCCTTTCTGACGTTTGGCTTGGACATGGATCGCAGCGCCATCATCGGGCATCCTGGCGCGAGGTCAAAGCCTCGAGTTTTGCGTGCACCGCACAAGACGCATGCCTCCATTCTGATCAACCGGTACCTGACGGGCTCGACAACCTCGCCGCGAGTGACACCGGCAGGACGGTGCCTGGGGCCCGATCACGGCGGCAAAGCATTAAGCTTCCGGCGCATTCGCAACCAACAACCACCTTCCCGATTTACTATTCGTGCCGTTACTATCGGTTCCAATGTGCGCGGCCGGGAGGCTTCTCGCGAGCGCAAGAGTTGTGGGAGAATGACATGAGTGCCGCGAGACCCGAGCCGCTTGCCCGTCAGGCGCTGGCGTTTGTCCTGGCCGGCGGACGCGGCAGCCGGCTGCTGGAGCTGACCGACCGGCGCGCCAAGCCTGCGGTCTATTTCGGCGGAAAATCTCGCATCATCGATTTCGCGCTGTCGAACGCGGTGAACTCGGGCATCCGCCGCATCGCCGTCGCCACCCAGTACAAGGCGCACAGCCTGATCCGGCACCTTCAGATGGGTTGGAACTTCTTCCGCCCCGAGCGCAACGAGAGCTTCGACATCCTCCCGGCGAGCCAGCGCGTCTCCGAAAACATGTGGTATGTCGGCACGGCCGATGCAGTCTACCAGAACATCGACATCATCGAATCCCACGCCTGCCGCTTCATCGTCGTTCTCGCCGGCGACCATATCTATAAAATGGATTACGAGGTGATGCTGCGCCAGCACGTCGACAGCGGCGCCGACGTCACCGTCGGCTGCCTGGAGATGCCGCGCCAGGAATCTTCCGGCTTCGGCATCATGCATATCGACGAGAACGGCTGGATCAAAGAGTTCCTGGAAAAGCCGAAAGATCCGCCGCCGATGCCGGGCAAGCCGGACGTTTCGCTCGCCAGCATGGGCATCTACGTGTTCGACGCAAAATTCCTGTTCGAAGAGCTCAAGCGCGACGCCGAGGATCCGAATTCCAACCACGATTTCGGCAAGGACATCATCCCCTACCTCGTCAAGAACGGCCGCGCCATGGCGCACCAGTATTCGACCTCCTGCGTTCGCTCGGGCAGCGACCCCCGCGCCTATTGGCGCGACGTCGGCACGGTCGACGCCTATTGGGCCGCCAATATCGACCTCACCGACGTAGTGCCCGAGCTCGATTTGTTCGACAGCGCCTGGCCGATCTGGTCCTATTCCGAGATCACACCACCGGCAAAATTCGTCCACGACGAGGAGAGCCGGCGCGGCCAGGCCGTGAGCTCGCTGGTCTCGGGCGGCTGCATCATTTCCGGCGCCTCGCTGCGGCGCTCACTGCTGTTCACCGGCGTGCGCGTCAACTCCTACGCCAATGTCGAGAACGCCGTGATCATGCCCTATGTCAATGTCGGCCGCGGCGCGCGCCTGAAGAACGTCGTGATCGATCGCGGCGTCGAGATCCCGGAAGGGCTCGTCGTCGGCGAAGATCCCGAGCTGGACGCAAGACGCTTCCGCACCACCGAGCAGGGCATTTCGCTCATCACCCAGCCGATGCTCGACAGGCTCAATACATGACGCCTGTTCGCGTCCTCGCGGTCGCCTCTGAAGTCTATCCCATCGTCAAGACTGGCGGTCTCGCCGATGTCGCGGGCGCGCTGCCGATTGCGCTCAAGGCGCATGGCGTCGAGATGCGCACCTTGATGCCAGGCTATCCTGACGTGATGCGGGTGCTGGGGGGAGCCGACGAAATCCGGCGCTGGCCGGATTATTTCGGCGGACCCGGACGTCTGCTCGCCGGCTCGCATGACGGCCTCGATCTGTTCGTGCTCGACGTGCCGCATCTCTACGCACGGCCTGGCAACCCCTACGTGACGCCCGAAGGCGTCGACTGGCCGGACAATGGCGTGCGGTTCGCCGCGCTCTCGCGCATCGCGGCCGATATCGGCCACGGCCTCGTTCCCGCCTTCGTGCCCGACGTGGTGCATGCCCATGACTGGCAGGCCGGGCTCGCGCCGGCCTATCTGCACTATGACAATCGGCCGCGGCCGGCTACAGTGATGACCATCCACAACATGGCCTATCAGGGCAAGTTCGTGCCCGAGCTGATTGGTTCGATTGGCCTGCCCTGGCGCGCCTACGGCGTCAACGACCTCGAATATTTCGGCGGCATCAGTTTCTTGAAAGCCGGCCTGCAATTCGCCGATCGCATCACCACGGTCTCGCCGACCTATGCGCAGGAGATCCAGACCGACGAGGGCGGCATGGGGTTCGGCGGCCTGCTTCGCGCCCGCGCGAACGTGCTGAGCGGAATCCTCAACGGCATCGATGTATACGTTTGGAATCCGCAAGAAGATCCGCACATCGCCTACCGCTTCGGCGCGGAGGACCTCACGTTCCGGGCCGCGAACAAGGCGGTGCTTCAGCAACAGTTCAATCTGGATTCCTCGGACGAAGCGCCATTGCTCGGCGTCATCAGCCGCCTGTCGTGGCAGAAGGGGCTCGATCTCCTGCTCGAAGCCATTCCGACCATTTTGCGCGAAGGCATGCAGCTCGCTTTGCTCGGCAGCGGCGATCGCGATCTCCAGGATCGCTATCAGGCCGTAGCGCGCGCGAACCCTGGCCGGATCGGGGTCGTGATCGGCTACGACGAGATCATGGCGCATCTGATCCAGGCCGGCTCGGACGCGCTCATCGTGCCCTCGCGGTTCGAGCCATGCGGCCTGACTCAGCTCTGCGCGTTGCGCTACGGCGCCGTGCCCATCGTCTCGCGGGTCGGCGGCCTCGAGGATACCATCGTCGATATCGGCGATGCCGATAAATCAGGCCGCGATGCCACCGGCTTCAAGTTCGCACCCGTCACCGCGGATGCCCTCGCCGGCACGCTGCGCAAGGCCAACATCGCCTTTCACGACAAGCTGACCTGGCGCCGGCTGCAACTGAGCGGCCTTGCGACCGACGTGTCCTGGCGCAACCGCGCCGGTGACTATGCCGCGCTCTATCGCGGCCTCATGACCGCGCGCGCCTGAGGCGCGACCATCCTCGAATCAATGCTATAGAGCCGCCATGGACCCGTTCTTGATCAAGCTGATCGGCTTTGCCGCCGCGACCTGCACCACCGTGGCCTACGCGCCGCAAGCCATCAAAGTGTGGAAGACCCGCTCCACCGGCGATATTTCGCTCGGCATGTTCCTGGTCATGGTGCTTGGGCTGGCGCTCTGGCTCGTCTATGGCCTGCTGTCGGGCGATGCGCCCCTCGTCGCCGCGAACGCCATCACCATGGTGCTCGCCGGCGGCATCCTGTTCATGAAGCTGAAATACGGGTGAGCCACTCTTCTTCACCTCTCCTCGCTTGCGGGAAGAGGAGAAGATCACCCGCCAAACACATACGACGCCATCGCGACATTCGCGACCTCGTCGACGAAGACGCGCTTGCCCGTGTCGCTGCCGGCGGCGCCGGCGGCCACCATCAGCGGCAGCAGATGATCTTCGCGCGGATGGGCCAGGCGCGCACTCGGCGCGTTCTCCCAGTCAACCAGCATCGCGTTGCGCCGCGCCGCGTCCTTGTGGCTGATCGCCTCGTTCAGGTAAGCCTCGAAATCATACGAGACCGGCTTCGATTCGGCACGGCCGAACCCGCGCATGTTGTGATAGGTGAGTCCGCTGCCGACGATCAGAATGCCTTCGTCGCGTAGGGAGGCAATCGCCTGCCCCATCCTGATGTGCTCGGCCGGATCGTAACTCGATCTCAGCGACAGCAGCACGATCGGCATGTCGGCGTTCGGATACATCAGCCCGAGCGGCACGAAGGTGCCGTGATCGAACCCCTGGTTGGGATCCTCCCGGCAATCAACACCCGCGCGCGTGAGCAGCGCCTTTACCTCCGCGGCGAGCTCGGGCCGCCCCGGCGCCGGGTATTTGAGGTGATAGGTGTGCTCGGGGAAACCGTGATAATCGTACACCATCGGCGGATGCGCGGAAGTCGACACGGTGAAGGCGTCAGCCTCCCAATGTCCTGATATGACGAGCACGGCCTTGGGCCTCTCCGGCAAGAGCTGTGGCAGCCGGCCGAACGCCTCGGCGGTTTTCGCGTATTGCACCCGCCTGTCTTCCATGAACGGCCACGGACCGCCGCCATGCGACAGGAAGAAGGTGGGAAATCGCACCATGGGCGAAGGCTCGTTTCGTTGGCAACATGCGCGTGCGAGTTGCCCGCGCGATCGGCCGCGAGCATAGGCAAACCCGTATGGTTAGCAAGACGTTAACGATTTGCTGCCCAGAATCCCGGGCGTAGCCGAAGGAGTCGGCCAGCAGCCAGGGACGTGAAATGAAGAAGTTTGCGTTGGGGGATGTCGTCAACAGTGACAAGGGCCGCCGCGGCGTCGTTCGCGCCGCCTACAAGTCGAAGGAAGGCCAGCAGTTCTACGCCGTCGAGAAAGACGGCGCGATGGATTATCTGGAGGAAGACCGGCTAAGCCCGGCGCCGCGCGTCGAGCTCGCGGCTTAAGTCCAACTCATCCCTCTAATGCGCGAACCGGTCCAGACGCTCCGACCAGGGGTCGTCTCCGCTCGCGATGCCATCGTTCGCGATCAGCAGCAGGCGATCGCTGCCTGCGGCCGAATCCCAATGCGGCAGGTCCGCACCGTTGGGATCGCCGCTCCTGGCGAAATTGATCCAGTAGGCGCGCATGCGATTTGCGACCTCGCGATCGGCTCCTGACAAGATGCCTGCACCGGGCATGCCTTCGACGCCGAAGATGAACTGCAATTCCCGCCCGTGACCGCCCTCGGGGTTTGCGCGCCGTGCCTCCGGCACATAGGTGAAGCGATAGCGAAAGGTCGGCGCACCGCTGGCGGCATGCAGGCGCGCCAGCAGTCTCACTGGCTCGGAGAAGACCCTGTCGGTGTAGAACCTTGCCGCGCGGTCCGAAGGTCTGGCGAGATCGGGATAGAGCCTGCGCAGCTCATCGCTGGTGGTGCCTGACGATGCCAGCTCTTCCCGGATATCCAGCTCGCCGTCGAAACCGGTCTCGTCGTCGTTCGAGCCGATGATCAAGGGGATGCGGCTCTCATGTCCAGCTGCGAAGCCCGCGGCGACCTCCTCGCTCACCAGACTCCCATCGATCGTCGGCGCGAAGCTGCGCGGCGATTTTTCCAGGAAATGTTTTTCGACGGCAAGCAGGCGTTGCGGTTCGGCTGTACGTAAATCGGCCTGTCGCCCCAGCACCGCCACGAATTGCCGCCCCACAATTTCGGCCTCTTGTGCCGAACGCAGGCGCGCACGGCCGGGGATCGATTGCAGAATGGCTTTCTGGAAGAGATCGCGCGATTGCTCCGACAGCATCAGCAGCGCGATCGACGTTGCGCCTGCGCCACTGCCGAACAAGGTGACGTTGGTGGGATCACCGCCGAAGGCCGCGATGTTGTCGTGCACCCAATGCAGCGCCGCGATCTGGTCCATCAGGCCGAAATTGCCGGAGCCGCCTTCCGACAGCGCGGGATCGCTGAGCCAGCCGAACGCGCCGAGGCGAAAATTCACGGTCACCACGATGAGGCCGGCTTGCGCGAGCCTGGCACCGTCGAACAGCGGATCATTCGCGGTGCCGCTGACGAAAGCGCCGTCGTGGATGAACATCATCACCGGTAGCGGGCCGTCGACCCCGAACGGACGAAACACGTTCAGCGTGAGGCAATCCTCGCTCGATCCCGGCAGCGAGGGCTGAAGACACGGCGCGCCATAGGCATAGGCGGTGCGCATCTCCGAACTCTCGGGTGCAGCCTGCGGCGGACGCCAGCGCAGCGGTCCGAGCGGCGCGGCCACATAGGCCAGCCCCTTGAACGAGGCCACCTCGCCTTCGACGGCGCCAAGCATCTGTCCTTCGCGCGTCAGCGCAAATGGAAACTGGCCGACCGGCTGGGCCACGACCGAGCCGGCGCAACAGAGGACGAGTGACGTCGCAAAAAGCGCGAACACGGACCGCATCTTCGGAGCATCTCGACGCGCGGAAGGATTTTGGGCAGGTTATGTCCGTGGCCCGCCGCGAAGCAAGCGCCGCGGCTGCGCCTAGCTCCGCTTGGCGGCAAGCTCCGCCAGTGCGTGCCGTGCGATGATGCCGAGCTCGCCGAGCGTGGAGTGACCGGACCGCGCCGCCTCGATCAGCCGCTCGGCGATGAACCTGCGGCTGTCGTGATCGCCGCCGTGAGGCAGTTGGCGGCACGTCTCCTCCAGGACGACGTCCATGTTCGCTTTGGTCCGCTCACTCAACTCTGTCATGACGCCCGTTTGCACGCGTGGCAAAAACAAGAGCATACACAGGTGGATCGACCCTGATTAGCCCGGGAAATCACGGCCCTTGTGCATCGCGATGCGTGTGCCGCCGCAACATTCACGCGGCCATGATGACGCCGCAAATGGCTACCGAAGATTGCACATGCCGTGATGACAAGCCGAACCTGCAGCGATAGCCTGCGGGCAAAACAAAACACACGGGAGGAAATGCCATGCCTGATGCAATGGTTGCTGCACGTGCCTCGGACACGGGGCGCGGAACCAGCCAGCAGGTCGATGTTGCCGTGGTCGGTGCCGGATTTGCCGGCCTCTATCTTCTGCATCGGCTACGCAAGGCCGGCCTGACGGCGGTCGGCCTCGAAGAAGCCGGCGACGTCGGCGGCACCTGGTACTGGAACCGATATCCCGGGGCGCGCTGCGACATCCAGACCATTGATTACAGCTACACCTTCGATCCCGACCTCGAGACCGCATGGACCTGGTCGGAGAAATATGCGACCCAGCCCGAGATCCTGCGCTATCTCGGCTTCGTCGCCGACCGCTACGATCTCAGGCGTGACATCCGCTTCAAGACCAAGGTCACGGAAGCGAAATGGGACGAGGCGATCGAGCGCTGGCAGCTCACCACCGATAATGGCCCGCCGGTCTCCTGCCGCCATTACATCATGGCCACCGGCTGCCTCTCGGCGCCCAAGCCGCCGGAGATCGACGGCGTGAAGGACTTCAAGGGCGAGGTCTATTTCACCGGACGCTGGCCGCATGACGGCGTCCATCTCGGCGGCAAGCGCGTCGCGGTGATCGGCACGGGATCGTCGGCCATTCAGTCGATCCCGCTGATCGCCGAGCAGGCTGCGCACCTGACCGTGTTCCAGCGCACCCCGAATTTCGCGCTTCCGGCGCACAACGGTCCCGCGCCGTCCGATCGCATGAGCCTGCTGCAAGGCGATCGCGCGGCCTATCGCGAGCAGGCGCGCCAGTCGATGGCCGGCGTGCCCTATCCGCAGCAGACGGTCGTTAGCTGGCAATTAAGCGATGCCGAGCGTCGTGAGCGGTTCGAACGCGCTTGGGCGGCCGGCGACCTCGTCCACATCCTGACCCAGCTCTGGGCCGACCAGGCGGTCGACATCGACGGCAACAAGATCGTCCAGGACCTGATCCGCGAGAAGATCCGCGCCGCCGTCAAAGACCCCGAGACCGCCGCGGCGCTGATGCCGGACGATCATCCGTTCGGCGCCAAACGCCCCTGCCTCGATACCAACTATTACGCGACCTACAACCGGCCGAACGTCACGCTGGTCAATCTGCGTCAGGAGCCGATCAAGGCGATCACCGCAAGTGGGATCACGACGGCCAAGCGCAGCGTCGACGTGGACGTGATCGTGTTCGCGACCGGCTTCGACGCCATGACCGGCGCGATCCGCGCCGTGCATCCGATCACCGGACGTGGCGGCAAGTCGCTCACCGACGTCTGGGCGCAGGGGCCGCAGACCTATCTCGGCCTCACCGTCGCAGGCTTCCCGAACTTCTTCATGATCACCGGTCCCGGCAGCCCGTCGGTGCTGTCGAACATGGCGGTGTCAATCGAGCAGCATGTCGACTGGGTCGTCGACCGGCTCAAAGCATTGCGCGACGGCGGCTTCACCACGATCGAGCCGACCGAGACGGCGCAAGCCGGCTGGAACAGGCACATGGCCGATTGCTCGATGGTGACGCTGCACCGGCTCGCCAACACCTGGTACACGGGCGCCAACGTGCCCGGCAAGGTGCAGGGCCTGATGCCCTATACCGGCGGCGTCGGTCCCTATCGCAGCATCTGCGACGAGGTGGTCAGCCGCGGCATGCTCGGCTTCAAGCTGACCGGCCCCGACGTCGCCGCGCAATGCAATGACGGCGAGGTGGTGCGGCTGCAGCCGGACGTGCGGCTGGTGCTGAACCTGCTGGCGTCACTCAACCTGCCGCCGATCGAGTCGATGGGCGCCCTCGGCGCCCGCGCCTTCGTCGACGAGTTCAACAAGGGCCGCCCGGCGGGACGGCCGATCGGCGAGATCGTCGACGGCACCCTGACAGGCGCCGACGGTCCGCTGCCTTACCGGGTATACCGGCCGGCAACGCCGGGGCCGCATCCGGTGGTGGTCTATTTCCACGGCGGCGGCTGGGTGCTCGGCGACGAGCAGTCGGACGAGCCGTTCTGCCGCGACATGGTGCGGCGGACCGGCATGATGCTGGTCAGCGTCGGCTATCGTCATGCGCCCGAGCATCGTTTCCCGGCCGCGGCCGAAGACGGCTATGCGGCGACGCGCTGGATCGCCGAGCACGCCGCCGAGCTCGGCGGCAGGCCGGGCCCGGTGCTGGTCGCGGGCTGGAGCGCCGGCGGCAACATCGCCGCCGTCACCTGCCAGCTTGCGCGCGATCGCGGCGGCCCTGAGATCGCGGGCCAACTCCTGATCTGCCCGGTCACCGACTGCACCTTCGACCGCCCCTCCTACAACGACAATGCGACCGGCTATTTCCTGACGCGCTCGCTGATGTACTGGTTCTGGGACCTCTACTGCTCGCCGACCGACCGCACCGATCCACGCGCCTCGCCGCTCCGCGGCAAGGTCGAAAGGCTACCGCCGGCCTTCGTCGTCACCTGCGAATTCGATCCCCTGCGCGACGAAGGCATCGCCTATGCCGAGGCGATGGCAGCCGCCGGCGTCCCGGTCGAGCAACTCAAGGCGCGTGGCCATTTCCATTCGTCCTTCACGATGGTGGACGTGATCATCACCGGCGCGCCGAGCCGGGTGCAGATGGCCGAGGCCTTGCGGCGCTTTGCCGGGCTTCCGCCCGAAGTTGGTCGCGGCGATGAGACCAGCCACGGGCACACCAGCCCGGGCCATAAAATCGCGGCGGCCGCGAGCTGAAAGCAAACATTTGCCGGGAACTATTTCCCGGTCCATCGCGTTTGGTGCTGAGGCATTGAGATGCAGTAATGGGTGTAGGCCCCGGTACGCACGATCGTGTGCCGGGGTCTTTTTGCGTGAGGCGGGACGATGGGGGACGTGGTTGGGGATTCAAAGGTCGACTTTGGTGTCCTTGCGGTGCTGCATAAATGGCCTTCGCTTGCGAACCAGCGACGGTCGGACCGAGCGTCCTACCAGGTGATCGAGGGTACGCTCGACGAATGCATCTCGGCGTTCATGGCGAAGCCGGCGGCGACCAGGCATCTCTATGAGATCCGCACCATCGCGCAACCGCCGCTGGTCACGGACATTCTCTCGCCCGAGCACATCACGGAGCTGGCGCGGCTGCGCGAATTTCTCTGATCCTCGCAGAAGCACCGGCTGAGCGCGGGAACCTTCTGCCGGTTTTTCCCGTTGATGGTGATCGGAAGCGAAGGCGTGAGTGCCTCACATGCTTGAAGCCGGCGTGCCAGCCCCTGTCGTGCCCTATGGCGCAGACCAGACCCTGTTCGTGGTGATCGACCGCCTCGACAAGGCGACCGAAATTCGCGTCGAGCGAAGCGATCTCGACGCCACGATCGGCGAGCTCGTCGCTGGCTGCTTCAACGACCCCATCAAGGTCATCTCGTTCAACACGCTGGAGCACTGGATGAAGGACATCTCGACCGATGTCGCCGGCGAGATCCGGGCGCGCTGTGACATTGATGGCATGACGCTGCCGGACTATCTCAGCGACTTCGTCGAAAGCCACAGCTGAGCGCGCATGGGGATGAGAATCAGGCGCGCCGGTACTTGCCGGCGATGACCTCGATCTCGCGGCGGCGTTCGTGCGCGAAGGTCAGGAGCTTTTCGATCGTCAATGTATCCGTGATCCGTTTGGCCAGCCGCTCGGCGCGTGCGGCCTGATCTTCGAGATACTGGATCGTGGTCAAACGCCGCCTCCCAAGAGCTTAGATCTAGTCCCGAATGATTGGGTATCCATGGTGGCTTGAGGCGGCTAACAGCCGGTTAAGCACAGCGCTTCGGATCGATGCAGCCGCAAATTATTGCACCACGTCGAGCCGGACATTGGTGACACCCTTGTCGACCATGCCGAGCGCCTCCGCCGCGGAGGGAGAGACGTCGACCACGCGTCCGCGAACATACGGCCCGCGATCGTTGATCCTGACGGTGACGAAGCGGCCGGATGAGACATCGGTGACGCGCAGCTTGGTGCCGAACGGCAGGCTGGGATGGGCCGCGGTCAATTCGTTCTTGTCGAACCTCTCGCCGCTCGCCGTCTCCGTGTCCGAATAGAAACTGGCGACGCCGTGGGAGACGCTCTGCTTTGCATCACCGTCGGGGATGCGCGCCCGGCTGATCGGACGCGGATGCAGCGCCGCCACCCTGTGCGGTCGTTCGACAGCGGCCTGGCGGTGGGTGCCGAGATCGGCCTTCTGGTGGCCGACCGGCGATTGCGCACACGCCGCAAGCGACGCCGCGCCGATGGTGGCGAGCAGGATCCGGCACAGGCTTGCCGGCGAAATCCGGGCATTTTCGGCACGTGCAAAGCAAGACATGATGCGCCCTCCGAATGGCCCCGAGTTTCGGTGGGCAATGAGGGCAGAACCTTGTCGGAACGAAAGCGCGCCTGAGGCCGCAGCCGTTTCGGGTTAGCTGTGGCGATTCCACCACACTGGCTTGTCCTGAATCGAGACAGGCTCGTGGGATAAGCCCGATACGACGCGCCAGATCGGGCGCGTCTCCGGCGGAACCTCGTCAGGTTCGGCGCCGCTCCTCGAGAGCCGCGCGAGCTCGCGCCGATAGAGCCGCTGCCAGCCGGTCTTCAAGCTGGCGAGAAAGTCGAGCTCCCGTTGTGTCAGCGTGCACATCATGAACCCGATCCGGTTGCGAGAGCCGCGTCGTCAGCCGACGAGGCCTCCCATCGGTTTGACGTCGGCGCTGCCCGGGAAGACGGCTTCTGCGAGCACCTTCTCCTCGACGCGCAGATGATCCCTCAGCAGGCCTTTCAGCACCGCGCGCAAATCCGTGGTCGGCTTGAGATCGCGATCCTCGAAGAGTTGCGCCGGCTTCAGACCGGGCCAGTCCGCGATCACGCGACCACCGTTGAGCCCGCCGCCGATCAGGAAAGCGACCGTGCCCGTGCCGTGGTCGGTACCCTGCGTACCGTTGATGCGCGCGGTTCGCCCGAACTCGGTGACGACGGCCACGACTGTTTCGCGCCACGCTTCGCCCATATTGCTCTCGATCGCGGCAAAGGCGCCGTCGAGAGCACCGAGCAGATTGTAGAGCTGGCCCGAGGCCACGCCCTCGGCGATGTGCGTATCCCAGCCGACGAAGCCCATGGCGCCGACACGCGGGCCGTCAGGCTTGGCGAGATAGCGCGCGGCCGTGCCGGCGGCTTCGGCGAAATAGGCGCGCACGCGCGCGATGCCGGGCGGCGGCAAGGTCGGATCGTCGGACATCGGATCGCCCGCGCCTGGTGCGCCGCCGAGCGAAGCGAGCCTCATGCGGGCCTGGAGCACGGTCGCAAGCTTCGGATCGGTGTGCTGGTAGAGATCGAGCAGGCGGTTCTGCGTGTCCTCGCTCGCCGGCAACAATCTCTGCGGCACCCATGTCATGACGGGCGCCGAACCGCGCACCACCAGCGGCGTCACGGAGCCGATGCCGAGCGCGCGGCTGCCGCGCGGGTCGACACGCCCGCTGGATTCCAGCGCGAGCAGCGCGCGGTTGAGCCATCCCGAGCTGGTCATGCCCGGCTTGACGAGCCCGCTTTCCAGCACGTCCTGGCCGTCGAAATGCGAACGCTCGCGATAGGGCGTCGCGGCGGCATGGACGATCGCAGCCTTGCCGCTCTTGTAGAGCCGATGCAGATTCGGCATCGCCGGATTGAGCGCGAAGAAGGCATCGAGCGGCAGCGCGGGCGGCTTGCCGTCCAGCACCAGCGCACGATCGCCGCGCAAGGAGATCCAGTCGGGATCGCCGACCGGCGCAACCGCGCCAAGGCCGTCGAGCGCACCGCGCAGCACAATGACCAGCAGGCGCGGATCGCGCCCTTCGGCACGCGCGATCCGCGGCATCTGGCTCCACGTGAACAGCGCGCCGGAGCCGACCAGAAGCTCGCGCCGCGTGGGCAGATGATGGTCAAAGCCCATGGTCACCTCCTCTGGAAATCCGCCGACATGAACAACAGCGCGAGCGCCTGCTGCCGGCTCTCGGCGCGGCCGACGGCCTGCTTCACCTCGGGTGATATCTCCGATGCGAAGACGTCCTCGATGATCGCCTGCGGATCAGCCGTACCGGCGAGGCGCTCGGCAAAATTGTTGGCGATGTCGAGCCGCCGGCCGACGCCGTCGATCCAGCTCGCCTCGTCGTCCGGATAGCCCTTGGGCGCGGATGGACGCCACAGCGCCTCGCCGAGCAGCTCCAGCCCGCCGGTGAAGCGGACTGGATCGACCGTCGTGGCGCCGGTCGCGCGCACCATGCCAACGCCCCACTCGCTGGGACGCTTGAGCTTCGACGGCGGCCCGCGCCAGGCCTCGTCCAAGGACACCATCGCGATCGCGACCTGCTTAAGATCGCCCTCGGTGTCGCGAAAAGTCTTCGCCATCTGCTCGATCAGCACAGGCGGCGGCTCGTCGGCGACGAAATGGCGCGCGAGCTTGGTCGCGATATGGGTTGCGGTCGCCGGATGCGCGGCGAGATCGCGCAGCACCGCGCGGCCCTGCTCGGCATCCTCCTGCTCGTAGCGCTTGCCGAGCACGGTTTGCCCGCCGGGCTCGTGCAGCCGCGGATTGAAGGTGAACTCGCCACCGTGCTCGGGATTGTCGCCGGGCGGCACCAGCGTCCATCCCGTCAACACATTGGCGAAGCTGATGACGTCGTCCTGGGTGTAGCCGGCGCGCACGCCGAGCGTATGCAGCTCCATGATCTCGCGCGCGATGTTCTCGTTGAGGCCGCGGCTGCGGTTGATGCCGGCGATCGAGTTCGCACCCATCGAGCCGAGATTGTCGAGATAGAACAGCATCGCCGGATGGCCCTCGACGGCCAACAGGAGATCGACGAAGCGGCCGAGCATATTGGCGCGAACGGCTTCGCGCTCATAGGCGCCGGACATGCTCTGGATCTTGTTGGCCGAGATGCAGAAATGGTTGGACCAGAACCACACCAGCCGCTCGGCGAAGCCGATCTCGGCGGCAAGCGCGGCTTCCGTGCGCAGCTTGGCTTCCTGCAAATAGATCGGACGCCCGGGATCGGGCACGGCCTCGGCCGCCTGCTTGGCCGCCATCTCGGCGGCGTCCTTGTCCGCACCCTGCCCTTGCGTCTGGTCTTCCGACATTGTCGGCGCGGACGCCGTCTGCTGCCTCTTGGCCTGCTGCTGCGCCTGCTTGGCCCTAGCCGCGCGCCGCGCATTGGCGTCGGCAACGGTGCAATAGGCCTTTGCGCTGGTGGGAAGGACGGCGGCGGCGGTCAGCGTGAGCGGCCGGTCGAGATCGGCGATCAGTGCGCCGCGCGGGTCGGTGCCGACGGCGGCGATCGATCCCGGTCGCGGCCCCATCCCGAAGCGATGAAGCGCCAGCACAGCTTCGGCCTTTGCGGAATTGGTCATCGCGAACGCCTGATTTTCTCGAGCCTGCCAGCGGCACGCCGCGCAAGGCTACGAACCGTAATGCTACATATCGTAGCATTTGCGGTGCTGGCCCGCAAGCAGAGATTGCGCTGTCCCGTCCGATATCGCGAGCCGCCCATCCGGCGTGACTGATGGACGGCCGCAACGCTCCTAGAAATTCGGCCCGAGCGCGATCTTGGTGATCGTGCCGTTCCTGACGCCGATCCGCCATTCCGCCGAGCCGTTGGCGAACTGGGCGATGTAGATGTCGCTGTCGAGCGCGGTGACGCCGCGGAACGAGACCGCACGCAGCGCGCCGAGCTTCGCCAGGATCGCCTGGTCGAACGGAAGCTGCTGCCGCGTGATGTCGGCGACTTCCGACGTCATGTGCTCGTAGTCCGGCTGGCCCTTGCCGACATCAGCGATATAGCGGCGCAGCATATCCTCGCCATTGGCGATCGGAACGGCGCGGCGGGCGGCGCGCCCCGGCTTCGCGCCCATGTTGGAAGCCTCGACATTGTGGAAGCGCGTCTGCCGACCCGGCATCAGCACCTCGAGGCACCGTCCGGACTTGTCGGCGATCACCCAGGGATTGTTCACCGTGGTCGTGGCCGCCCAGCTCATGTTGGGCCGGACCACGCTCTGGGCCTTGCGATTGCCGTCGGCATCGAGATTGAAGACGCGGATGTCCTCGCCCATCTCGTTGTAGACCATGATCCGGATCGGCGAAGTGCCGGCGCGGCCGCGCACATTCGCCTCCTCGGCGCACGTGACGATGCCGCCGAGCTCATCATTGCCGTCGGCCCGGAAGATGACGTCGCCGGCCTTGCCGTCTGGCTCGAGCAGCAGGCGGAATTCCGCCGTGCCGTTCTCGAATTTCGCACCATAGATGTCGTAGCCGCCCGGTCCGACGCCGCGGAAGAACAGCGACTCCACCGGACCGAGGGCGACGAAGGTCGCGTGCAACTCGTCGACCTGGCGGTGGACCTTGGCGGCGAGCGGTGCGCTCATCCGGTCGTAGTTCGGCGTGCCGCTGCGCAGATCCTCGATCCCGCGCAGGATCATCTCCTTGCCGCCGGCGACCGGGACCTGCTCGCGGAAACGATCGGGGACTTCCGCAACGCGACGCGCGAAGTCGGCCTCGATCGCCTGCGCCGCGGCCGCATCGATCCGCGGTGCGAGGCGGGCGCCGAACACCGCGTTCTGGACCAGCACGCGCGAGACCCTGGCCTGCTCGTCGCGCAGGAAAACCAGCAGATTGTCGCCACGGATCGAGAAGGCGTCGGCCCCCTCAGCGAGGAGCGCAGCCCGGCCCTGTACGGTTTCCTGCACCTGGAGCCGATCCCCGTCGCGGTCCACCGTGAGCACGCGGTTCGGTGCGATCCTGTACCAGCCCACATATTGATCGAGTGATCCGGAATCGGTGGCCGCCGTCGGCATCTCGGCAACGAGAAGTGCGCGGATGTCGCGTCCATTCATGCGCAGCATCAGCTCGGCGGAGCGGCGCTCCGCATCGAGCGGGAACGTGATCTCACCGGACGAGGCGGGGTAGGATGCGATGCCGTCAGTGCCGACCGTCAGGCGCAATTTGCGCTGCCCGGTGAGCTGGCCGTAGACCTCGTCGCCGTCGCGGAAGATCGCGAACACCGAGGTCGGACCCATGGCGTAGAAATTGACGAAGGGGCGGTAATGCTGGGCCGGCACCTCTCCACTATCCGCGGCGAGCGGCGCAGGCTCCGGCGTGCGATAGGCGATCATGCCGGCGGACACGATCACGGCCGGGACGATCGCAGCCGCGATCCACGCCCGCTTGCGCCAGCCGACCGCGACGGGCATCGCGGCGGCCGCGATGATGCGCTCGACGCGGGCGCGCACGGTCGAGGCCCGCGCCATCGCGAGCTCGACCGGCCGCGGGTTTACCGTGCTTGCAAAATCAAGCAGGATTTCCGCATAGGACAGCCGGTCGTCGATCACCTCGATGGCCTCGGCGTCGCTGATGATCTCGGCAAGTTCGGCCAGACGCGCGAGCTGCCACCACGAGAACGGGCTGAACCAGAACACCGCGCGATTGAGGGAGGCGAGCAGGAGTATATAGAAATCGCGGTTGGCGACATGCGCGCCCTCATGCGCGAGCACCGCGAGGCGCTTCTTGGCGTCCCAGCCGGAAAATTGCGGCGGCACCAGAATGGTCGAGCCAAACGTGACGGGACCGCCGACGTCGCGGCTGACGCGCACATCGGCGTCGACCATGCGCGGACCGTTGATCGGCCTTGCCGCGCGCGCGAGGCGCCAGGTCAGACAGAGGCCGATGGCCAGCCGCAGCAGCAACAGGCTGGCGACGCCGGCATGGATGACGGTAGCGATCAGCCACCAATTGATTGAGACGCCGTTCTTCGACGGCGGAATCGCCGCGCCGGGCGTCATCGGCTGCATGGGCTGCGGCATCTCGAACGTCGAGATATCAACTGGCATGACATCAGCCGGCACCGATACCGGCGATGGCAGCCGGGTGATCGTGACCGTCGGCCAATGCATCACGAACGGCATCGCCAGCGACGCCAGCAGCACGACGACCCACGCCGTCATGTGGACGTGCGGATTGCGCACGCGAAACAGGTTGAGGCCGAACCAGACGACGCCTCCCAGCACAAGGGAGCGCAGCGCCGCCTCCGCCAGAGTTGCGATCATTCTTTCTTCACTCCCCTCGCCTTCTTCGCCTTGGCCACCTGGTCGGCCAGTGTGCGCAACTGCTGCTGATCGAGCATCGCATTGTCGACCATGCCGACGAGGACCTCCTCCATCGAGCCGTTGCAGAACCAGTCGACGATGCGCTGCACCGCCTTGGCCGCAACCCGCGCGCGCTCTTCGGCTGCGTGGTAGACATAGGTGCGTCCGTCCACCGTGTGCCGAGCATAGCCCTTTTCTTCCAGCCGGCGCAGCACCGTGCGGACTGTCGATTCCTTCAGCCGACGCGACAGCTTCTCGCGCACAATTTCGGCCGTCACAGGACCATGGGCCCAAACCAGTTGCATGACCTCGTGCTCGAGGTCGCCCAGTTCGGGCAAACGATCGTCCATGGCGGCTTACCTTGATTGAATTTCTTGTAACGCTACAGAGCGTCGCATATACGGCCGCGCCGCGCAACCGGGTTTCTACCTGAAATGGTATCGCTGTGCTGACCTAACGTGGCTTGCTTCAAGCGGTCGTCGGGCCCGGGCTTGTCCGGGGCATCCACGTTCTTCGTACCATCCGGCGAGGCGTGGATGGCCGGGACATAGGCGAGCGGAAGCGACGCCGTCCTTCGGACGGCTATGCCCGGCCATGACGAGGCGGAGGCCTCAGTACTGCGGCTCGTACATCTGGGACTGAACCAGTCCCTTCACGTCGTTCGGCGCGGGTCCGTCCGCGAGCCCGCGCTGAAAGGCGACATCGGCGACGGCGGCGGCGATACGCACCGAGACTTCGCGGATGCGTGGCAGCGCCGGGTAGAGGCTGCCTTGCGCGAGATCGTCCTTGCCGACGCAATCGGCGAGCGTATGGGCGGCCGCCATGAACATCTCGTCCGTGACCAGCCGCGAGCGGCTGGCGATGACGCCGAGGCCGACGCCCGGGAAGATGTAGGAGTTGTTGCCCTGGCGCGGCACGAAGGTTCGGCCGTTGAGCTTGACGGGGTCATACGGACTGCCGCAGGCAAACAGCGCGCGGCCTCCGGTGTAGCGGTAGGCGTCCTCCGCCGAACATTCGGCCTTCGAAGTCGGATTGGAGAGCGCGAACACGATCGGCTGCTCGTTGAGCTCGGCCATCGCCTTGAGCACGTCGGGCGTGAAGGCGCCACCGACCGCGGCAACACCGATGATGGCGGTCGGCTTCAGCGTCCTGATCGCGGTGAGGAAATCGGCGATCGGCGCCTGACCGGCATGGGCATAACGGAGCTTGTGACCGGACAGGCCTTGGCGGGCGCCAACGACGAGGCCGCGGGAATCCACCAGCCAGTTGCGCCGAAGCGCCTCGGCTTCAGAGGCACCTTCCGCCATCATCGCGGACGTCACGAGATCGGCGATGCCGGTCGCGGCCTCGCCGGCGCCGAGGAACAGGATGCGCTGGTCCTTCAGCTTGCCGCCGTTGACGCGCAGCGCCGAAAACAGGCCGGCGAGCGCCACCGCAGCCGTGCCCTGGATGTCGTCGTTGAAGACGCAGGCCTCATCGCGGTATTTGTGCAGCAGCTTGAACGCCGAGTGGTTGGCGAAATCCTCGAACTGGATCAGCACACCCGGAAAGGTCTTTCGCGCGGCGACCATGAACTCGTCGACGAAGCTGTCATAGGCCTCGCCCGTGAGCCGCCGCTCGCGCAGGCCGAGATAATACGGGTCCTTCAGGAGCTCTTCGTTGTTGGTGCCGACGTCGAGCACGATCGGCAGGCACGTTTCGGGATGCACGCCGGCGCAGGCCGAATAGAGCGAGAGCTTTCCGACCGGAATGCCCATTCCGTTGGCGCCGAGATCGCCGAGGCCGAGGATGCGCTCGCCATCGGTGACGACGATCAGCTTGGCCGGATAGGGCCAGTTCTTCAGGATCTCGGCGATCTGGCCGCGATCGCGCGAGGAGATGAACATGCCGCGTGGCCGCTGGAAAATCAGGCCGTATTTCTGGCAGGCGAGCCCGACCGTCGGCGTGTAGATGATCGGTTGAATCTCGTCGATATTGTCGACGACGACGCGGAAGAACAGCGCCTCGTTGCGGTCGTGCAAGGCATTCAGCGCGACATATTTCTCGAGATCGGTCGGCAGCGTGCGCAGATTGACCAGCACGCGCTCGACCTGGGTCTCCATCGTCAGCACGCAAGGCGGCAGCAGGCCGCGCAGGCCGAGATCGTCGCGCTCCTGCGCGGAGAAGGCGGTGCCCTTGTTGAGCAGGGGATCGCGCAGCAGCGCCATGCCGTGCACGGAATCGGACGATGTCGAATGGGCGCTGACCCGAGCAGGTCTATTCACGAATTCCCCCAGGGAGTTTCTTATTGAAGGGCGAGCATTGTCGGCCAGCACTCACCTGAGATCAAGGACGCAGAAAACTGCGGCAAGCATTGTGATCCCGCACCGCAGCGAGGTTTTGGTGACAGACCGGTCGTCGTGCGCACGAAAAGGTTAACGCCGCGAGGCTGTCGTTCTCCTCATGGTGAGGAGCGCGGAACGCGCGTCTCCGGACGATGCTTTGCATCGCCGGGCGAACCACGCAGGCCCTGCTCTCGCTTGCGGCGCATCCTTCGAGACACCCGCTCCGCGGGCTCCTCAGGATGAGGCAGTGGTATTATTCCGCCTTGATGTCGGCGGCCTTCACGATCGGCCACCATTTCTCGGTCTCGGCCTTCTGGAAGGCTCCGAGCGCTGCGGGCGTCTGCTGATCGGGCGGAGGAATCTCCTGCCCCAATTCGCCAAACCGCTGCTTGACGGTAGGATCGGCAAGCACGGTGACGATCGCCGCGTTGAGCTTCGTGACGATCTCCTTCGGCGTGTTCTTCGGTGCCCAGATGCCGTGCCAGTAGGAGATGTAGAGACCGGGCAGCCCCGCCTCGTCGACGGTCGGGATGTCGGGCGCGGAGGCGAGCCGCGTCGGCGACGTCACCGCGAACGCCTTGATCGCACCGTTCTTGTAGTGCGGCAGCGAGTTCGAGGCCTGATCGAACATGATGTCGATCTGCCCGGCCACGAGGTCGATCATGGCGGGCCCCGCGCCGCGATACGGCACGAACTGGAAGTCGGTGCCGGTCCTCTCCTTGAAGAAGACACCGGCGACGTGGGCCCCCGTGCCGGCGCCGGCCGTGCCGGCAGTCACCTTGCCGGGGTTGGCCTTCAGCCACGCGATCATCTCTTTCAGAGTGTTGGCTTCGAGCGTCTTCCGGCCGACGATGAGCTGCGTGCCCATCGCGATCGTCGCGACCGGCTCGAAATCGGCGATCACGTCGTATGGCAGCTTGAAGATCGCGCCGTTGAGCACATGCGTGCCCCAATGGCCGATCGTGATCGTGGTGCCATCAGGCGTTGCGCGCGCGACGCGGGCGCCGGCGATGCTGCCGGAGGCGCCGGCGATGTTCTCCACCACGATCGACGTGTGCAATTCAGCGGCGATGCGTTCGGACAGGATGCGCGCCAGCGTATCGGTCGGACCGCCCGCCGCGAACGGCACCACGAGGGTGATCGGCCGCGACGGAAACGGCTGGGCGCTTAGCGGCGCGATCAACCCATAGGCGATCAGCCCAGCAATGACGATCGCATGATTATGCAATCCGGCCCACAGCCCCCGCATCAGTCTCCCCCCACGCTTTTTGTCGCCCGCATGTTGTCAGCAGGCTGGAGCCGGAGTGAACGCTGCGGCGCGGGCCGAGGCAAGCTGAAAATGATGTCGGACAGCTTAGGACATGTACTCATAAACTCGCGCTGCACTTCGTCTGAGGTCCACTCTGCCTCCGATACCGGCCGCGTTGGCGCACCTCACCCTAGGTCCGAGTTGGGCCATGTGTGGAAATCGCGTGGGGCCCGCTCAGCTGGCGTTAGTGCTTCATTGGCGCGTGTCCGACCGATGATCCGCAGGCTCGGCAAATCGCACGATGGGACCCCGCCTGCTCAATCGCTCAAGAACTTCTTTCTTACTTTCAGCAAGCCGATCAACATTATTGACCACAAACGTGTGATTACCTCCGCACTACTGGTCGCACCCGCTCCACTGGGACATGGTCGCCGTTTTTGCTGACGACCTTCAGAAACACTTCTTCCCGAGTCGCTTTGTCGATCATGCGGGCAGATCCTTTGCCGAGATGCTCATCTCCCCATTGGCTCAATGCCATCAGCACAGGCAATAGCTTGATGCCGGCTTTGGTGGGTTCGTATTGATAGCGCTTTCGCGCCCCCGGCTCCTTGTAAGGAGTTTTTTCAAAGATTCCGTACTCAACAAGTTTTTCCAGGCGCTCAGACAGCACCGCTCTTGGTATGCCCAAAAACGTTTGAAAGTCCTGGAAGCGGCGAACCCCCCATGAGGCCTCGCGCAAGATCAACAAGGTCCAGGTTTCACCAACAATCTCGAGCGTTCGCTTGATGGAGCAGTTGTTTTTTAGCTCCAACATCAAGCGAAGATCCAGCTCGGGCGAATGCGCTTTTTCTGAGTTCATTTTTCATACACAGGTTGACGTTAATGACAGTTCGTTATATGAACTTAGCATGGTTTGGCGTCGAGCGGTCAGGGAACCGTAAGATTACTTGGCGGAATGAGCCATACAGCTCTCGCGGAGGGGACAATGAAGTTTCTGCAAATGTCTAAGTTTGGCAAACCCACCGAGGTGGTTGAAGTTGTCGAAAGCGATCCACCCCCACCGCCGGCAGCAAATGAAGCCACGGTCGCGGTCGAATACTCAGCGATCGGACTTGCTGAACTTCTGATGATCCGTGGCATGTATGCGATCAGGCCGCAGCCGCCCGCGCCGCTCGGGAACGAAGCTATTGGCCGCGTTGTCGCCGTAGGAGCCTCGGTTAAAAATGTAAGGACTGGCGATCGTGTCGCCATTCCGATCGGGCTTCCCGTGTGGAGACAGGCCATCACGGTGCCGGCCACCGATCTCATCGTCTTGTCTGAGCAAGCCGATCCCCAACAGATGTCAATGCTTCGGATCAATCCGCTCACAGCGGCATTGCTCCTAACCGAGTATGTCGAACTCGGCAAGGACGACTGGGTCATCCAGAACGCCGGCAATTCCGGTGTGGGACGCAGCGTCATTGCGTTTGCAAAGGAGTTCGGACTGCGCTCGGTAAGCCTCGTGCGCAGACCAGAGCTGGTGGATGAGCTGAAGTCAGCCGGAGCTGACGTCGTCCTTGTCGATGGACCCGACGTTGTGAAGCAGGTCGCAGCGGCGACCGGCAAGGCTAAAATCAAGCTGGGCATCGACGGCGTGGGTGGCGAGTCCTCGCACTCGGTAGCGTCTTGCCTCGCGTCGAACACCAAGATGGTCGTCTATGGCGGCGTCAGCGGAAAGCCCGCGGCCATGAGTCCTCTGAACATCATTTTCAAGCAGATGACCCTGGAAGGGTTTTGGCTGGGATTTCCGCGCTTTCGAGATGCACACGAAAAGCTTGCGGCTCATACGCGGACAGCCGAGCGACTGATCGCCGAAGGCAAACTGCACGTTCCGGTCGCCGGCGTTTATTCGCTCGAGCAGGCAACTCAGGCCATGGCGCATGCGCAAAAAGGCGGGAAAGTCCTTCTGAAACCCAACTAATGGATGATCAACGGTCAGGCGCCCTTAATTCTAAGCGCCTGAAACCGCAGCTAGTGCGATATCGAAAGCGATGGCCCTAATTCCAATAGGGCGAACCGGAGGACACATGACTGCTCTTTTAGATCTGGTGCTTGAGTCTCACGGAACTCTTGAACGATGGCGAAAATTCAACGCGATCGACGTGAACCTCTCGATGCATGGTTCGCACTGGACTAGAAAGGGATGGGATAGTGTCTTCGAAATGTTCAATTGAAGGCGCAAACGAAAGAACAGCGAACTTGCTTTACGCACTTTACCGAAGAAGGCGTGCAAAGCATCTACGAACCGGATCGTGTTCGGCTAGAGACAATCGACGGGAAGCTTATCGAGGAGCGCGTACATCCAAGAAATGCGTTTGAAGGACATACTCTTCAGACGACGTGGGATAGGCTGCATCTGGCTTACTTTACCGGGTATGCACTTTGGAATTATCTGAATACTCCATTTATGTTTGTCACTGAGAGTGCCAAAGCGGAAGAGATAGACCCGGCGACCGACCAAGGCACGGTACGCCGGCGGCTCAAGATCACTTTTCCCGAGAAGGTTGGAACTCACTGTCCGGACCAGATATTCCACGTCGATGAAAACGGGCTCATCGCTCGTTTGGATTATACCACACTCGTCGCAGGTGGCGCTCCAGCCGCGCACTACATGTCCGAGTACAAGAACATTCAAGGGATTATGATGCCAACCAAACGGCGCGCGTTCAGGAGAAACCCGGACGGAAGTATAAATACCGAATCTGTCCTCGTCGGTATCGATATCTCTGCAATTGCTTTGACTTAAAAAAGCATTCAGACGGCAGGAAGCACGCAAGCAAATGGGTACCCCCCGACTGCCCCATGGCGCGCGCCGTGGGTGTCATCGGCGATTGGGGTAGACACAATCGACTTGAGGAGCGCGTACATCCAAGAAAAACGTTTGAAGGACACGCGCGAGTACGTTCATGGCGTGGACACAAACGAACTTAAGGGCAAGGCGGGGCCAAAAGGCGCCACCTCCTCTGTTCTGAGTTATCGTTGGCATGCCGACTTCCGGTTTGGATCACGAGCCGCCGATCACACGCAAGGTCGGACACTTCCGCTTTCGATTGGCAAGCCGACGTTTATGGACAGACTCTCTAGCCGACCGCTCGCCTTGGCGTCAGATGAGCGGCGCCATCAGCCGGCGGCGCGATGTGCATCAGGATGGTCTGGGTGGCGGATGCGACCTCGATGCCGTTGTGCTGGAAACGCTGCTTCATGCGGCGGTTGAATTCGCGCTGCACCGGCCAGCGGCCGGCCTCGGTGCAGCGGATCTGGCCGACGATCGACACCATGGCGCCGTCGACCTTGTCGATGCCCCAGAGCTCGAGATCGCCGCGGATCAGACTGCGGAATTCCACCTCGCGGCGCATCTCGTCGACGATGTCCTTGAGGATCTGGCCGGCGCGGTCGGTATCCTCCTTGTAGGCGACGTTGACGCTGACGGACGCATTGCCGGCGCCGCGGCTGGCATTGGTGATAGTCGTGACCGCGCTGAACGGCACGATGTGCACGGCACCGTCGCCGGCACGAAGCCTGATCGTGCGGATCGAGACGTTCTCGACCACGCCCGATAGCCCGGACACGCTGACGCTGTCGCCGACCTGGACGGTGTTCTCCAGCAGCAGGAACAGGCCGGTGATGAGATCCTGCACCAGCTTCTGCGAGCCGAAGCCGATGGCGATGCCGACGATGCCGGCGCCCGCCAGCAGCGGCGCGACGTTGACGCCGATCTCGCTGAGCGCCGTGAGCCCGACGACAGTGGCGATCACGCACAGCAAGGCCGTGCGCAGCATCGGCTGAAAGGTCCGCAGCCGCGCGGCCCGGGCATAGTGCCCATCGCGCGACAGCGTATTGATCTGGCGGTCCAGCAGCGCGTTGCTGGCTTCCCAGATCGCAGCTGCGATGAACACGGCAAGTCCGATCGTCACCACCGCCGAGATCAGCCGGCTGCCGATCTGGCCCCCATAAAACCATACGATGGCGTCGACGCCCCAGACTTCGAGCACGGCCACCAGGCCGATGAAGGCGATCACGCCGGATACGATCTTGCGCAGCAGCGGCAGGTAGCGGTTGGCGCGGATCTCGAGGCCCGGAAAGCGCTGGAGGATCTCGGGCTTGATGCGGAAGCCGCGGTCGATCAGGCCCAGCGTCAGCATGATGGCGACACGCGTGATCAGCGCCACCGCGATGGTGCCGACGAAATATTGCAGCAGCAACGAATAGCCGTTGCGAATGTTCAGCGCCCACACGGCCCACAGCGCAAGGTCGAGCGCGATGGCGAGATAGTGCCAGCCGCCCGCGATGCGGTTGCGCAGTCGCGCCGCGATCCCCTGCCGGTCGGCCGGCGCGCGGATCGCTTCGGCGACCTGGCGGCGGCATTGCAGGATGATGACGACGATGAAGAGATGCACGACCAGCATCACCATGCGCAGGAGAGCGGCGTAGCCGCCGCGATGCAGGCCGAGCAGCAGCGCCACATTCGCAAAGGCGATGCCGGAGACGCCGACACCGACGATACGGCGCGCCCAGATCTCGATATAGGCGGCGGTTTCGGCCTTGACCGGAAACAAGCCGAACGGTCCCGCCAGCACACGGACCACACAGATGAGCCCGCGCGAGAACGCATAGGCGTTGACGACGGCGAGGATCACGAGACGGACGGTGGTGGGCCCGCCGATCTCGGTGCCGAGCAGCGCCGTGGCGAGGCCGACAAAGACCAACACGGGTAGCAGCTCGAGCAGGAAGCGTCCCAGCACGAGCGGCAGCCGCAGCATGATTTGCCAGGCCCGCGCCAGGCTGTGGCGGCGCATGTGCAGTTCGGGCGCCGGGGTGACATCGGCCACGGATGACGGCGGATCGGCAATGGGCAACACCTGCACCGGCAGACGCGCCGTTTGCGGCATGCGCCCTTCCAGGAACACGACGGGGCGGCGGATCAGACGGAAGATCACCCATTCGGCGCAGAAGGCGCAGCCGAACACCAGCGCAAGCTTCCAGGCGATCTCGATCAGGAGATTGTAGGCCGCGGGATCGTTCGCGGTCCGCACGATCCAGTAATAGAACGCCGGGAAGTGCGTGAGCGTCCTGGCCATATCGGCGACGTCTCGCGAAATCTCGCCGATTTCCTCGGACACGGTGAGCATGAGCTGCGCACCGAGGCCGTCGGCCGCGAGCGGGATCGGCGATTTTGGCTCGGGCGCGGGCTGCTGTGCACCGGACGCATTGGCGATCGCGCGCAGCGTGTCAATCATCTGCGCGCGCTTCTTGTCGTCCTGCAGCGTTTCCAGCGCGCGCTTGGCCTCATCGGGCGACAACGCGGCAGCGCTACTCGTCGGCGGCGCGGCGCGGGCGCAGGAGAGAGATGAGATCGCGATCAAGAGCGCGGCGAGAAGCGCGGAGGCAAGCTTATGCGACACGAGGGATCCCTGGGAAAATGAATGCGACGGCGACGTCGGGCCCGTCACCGCCGAAGCACATGCATCATGTCGGATCGACGCTATTCGCCCGGGCGCTGTGTCGGAAGTTGGCCAATGAGGCGACATTCTCTTGGCATTTGCCGCGGTGCAGGAAACGGGAACCGCGGTCTCAAGGCAGGACGTGCAGCGATCGGAATGCAGGCACGCGGCTGGAAGCTCAACCGCGGCCATTCTTCGAGACGCCCGCCTGCGGCGAGCCCTCAGGATGAGGGATGAATATGCGGCAACATTTCAACGCGGTGGATGCAGCTGAGCCTCATCCTGAGGAGCCGCAGAACGCGGCGTCTCGAAGGACGAGGCGCTCGCTCAGGCGCCGCTCAGACGTCATATGCGACAGCCCTGATATGCGACAGCCCTCCGTCATTCCGGGAGTCGGCCCGGAATGACGGCCGTGAGGAGGAGGAAGAGAGAAGCACGATGTCAAAAGCACGGCGGCCGCGTCACGGCGCTCCGACGTGGATCGGTGTGCAATCGATGTGATGCACAATACAGCGCCGGGCAGGTAGGGGCTATGCCACACTGATGCAGCCCTCTAAACCTTGGCCCGGCGTGCCGTTCGCGGTTTTCTGCCGCTATGCGATAGTCCGAACGAGCTCCATCGCACTTAACGCGGCTGGATCTGCGGAGGTGGTGTCATAGACCTCCCCTTGCTCTTGATGTGGACGTTGCGCGTCGCTTGTTTGCGACCATTGAGATGGTCCTCCCGTGACGCAGAACTGTCAAGCAAGATCAACGGCGCGCAAATCACATTTGAGGGCGCGTTCCATCTGACTGCGACGGATTCGCTTGCAGCGAAATGCGAGATGTGGGCGAATTGCGAGGCCGCCCTTCCCGCCAATGTAGAACGCTTCTGCTACCGGTGGACGCGAGTACTGAGGAATTTGGGGATGATGACATCATGCCCCTGTTTTGCCCGACGAGTCAAACGATTTCGTTAAATCCGCAAGCGCTCGCGCTGACCTTCAAGTCATTGATTTCGTTATCCCCGGCTACTGTGCATGGGGTTGTTTTCGCGTTTTTTGTTTCTTGCCCGCCTTCTCCTCCTTCTCCAGCGCCTTGCGCACCTCGTCGAATTCACCCGCCGAGGCCTTGTCGGCGCGAGGGAAGCGCAGATCGAGCTTTTCGAGCGCCGCGACGATGGCCGACCCGATCACGACGCGCGCGAACCATTTGTGGTCGGCCGGCACGACATACCACGGCGCATGAGGCGTTGCCGTGTGCCGGACGATGTCCTGATAGACCGCCTGGTAGCGCGGCCACAGCGCGCGCTCCTTGATGTCGTCCATGGAGAACTTCCACTGCTTGGACGGATCCTCCAGCCGGTCGAGGAAGCGCTCGCGCTGCTCGTCTTTGGACAGGTTGAGGAAGAACTTCAGTACCACGGTGCCGTTGCGCGCGAGATAGCGCTCCCACGCACAGATGTCTTCGAACCGCTCCTTCCAGATGTTCTTGGTGACGAGCATTGACGGCAGCTTCTCCTTGGCGAGGACCTCCGGATGCACGCGCGTCACCAGGCATTCCTCGTAATGGGAGCGGTTGAAGATGCCGATATGCCCGCGCTCCGGCAGCGCGACCACGTGGCGCCAGAGGAAATCGTGATCGAGCTCCTTGCTGCTCGGCGCCTTGAAGGCACTGACTTCGCAGCCCTGCGGATTGATGCCCTCGAAGATCGCCTTGATCGCGGAATCCTTGCCGCCGGCGTCCATCGCCTGGAACACGATCAGTACCGACCAGCGGTCCTGGGCGTAGAGCTTCTCCTGAAACGCGATCAGCCGCTTCATGTTGGCATTGAGAATCTCCTGGGCCTTCTCCTTGTCGAGGTCGCCCTTCTCGTTGGTCTTGTGATCCTTGAGATGAAACTTGCCCGAACCATCGTAGCGGAATGGTGTAATGTAACGGTCAAGCTCCTGGGCGAGCGATTTGGACGACTTCTTGCTCATGAGCGCGGGACACCTTGCGTTGCGGCTTCAATCGGTCGAGCAAGCTACCAAGGATACCCTTCGGAAGGAATATGATGAAAAGCACCAGCAGCACTCCGTAGACGAGATTGTCCCAGCCGACCGCCTTGGTGCCGAAGCCGATGCGCAGGGTCTCGGCCAGCATAATCGTGATGATAGCGCCGAAGGTCGGGCCGAGCGAGACGAACAGGCCGCCGACGATGGCCGCGAACACCATCTGGAGCGACACCGCGATGCCGCTGACGGTATCGGGCGTGATGAACATCTGGTACTGGCAGTAGAGCGCGCCGGCCAATGCCGTCATCAGCGCGCTTAGCAGGGTGATCTTCAGCTTCTCCGCGGTGACGTCGACGCCGGCGGCGGCCGCGGCGTCCTCGTCCTCCGAGATCGCCTCCAGCGCATAGCGGGCCATGCTGCGGTCGACCCAGTGCCAGACCACGATGCCGAAAAGCCAGACCCCGAGCGCGATCAGGTACCAGGTGATCTTGTCGTCGAATTGCAGCGACCAGAGCTTGTTGCCCGCGGCCCGGTTCGGCGTGTAGCCGAGCGAGCCGCCGGTGTAGTCGCGCGTCGCCGTGATGACCTGGAGCACGATGCCTGAGAGCGCGAGCGTCACCAGCACGAAATAGTGCCCGGTGATGCGGAAGCGAAAACAGGGATAGCCGACGATCAGCGCCAGCGCGCCGGCCGCGACCATGCCGATGGGGATGCCGATCCAGGGCGACCAGCCCAGGTGATTCCAGAGTAGTGCGGTGACATAGGCGCCGATCCCCATGAACCCGCCATGGCCGAGCGAGACGAGGCCGAACCGCCCCATCATCGACCAGGACGTATAGGCGAACGACCAGATCAGGATCAGCACCAGGATGTGCAGATGATAGGGATCGCGATAGACGAAAGGCAGCGCGACCAGCGCCGCCAATCCGATCCCCCAAGCTGCAAGCCGTCTCCGCCCCATCATCGGCGCCTCGCGAGCAGGCCCGCGGGCCGGATGAACATCATGACGATGAAGAACGCGAAGGCGAGCACATAGCCCCATTCGAGATCGGAGAACAGGCCGCCGAGCGAGATGATCTCGGCGAACACGAAGGCGGCGATGAAGCCGCCGATGAAATTGCCGAGGCCCCCGAGCACGCAGATCAGGAAGGTGATCGGCCCGAATGACAGGCCGACGAAGGGATGCACGTCATATTGCAGAACCAGCAGGCAGGCTGCGAGCCCGGCCAGCCCCCCGCCGATCGCAGAGGTAATGAGATAGATCCGCTTCGTGTCGACGCCCATCAGCGCCATGATCTGCCGGTCCTGCGAGATCGCGCGGATCGCGGTGCCGGTGAAGGTCCGTGTCATGAACAGATAGACCGCGACCATGCCGACCAGCGCAGCCAGGAAGGACAGAAGTCGTGCGTAGCTGAAATTCATGTCGCCGAAGGCGAGCACCGGCAGGCGGATGCCGAGGTTGCGGAAGTCGATGCCGAAGGCGACGGTGGCAAAGCTCTGCAGCACGAACAGCACCCCGCCGGTCGCCAGCAACTGGTTGATCGGCGGCGCGGTGAGGAGCGGCGCGATCACGAGGTAATGTAGCGCCGCGCCGAGCACCGCGACCAGCAGGATGGTGAGCGGCGCGGCGACGAAATAGCTGATGCCGTAATACTGCACCAGGAAGTACATGGCGTACATGCCGATCATCACCAGCTCTGCGTAGCAGATCCAGGTCACGTCGATGACGCCGAAGATCAAATTGAGCCCGAGCGCGAGCAACGCCAGCACGCCGCCGAGCAGGATGCCGTTGATCACGGCCTCCAGCAGGTAGATGTCGAAAATGTCCAGAAATGCTTGCATGCCTGCATGAACCTCACACCCCGAGATACGCTTCCTTGACCGTGTCGCTCGCCAGCATCTCGGCCGAGGTGCCTGAGGACCTGATCGTACCCGCCTCGATCAGATAGGCGCGATCGACCACTTTCAGCACCTGCTGCACATTCTGCTCGACGATCAGCACGGTCAGCCCGCTGGCGCGGATCCGCTTCACCAGCTCGAACACCTGCTGCACCACGACCGGCGCGAGCCCCGCCGACGGCTCGTCGAGCAGCAGCAGCTTTGGATTCGACATCAGCGCGCGGCCGATCGCGCACATCTGCTGCTCGCCGCCGGACATGGTGCCCGCCATCTGGTGGCGGCGCTCCTTCAGGCGCGGAAACAGCTCGAACACCACGTCCAGCCGCTCGGCATAGTGGCCGCGCGCCTCCTGCATGAAGGCACCCATCTTGAGATTGTCGTCGACCGAGAGCTGCGGAAACAGCCGCCGGTTCTCCGGCACATGCGCGATCCCGAGGCTGACGATCTTGTGCGGCGGCGTGGCCACGACGTCGACGGCTTCCATTCTGATCGAGCCGCGCGAGGGGCGGATCAGCCCGGAGATGACGCGCATCAATGTGGTCTTGCCCGCGCCGTTCGGCCCGATGACGCCGACGGCCTCACCCGCCCTCACGTCGAGATTGACGTCGAACAGTGCCTGGAAGGTACCATAGCCGGCATTGACGCCGCGGAGCTCCAACATCACTGCACCCCCGCGCGGCGGCGCGCTGCGGCGGCCGCAGCCTGCGTGGTCTCGGCATCGGTGCCGAGATAGACCTCGATGACACGGGGATCGCCGGCAACGGCACTCGGCAAACCTTCCGAGATCTTCTCGCCGTGATCGAGCACCATGACGCGATCGACGACGCGCATCAGCACGCCCATGATGTGCTCGACCCAGATGATGGTAATGCCGAGCTCGTCGCGGATGTTGCGGAGCATGTTAGCCGCCTGCCCCATCTCGGCCTCGTCGAGGCCGCCGAGGCTCTCATCGGCCAGCAGAAGTTTTGGCGCGGTGGCGAGCGCTTTCGCCAGTTCGAGCTTTTTCAGGCCGGCTGCGCCGAGGCCGTCGACGCTGGCATGGCGATCGGTCGGCAAGCCGACCATCGCCAGCGAGCGCTCGGCCGCCTCCTCGGCCCTGGCACGGCTGTGGCGGCCCTGGCCATAGAATCCGGCGAGCGCGACGTTCTCGAAGATCGTCAGGCGGCGGAATGGTCGCGGGATCTGGAAGGTGCGGCCGATGCCGCTGTTGATGATCCGGTGCGGCGGAAGGCCCGCGATCTCGGAGCCGTCGAACAGGATCGAACCGGACGTCGGCGCCAGTGTACCCGAGAGCATATTGAAGATCGTGCTCTTGCCCGAGCCGTTGGGGCCGATCAGGCCGAGGATCTCGCCCTGATCGACTTTGAACGACACATTGTTGACGGCGGTGAAGCCACCAAACCGCTTCACCAGCCCGCTGACTTCCAGCACCGTCCCGCTCTCCTCTCTGCGCGCCCTGGCGCTACTGGTTGCTGTAGGTGGTGCCCTTCGGCAGCGGCAGCACGGCCTCGCGCTGCGCCTGACTCTTGGGCCACACCACGGAGGATTTGTCGTCGATATACTGGATCACGACCGGGAATGAGCGCTCGTTCTGCCCGGCCATCGGCGTGCCCTCGCCGTAAAACTTGACGCCGAATCCGAGCATGGTGCCTCCTTCGGGAATATCGGTGTCGAGCGCAGCCTTGCGCAGCGCATCCGGATCGACCCCGCCATACTGCTTGATCGCGCGCGGCAGCACGTCGTTCATGAACACATAGGTGTTGGACGCACCGATGCCGACATGCGCCGAGCGGATGGCGACCCCGGGCCGGATTTTGTCGAACTCCTCGCCGACCATCTTGATCACCGGCGGGAGCTTGGGATCCATGGTCTTCTGGTTGGCAAGCCAGATCGAAATCGGGTCGGTGTTGAAGATGTAGGTGGCATCCACCCCCATGCCTTCCTTCAGCTTCTCATAGACGCCGTAACCCGCGCCGTGCCCCATCAGCGCGCCGAACTTCAGCCCCTGCTCGCGCGCCTGACGCAGCAACAGCGTGATATCGGGGTTGTAGCCGGTGTGGAAAATGACGTCGGGCTTGGCGCGCTTCAACTTGGTCACCAGCGCGGAGAGGTCAGGCGCGGTGGCCGAGTAGCCTTCCTTCATCACGACGTTGAATCCCGCCTTCTTCGCGCCGGCTTCGTTGCCCCTGGACACGTCGACGCCATAGGCGCCGTCTTCGTGAATGATGGCGACGCGCAGATCCTTCGGCTCCTTGTCGAACTTCGCCTTGGCGTTCTGCGCGATGAAATCCATCGTCATCATGCCGAACTGGTCGCCGCTCGCCTGCGGGCGGAAGACATATTTGTAACCCTTCTCGTTGAACACGGCCGACGAGATGCAGGTCGTCATCCACATGAACTTCTTGAGCTGCTCGACGCGGGCGGCCACCGGCACGCATTGCGCCGAGGAGAAGAAGCCGAGCACCATGTCGACCTTTTCCTGCTCGAGCAGGCGGACGGATTCGTTGATCGCGATGTCGGGCTTGCTTTGCGCGTCGGCATAGACCGCTTCGATCTTGTAACCCTCGACGCCGGTCCTGGCGAAATGGTCGAGGATGATCTTTGCGCCGATATAGCCGAGCTCAGAGCCGCCGCCGGCGAGAGGCCCGGTCAAATCGAAAACGACGCCGATCTTAATCTTCTTCTCTTTGCCTTGATCCTGAGCCTGGGCGGACGCCGCCAAGCCCGTCGCTGATATCGCGACCAACAGCCCACGTACCAAACGGGCAGCCATGCGCACGCGCATCAAAACCTCCCTGGACGATTGTGCATTGCATTCTTTTTGGTTTTATATTTTCGCCCATCACATGGGCTGAGCGCAGCGATGTCAAGCCTCGCGCATCAGCGCAACGCGAACTGCTGCTCGACGAAGGCCGTGACAAATCGCGGCATGGACGGCGTGAGATCGCTCACCCCGCGCACGAGATGAATGGCCGAGAGCTCTGGCTCGGCCTCGTCCGCCAGATTGGCTTCGATCCGCGCACGCGCCACATCACCCGGCATGTCCAGGTTGACGATTTGCAACATCGCAATCGTCGGGCCGGTGACGACGCAGTGCCAGTCCGGCTCGACCCGATAGTCGGCGGCGGTCAGGCCGGTCTCTTCCTCGAGTTCGCGGATCACGCTGCCGGGAATGTCCAGCGTGTGGCCCCTGACGTCTTCGAGATCGGGCGTACCGGACGGGAAATAAATCCGGCCCGCATTGGCGGTGTGCTGCGCCATCTCACCCATGACGAAGGCGCCGTCGGAGGCGCGCAACGCGCCCATGCCAAAACCGTTGAACACGGCCTTGTCGGGAAAACCCCAATCGCGCCAGGCGAGGAAGCTCGCGAAATCGGTCTCGAAATACGTCGCAGAAAGATGCCCGTCGGCGAACGTTGCATCACGCCCGAGCAGGACGCGACCGTTCCAGATCTTTGGCCGCTCGCGCTGCTTCTCGGCGAAATGCGTGGCGATCTCGGCGCGCCGCTCCTCCGCGAACGCCCAGACGATCGGCCGCACGGCAAGTTCAAGCGTCGTGACGCGATGAATGATTGGTGACGTCATGCGCCTGATGACCACGCCTTCGCGTCAGTTATTTGACGCTTCCCGTGGTCTTCTTGGCCTGCTCGACATACTTGTTGGTGAAGGTCTTGCTGACGTCGATCTTGGCGTTGGCGACCTCGGGCGATCCAACGCTGAACACCGCGAGCACGGCGTCGGCGCCCTTCGGGTCCATCTTGCCGGTCTCGGAGAACATTGGGATCGTGTTCTTCAGTGCAGCGAGATAGAGGTCCTTGTTCTTGCCAACCGTCTCCTCCGGCATCTTCGCCATGATCTCCTCGGGCGAGTGCGAGTGGATCCAGGCGAGCGTGCCCAGGATCGCGTTGGTCAGCGCCTGCGTCTCCTTCTCGTGGCCGGCGACCCAGGCCGCGGTCGAGTACAGCGCGCCGCCCGGATATTCGCCGCCGAACGTCTCAAGCGTATCCTTTTGCGTGCGGGTGTCCGAGAGGATGCGCAGATCCTTGTGGCTGCCCTGGAGCACGGTCACGGAGGGATCGAGCATCACGGCCGCATCGATCTGGCCCTGCTCCATGGCGGCGACCGCAGTGGCGCCGAGGCCAACGCCGATCACGGCGGTGCTGGCGGGATCGACGCCATTCTTCTTCAGCATATACTTCAGGAAGAAGTCAGTGGAGGAGCCGGGCGCGCTGACGCCGACCTTCTTGCCGGCGAGGTCCTTGATCGACTTGATCTCGTTGGTGTGCGACGGCGAAACCACCAGCACGAGGCCGGGATAACGGTCATAGACCACGAAGGCCTGAAGCTCCTGCTTCTTGGCCGCGAGGTTGACGCAATGGTCGAAATAGCCGGAGACCACGTCGGCGCTGCCGCCGAGCACGGCCTTGAGCGCGTCCGAGCCGCCCTTGAGGTCCACGAGCTCAACGTCGAGACCCGCCTTGTCGTATTCGCCGAGCTGCTTTGCCAGCACCGTCGGCAAATAGCACAAACAGGAGCCGCCGCCGATCGCGATCGTGACCTTGCTTTGCGCCGCGGCAAGACCGGTGGTGAGCGTCAGCGCGAGCAGCGCGCCCGCGAGCCTGGCTATCGTGTTCTTCATTGGTTTCCTCCGTTCGGCTGGCGGCACCATAAAGCAGCCGGGCTGGCTTGAGAAGCAGGACCGAAGGCGCTGGCCATCGGCCTTTCGGCGCAATAGCATGAAGCCCACAAGAACAATTCTTGATGGGGAGGATCATCCATGAATCGCCTTGCAATCGGACTGTCGATCGCCACCGCTTTTGCCGCCGGATGCGGCGCAACCCACCTGCTGCGGCCGGCGCTGGCCGCGGAGAACATCACTCCGCAGATCATCCACACCGGCGAGATGGAGGGCGACGCGCTGGGGAACGCCAACGCCGTCGGCTACCGCTCCAAGACGTTCGCAAGCGCCGATGGCGCCACCATCTCGATCCAGGTCGGCAATGTGCCCAAGCACATGCATCCCAACACCAACGAGATCCAGTACATTTTAGAGGGCATCGGCACGATCTGGTTCGGTGACAAGGAAGTCACGGTGAAGCCGGGCGACCTCGTCATCATCCCGAAGGGGACGCCGCATGGCGGCACCAAGCCGATCAGCGGACAGGTCAAGGCGATCGCGATCAAGACGCCGCCGCAGGCGCCCGATGACACCAAGCTGCTGGACTGATCGATCCGGGGCTCGCGCGTTGCGCGGGCCCCTTGCGGCCTAGCCGCGTCCGTCCACGGTCGGGCGCCACACCAGCAGTCTCCGCTCCACCAACGTCACGCCAAAGTCGATCAGGATGACGAAGGCCGACAGCACGAACATGCCGGCGAAGACGCCGGCGACGTCGAATATGCCCTCGGCCTGCTGAATGAGGTAGCCGAGCCCCGCCGCCGATCCCAGATACTCGCCGACGACGGCACCGACCACGGCAAAACCGACCGACGTGTGCAGCGAGGAGAACATCCACGACAGCGCCGAAGGCCAATAGACGTGCTGCATCAGCTGCCGCTCGCTCATGCCGAGCATGCGGCCGTTGTCCAGCACGGTGCGGCTGACCTCCTTGACGCCCTGATAGACGTTGAAGAACACGATGAAGAACACCAGCGTCACGCCGAGCGCGACCTTGGACCAGATGCCCAGCCCAAGCCACAGCGCGAAGATCGGCGCCAGCACCACACGCGGCAGAGCGTTGACCATCTTGACGTAGGGATCGAACACCGCGGCGACCAGCGGCTGGCGCGCGAACCAGAAGCCGATCAGCACACCGCCGGCCGATCCGATCACGAAGGCCAGGATCGATTCCGTCAGCGTGATGCCGAGATGCTTCCAGATCACACCGGACGAGAACCATTTGACGATCTGGGCGAAGACATCGACCGGATTGGAGAAGAAGAACGGCGGCAGCAGGATCTTGCCGAACACGGGCACAGTCGACAGCAATTGCCACAGCGCGAGGCAGACCACCGCGACCAGCACTTGCAGCGTAAGCAGCGTGACGCGCGACATCAGACCGCCTCCGCCGCTTGCGTGGACTGCGCATAGCCCTTCATGACCTCGTCCTTGAGCACGCTCCAGATCTCGCGATGAAGCGCATGGAATTCCTTGTCCAGCCGCACTTCGAAAATGTCGCGCGGGCGCGGCAGGCTCACGCGCCAGTCGCCGATGATGCGGGAGGACGGCCCCGCCGACATGATCACGACGCGGTCGGCGAGCGCGATCGCCTCTTCCAGATCATGGGTGACGAACAGCACGGCCTTGCGGTCAGCGTTCCAGAGGTCGAGCAACAGGTTGCCCATCACCTGCCGGGTCTGTGCATCCAGCGGCCCGAACGGCTCGTCCATCAGCAGGATCTTTGGTTCGCGGATCAGCACCTGCGCCAGCGCCACGCGCTTGCGCTGGCCGCCCGAGAGCATGTGCGGATAGCGGTTGGCGAAGGCGCCCAAACCGACCGAGGTCAGCCATGTCTGCGCCCGCGGCAGTGCCTCGCTGCGCGGCGTGCCGCTGACTTCGAGCCCGATCGCGACGTTGTCGAGCGCGGTCTTCCAGGGGAACAGCGCATCGGCCTGGAACAGGTAGCCGGCGTCCCGGTTCAGCCCGGCAAGTGGCTGGTCGAATATCCTGACGCTCCCCGCAGCCGGCTTCAGCAGCCCGGCCGCGACGTTGAGCAGTGTTGATTTCCCGCAGCCGGTCGGGCCGACGATGGCGACGAACTCGCCCTGCGCCACCGTCAGATGCGCCTTCTCCACCGCCGTATAGACCCGCCCGTCCCCCAACTGGAACGCGACCTTGGCATCTTCCAGCGCCACTGCCGTAGGCGTTATCATATGCTTCCTCCGAACTTGGCCCGATGCCTTAGCCGCTCGCGCGACCAAGTTCAATCAAGCCGCCAAGCGTGCTACGCATGGGCCTTGTCATCCCCTCCCTTCCCCCTCCCTTCCCTGGGGCGGGTCAGCGCAGTGAGCCCCGCCCGATGCCGTCCAGGCCGATGATTGGCTATGCCCACGTCACCAAGAGCTTCGGCGCGCTCAAGGCCGTGGACGATGTGTCACTCGACATCGCCGAAGGCGAATTTGTAGCCGTCGTCGGCGGCTCGGGTTCGGGCAAGACGACGCTGCTGCGGCTCGCCAACCGCCTGATCGAGGCGGATGGGGGCACGATCACGGTCGAGGGCGACGACGTGCAATCCGTCGATCCGGTCGCGCTGCGGCGCCGCATCGGCTACGTTTTCCAGAGCGGCGGACTGTTCCCGCATCTGAGCGTCGCCGACAATATCGGGATCACGCCGAAGCTGCTCGGCGTCTCGGCAGCGGATATCGCAACACGGGTCGATGAGTTGCTCGAGCTCGTGCAGCTCGACCGGGCCGCCCATCGCGGGCGGTTGCCGGATGCGCTCTCGGGCGGCCAGCGCCAGCGTGTCGGCGTGGCGCGGGCGCTTGCGGCAAGGCCCCGCATCGTGCTGATGGATGAGCCATTCGGCGCGCTCGATCCCCTTACCCGCGATGCGCTCGGCGACGATTTTCGCGAGCTGCACCGCAAGCTCGGCCTGACCACCGTGATGATCACCCACGACATGACGGAAGCGATCCTGCTCGCCGACCGCATCGCGGTGATGCGCAGCGGGAAGCTGCTGGCGCAGGGCACGCCAGTGGAGCTCTCGAAAAGCAGCGACGCCTACGTGCTGGAGCTGCTGCGGACGCCGCGACGCCAGGTCGAGCGATTGAACGCGCTGCTGCTAAAGGGCGGGGCGGCATGAGCCTTTTCACCGATCCGCGTTGGGGCGAAGCGCTGGCGCATTTGCCCGACTATCTCGGCAACCACGTGCGGGTGAGTCTCGCCGCGCTTGCGCTCGGCCTGATCGTCAGCCTGCCGCTGGCGATTCTGACGCGCAACCGTCCCACGCCGCGCGCTGTGCTGCTCGCGCTCGCCAGCATCGTGCAGACGGTGCCCGGGCTGGCGCTGCTCGCGCTGTTCTATCCGCTCCTGCTGCTCGCGGCCTCCGTGGCGCTGGCCTGGTTCGGCGTCTCCTTCTCCGCTTTCGGCTTCCTGCCGGCGATGCTGGCGCTGGCGCTCTATTCGATGCTGCCGGTGCTGCGCAATGGCATCACCGGCCTCAACGGCATCGATCCCGCGCTGATAGAGGCTGCCAAAGGCGTCGGAATGACCGCGCGGCAGTCGCTGGTGATGGTCGAACTGCCGCTGGCGCTGCCGGTCATGATGGCGGGGATCCGCACCGCCGCGGTGTGGGTGATCGGCACCGCGACGCTGTCGACCCCGATCGGGCAGACCAGCCTCGGCAATTACATCTTTGCCGGGCTCCAGACCCAGAACTGGGTGTTCGTGCTGTTCGGCTGCTTTGCCTCGGCCCTGCTGGCGCTCGCCGTCGATCAACTGCTCGGCCTGATCGAGAGCGGCCTGCGCTGGCGCAGCCGCGTGCGTGCGGCGCTTGGCGCGGCCGGGATCGCGGCACTGGTCGCCGCAACATTGGTGCCGACGATGGGGCGCTCGTCACAGAACTATGTCGTCGGCGCCAAGACGTTCGCCGAGCAGTATGTGCTGTCGGCGCTGATGCGGGACCGGCTTCAGGCCGCCGGTCTCTCCGCCGTCGCACGATCCGGTCTCGGCTCAAGCGTGATCTTCGAGGCGTTGAAAGCCGGCGATATCGATCTCTACGTCGATTATTCCGGCACGCTCTGGGCCAATCAGCTTCACCGCACGGACATCAAGCCGCGCGCGGAGCTGTTGGCGGAGCTGCAGACAACGCTTGCGAAGGAGAACATCACCCTGCTCGGCGAGCTCGGTTTCGAGAACGCCTATGCGCTGGTGATCCCGAAGAAGCGCGCCGAGGCGCTTGGCATCCGCACCATCGCCGATCTCGCCGCGCATGCTTCGACCCTGTCGATCGCCGGCGACTATGAGTTTTTCTCGCGACCCGAATGGGCGGCGCTGCAAAAAGCCTATGGCCTCTCGTTCCGCGCCCAGCGCCAGATGCAGCCGGACTTCATGTATGCGGCCGTCGCCAGCGGCGAGGTCGATGTCATCGCCGGCTACACCAGCGACGGGTTGATCGCAAAATACGATCTCGTTGCGCTCGACGATCCCAGGCACGCGATCCCGCCCTACGATGCGATCCTGTTGCTGGCCCCAAAGCGCGCCGGCGACGAACGGCTGCGGGCCGCGGTGAAGCCGCTGCTCGGCAAGATCGACATCGCGACCATGCGCGAAGCTAATTTGCGCGCCGCCGGCAATGACGCGAATTCGTCGGCGGATGCAGTGGCGAAATGGCTATGGGAGAAGGTGGGTGGGCGGTAGCCGCGCCATTCGTTCGATGTCGTCCTGGCCTTCGCCAGGACGACGTTGGAGAGACGCTACAGCCCCCTGATCATCCCCGCATCGATCAGCAGCCGGTTAAGCCGGCGCGCTTCGGCCCCGTCCTTGCATCCGTAGAATATGCCCTTGCAGCGGAGCATGATCTCCTTCTGCTCGGCGAAGGACGGATCGAGCGGGATGCCGGCGGCTTCCTGGATGACCAGCGGCAGATACGGGCCGTCGACCGTGTCCATCACGGCCTCGCTTTTCACCGGCTCGAAATTGACGGCGTCGATCGCGTAGTAAGTCGCGTAGAGACGTGCGTCGTAGGCGTCGAGCTTCTTGCCGAGAGCGCCCTCGTCGAGCCCGGGCTCGAGGATACCGGGCGCGAATTCCGGCTGATGATCGCCGTAGCGCACGATCAGGAAGGGTTCGCCGGGAAATTTCTTCTTCAAGCCCGCGAGGAAAGCGTTGTACTGCTCGGCGCTCATCGCCTGCCGCCGCAGGTACTCGTCGATGGACGGCACATTGCCCGGTGCGCGCCAGTTCGGCAGCAGATCCGGGCGGAAGCGCGTCTCCCAGGGGAAATGATTGGCGCCGAGATAGATGAAGGTGAACAGCGGCTTGTTCGGCGTCCGCTCACCCATCAGCCGGAGCGCCTTGTCATAGAAGAAGCTATCCGGCTCGACATCCTTGGCGCCGAGATCCTTGGAGTCGAGGAAGCGTTCGATGCCGGTCGTCACCTGAAAGCTGCGCGCGGCCATGAAGCCGCCATAGGCGGGGTAGAGCGACATCGTGTCGTAGCCGCAGCGGCGCAGCGCCAGCGGCAGGCCGCGCTCGACACGGCCTGTTGCAATGCGCGTCACGAAATAGGCGAAGCGGCCGAACGAGCGCGACGACAACCCCGCGAGCACGTTGTATTCGGTGAACCAGCTCGGCCCGCCATTGCTCTCGGCCAGGAACGCGCGCTCCTTGCCGTCCCAGGATTTGAAATGGCTGCCGTAGCCGGCCGGCACCTTGATGCCCTGCGCGGCGCGGATGTCGAAGCTCGATTCATCATGGACCATGATGATGTTCGGCCGCCGGCCGGCAGGATGGCAGGCATCGACCAGCGGCATGTTGAGCCGTTCGTTGGTCGAAACGGCCGACTCCATGAAGCCGTATTGCGCGAAGTCGGAGACCGCGCTGACGCCGGAGCGGAAGAACTTCGAGAGATAGCCGTCGTCGTAATAGCCGCGCCAAGCCTCGTCCGGATGATAGAGCGAATAGCCGACTAGCGCGGCGAGGCAGGCGAGCATCGAGGCGAGTGCCGGTAGCCTACGGACGCGGAATGGGTCGAGCCACCACAGCGCATACATCAGCGGCAGCGTGACCAGGCCGGCCCCGATCACCGACCAGCGCAAATTCGGGAAGATCGTGAACAGGAACGCCACCGTGTCGCGGTCGATCATCATCAGGTCGATGAAGTTGGCCGTCATCTGCACGACGTCGTGCTTCAGCCGTGACAGCAGCACCAGCACCACGACCATAGTCAGCGACAGCGCACCCGAGAGCGCCGGCCGCCGCAGCAGCGCGATCCAGAAGAAGTTGAGGATGCCCCAGGCCAGCACGAAGGAGAGCCGTGCGCCGAAATCCGTCTCGGTCTCGTACATCAGGACGAGCGCCGCGAGATGCGGCGCTGCAACCGCGAGCAGCCGCCAGATGCCGAGCGCAGCGACGCTTGCCAGCACGGCGGTCGTGGCAGAAGGACCTGGATTGGGCGCGGACGCCATCGACGACACGCAACTGCTGGTCCGGCACGGTGATGCCGAGCCGGCTGACCGGGCCTGCGGCGTTCGGCGCAGCCGGAAGGCCTGCACCGTGTCATAAAACTGTAATTGAACGGTCACGGACAAGCAACGCGTGTCGCGGTCCGACCTTCGCTTAATGTTAGCGGAAGCCGATCGGTCTCCGGGCCCAATTCGTCCCTAGGGCAAATCCCGCAGTGCAGAACCGACTTGCCGTCTAGTCGAGGCCTTCGACGCTGACCAGGCGGGCAGAACTGCAAGCGTCCCGGACCGCTTTGAGTCCCTGGTAGGTCGCGCCTGTGTAAAATGCCTCCCAGGCTGCGACGGATGGGAATTCCAGCAGAACGATCCTGCGGGGCTGCCAGTCTCCCTCGTAGACCTTGTGGGCGCCCCCTCGCGCCAGATATCGAGCTCCAGCGGCCTCCAGGGCGGGCTTCACGCCCAACATGAAGCTTTGGTACTGCTGCAAATCCCTGATCTCGACGTCGAAAATCACATAAGCCGGCATCTCAAGACGCTCCCACGATCGGAAATTGATCACCTGTCCGGCAATGGTCTCACCTCGGAGGCTCAGCCCTGCGGCAGCAGCCCGAGCCGCTTGGCGATGATGCGGTCGACCACACGCTTGGGCAGCGTGGCCGTCATCAAATGCCGCATCCGGTCCGGCGTGATCTGGTAGCGAACCTTGGGCCTCTCGGCGGTGAGCGCCTCGAAAACGACCTCGGCAATCCGCTCGGCCGGCAGCCCGGTCTCGCCGAGCTTCATCATGAACGCCATGACCTTGTTCAGCGCCGGCAGATAAAGCGAGTTCTGGTAGACCGAAAGATCGATCTGCTCGGCCTTGCTCCAGATCGGCGTCTTGACGGCGCCGGGTGCGACGATAATGACGTCGATGCCAAACAGCATCAATTCGCGGCGCAAGCTCTCCGACAGACCTTCGATGGCATGCTTGGAGGTGCAGTAAGGCGCCGACAACGGATTGCCGTTCTTGCCCGCGACCGAGCTGATCATCACGATCCGGCCCTTCGGTCCCTCCAGCGACGGGTCGGCGCCCAGCAGCGGCCCAAAGGCCTGCGTCGCGATGACCGGGCCGATGACGTTGATCTCCATCTGCCGGCGAAAGTCGTCGACCGACAATTCGAGCACGGGACCGGCGACCGCGACGCCGGCGTTGTTGACGAGACCGGCCAGCGTCTCGCCGCCCAGCGCCTCGCGGACTTTTCGCGCAGCCGCGAGGACCGCCGCCTCGTCGGTGACGTCGAACAGCAGCGCCGTGAAGTTCGTACCGAATTCACCCATGAGCCGATCCGCATCGGCCTGCTTGCGGACACTACCGAAAACACGATAGCCGCGCCCGATCAGAAACTTCGCAATGGCCCAGCCGATGCCGGTGGACGCGCCGGTGACGACGACGGATCGCATGATCTTCCTCCCCAAGAGCTCCCGCGATCATGCAGGCGAAAGGTGCCGGGGCGCAATGCCGTCCACCGCTCTAGGAGACGCCGCGGGTGTCAGTTCTTAAGTTGAAGCGAGGTGCGAACCTCGCGACGTGCGATTGATTGCATCCTGAAGGTATGGATGAAGAGCCGAATCCTTGACCCTGAAGACGCTGGGCTTTTGAGGATCGGGAGCTTCTGAGAAATTCCGAAAACAACGCGAGACCAAGAATGTGGTTTAAGCGTCAGTTCTTCATGCTCAGGGAGCACTTCAGCTCGCGAAGAATTTGAATGAAGCAGCAATGCTTCGCGCGAGACGAAAAGAGCGAGACCGCTGGTTGCGATCTCGCTCGAATATAATCGCGAAGATTTAAGAATTGGTTTGGCGAGCGAAGCTTGTGTTTTCGCTCGCGTGTCCGGATGCGGCGCAACCGATACGCCGTATCCGAACGGCCGCTTAGTTCTTCGACTTGTCGACCAGCGCGCCCTTCTTGATCCAGGGCATCATGTCGCGCAGCTTGGCGCCGACTTCCTCGATCGGGTGCTCGGCGAGCTTGGCGCGGGTCGCCTTGAACGAGGTCTGGTTGACCTTGTTCTCGAGCATCCAGTCGCGGGCGAACTTGCCGGACTGGATGTCGTTCAGAACCCGCTTCATCTCCTTCTTGGTCTCGTCGGTGACGATGCGCGGGCCGGTGACGTACTCACCGTACTCCGCGGTGTTGGAGATCGAGTAGTTCATGTTGGCGATGCCGCCTTCATAGATCAGGTCGACGATCAGCTTCACTTCGTGCAGGCACTCGAAATAGGCCATCTCCGGGGCGTAGCCGGCTTCGACCAGCGTCTCGTAGCCGCCCTTGATCAGCTCGACCAGGCCGCCGCAGAGCACGACCTGCTCGCCGAACAGGTCGGTCTCGCATTCTTCCTTGAAAGTGGTCTCGATGATGCCGGCACGGCCGCCGCCGACGGCGGAGGCGTAGGACAGGCCGAGGTCGTGGGCGTTACCCGAGACGTCCTTGGCGATCGCGATCAGGCAGGGCACGCCGCCGCCACGCTGGTATTCCGAACGCACCGTGTGGCCGGGGCCCTTCGGCGCGATCATCAGAACGTCGAGATCGGCGCGCGGGTCGAGCAGGTTGAAGTGGACGTTGAGACCGTGCGCGAAGACGAGGGCGGCGCCCTTCTTCATGTTGTCGTGCAGTTGCTCGCGGTAAATGTCGCCCTGGAGCTCGTCCGGGGTCAGCATCATGACCAGATCGGCCCATTTGGCGGCCTCGGCGACTTCCATCACCTTGAAGCCGGCAGCTTCCGCCTTCTTGGCCGAGGCCGAACCCTTGCGGAGCGCAATCGCCACGTCCTTGACGCCGGAATCCTTCAGGTTCAGCGCATGGGCGTGGCCCTGGCTGCCATAGCCGACGATGACGACCTTCTTGCCCTTGATCAGGTTCAGGTCGGCGTCGCGATCGTAATAAACACGCATGGTCGTTTCCTCGTTCAGGGGCCGGAATCGGCCGTTGGTCAGGTCTTGTCGGTCAGGTCTCGGACGGTGAAATTTGCGGATTTCGGGGGCTGTCTAGAGCATTTTCGGCCCCCTGGGAAACCCGTTTCTGCATGGAAAGCTGAGGCATCATGCATCCATAACGACGGGGTAGAGAGACGCCAGCAGCAGGATCGCCATCAGGATGTTGAAGGCGCGGACCAGCCGCTCGGAGGTCAACACCGGCCGTAGTGCAGTGCCGAACAGGACCCAGACCACGGTCGAGACCGCGCCGACGAGTAGGCTGACCAGGGTCTGGATCGCAATATTGATGGGGAATTGGGCAATCGCCGCGTAGGCGGTGATTGTGCCGATCACGATCACCCAGCCCTTGGCGTTGATCCACTGGAACATCGCCGCGCCCCAGAAGGTCATCGGGCCGCGGCCGGTCTCGCCGTCCGGCGTGGTCGGGCCGGACAAAGCAATCACGGCGGCAAGGTAAATCAGATAGACCGCGCCGGCGTATTTCAGGATGGTCTGAAGGATCGGATAGGCCAGAAACACTGTACCGAGCCCGAGACCCACGGCGGCGATCATGAAAGCAAAGCCGATGACGATACCGGCGATGTGGGGGATGGTGCGCCGAAAGCCGTAGGTCAGGCCCGAGGCCAGCAGCATGATGTTGTTCGGCCCGGGCGTGAAATACATCACGACCATAAAGGCGAGGAAGGCATAGAAGAGCGAATAGGCCATAGTCACCTCAAGCGGTCTTCGGCAGGACCTGCGGACGCTTCGCGAGCACCATCACCGCGATACCGCCGATCACGGTGAGCATGCCGGCGAGACGCAGCGGGCCGAACCGCTCGCCGAACACGATGCTGGACGCAGCCGAGCCGACGAACGGCACCAGCAGCGCGAACGGCACCACTTGCGCGGTGGGATAGTCACGCAGCAGCCGGCCCCACAGCCAATAGGCGATGCTGGTGGAGATGGCGCCGATCAACAGCAGGCAAATGAGGCCGGTGAGCGACATGTGGACCAGCGACTGCCAGGTCGGCGTCGGTCCGTTGACCACCAGCGTGAGCGCGAACAGCGGCACCGCGGTGGCGAGGCACAACCAGGCGAACAGATCGAACATCGGCACGCCGCGGGCGCCGCGCAGCAGGACATTGCCGACCGCAAAGCTGACCGGCGCGATCATCAGCACGGCGAAGGCACCGACGCTGAAATCATAGCCGACCGTGCCGCAGATCATCAAAAGGCCGATGGCTGCGATGACGATGCCCAGCGTCTGCACCGGCGTCGGCCGCTCACCGAATGCGATCGCGGCAAAGCCGATCGTGAACAGCGCCTGGCTCTGCACGACGACGCTGGTCAGCCCCACCGGCACGCCATGGGCGATGCCATAGGCCTGGCTCAGAAATTGGCCGAGAAAGAGCGTGAAGCTGATCGCGATCAGGAGCGACCAGGCGACTTTGGGCTTGCGGATGAATAGGCACGGCACCGCGGCAATGGTGAAGCGCATCGCCGTCATCAGCTCCGGCGAAAATTCGTCGAGCGCGATCCGGCTTGCCACGAAGGCAAGCCCCCAGATGACCGCCACCAGGATGGCGATGAGGATGTCGGCCGGCTTCATTGTCGTTCCCGGTTCTGCCCTGTCGTGCAGCCCTGTTTGTTGTTCTGGTCGAGCCTTGCTCGCCGGCCGTTACGTGGAGGAATTGGGTTTCCGCAGCAGATAGGTGCCGTGCATCGGGGCGTGGTAATCGGCCGAGACCAGCGTGAAGCCGACGTCGGTCAGCATCCGCTCCATGACCCAGCCGAAAGTGGAATACTCGTCGCGCATGTGGGTGACGACGCTTTCACGCGGGACATCGTGGTTCTTGATCTCAAAGTCGGCCCATTGGTCAACGTCGCGCTCGAGCGCATCGGGCATCGAGGCGTAGACGATGTCGCGCAAATAGAAAGTGGCACCGGGCTTGAGCGCGCGATAGATCCGCGACATGGCTACCGCCTTCCAGAAATCCGGCAGATGGTGCAGCGTGAACTCGCTGACGATCAGGTCATAGGATTCCGGCCGGTAGGCGAAGCTGAGCAGGCCGGCGGACTGCGTGCGCACGGGCGCCTTGCGCTCGCGCGCGTAGATCTCGGCGAGCGCCAGCATCGCGGGCGAGATGTCGATGGCATCGACCTCGGCGCCCATCAGCGCCGCCTCGGTCGCGAGCACGCCGTTGCCGCAACCGATATCGGCAATGCGCCAGCCGCGCTGGACGCCGAGCATTTTCAGCGCGGCGCGCGCCCGTAGATCGGCATCGTCATGACTGTCGTAGATCGAGGCCACTGCAGGCCCGATCCCTATCCGGTTCCGCTCGTTGTAATACCAGTCGCGCGCCAGCATGGCTCACATTCCTTCAGGCCCGCGACCAATCGCGGCAACACCGGTGCGCGACACTTCGACGAGGCCAAGCGGACGCATCAGGTCGATAAACTGATTGATCTTATCTGTATTGCCTGTGATCTCGAACACAAAGCTCTCGGTGGTGGCGTCGATCACGCGGGCGCGGAACGCGTCCGCCAGCCGCAGCGCCTCGACGCGATGCTCGCCCTGCCCGCGCACCTTGACCATCGCCAGCTCGCGCTCGATCGAGCGCTTGGTCAGCGTCATGTCGACGACGCGATAGACCGGGATCATGCGGTCGAGCTGATGCTTGATCTGCTCGATCACCATGGGCGTACCCGTGGTGACGATGGTGATGCGCGAGAGATGCTTCTGGCTCTCGGTCTCCGAGACCGTGAGGCTCTCGATATTGTAGCCGCGCCCCGAGAACAGGCCGATGACGCGCGCGAGCACGCCGGGCTCGTTCTGCACGAGCACCGAAAGCGTGTGCGTCTCGTTCGGGTCGTGGCGCTCCTCGATGAAATAGGCGGATGCGGGCTGGTTCATTGTCGTCCCCTTCATTCTCGTCGTTACGCCGTCGCCCGATGAGCGACCGGCGCATCCGTCCCGACCCAACCGCGGAACAGATCGAAATCGATATTGCCGCCGGACAGCACGAGACCGACGCGCTTGCCCGACAATGTTGTCTTTTCCTGAAGCGCCGCGGAGAGCGCGGCGGCGCCAGCGCCTTCGGCGAGGTTGTGCGTGTCGGTCCAGAGCGCATGGATCGCGAGCGCGATTTCATCGTCCGTCACCTGGACGATACGCGAGGCGCCCTTGAGGATGACCGCGAGCGCTTCCGGATCGGGAATCCGCGTCGCCATGCCGTCCGCGAGCGTGTTGCTGGTCTCGGTGGTCACCACCTGACCCGCCGCGAACGACAGCGCGTAGGACGGCGCCTCGGTCGACTGCACGCCCACGATCTCGGTCTTCAGGCCGAGCAGATCGCGCGCCATGATACAGCCGCAGATCCCCGAGCCTTGCCCGATCGGCACATAGAGGATGTCGAGATCGGGCGCGGCCCGGAACAATTCGAGCGCATAGGTCGCCACGCCCAGCACCAGGTCCGTATGGAACGACGGCACCATGTGCAGCCCGGCGAACTGCGCGTGGCGTCCGGCTTCCTCGCGTGCGGCCTGAAAGTCCTCGCCGTGCTCAACGAGTTCGGCGCCGAACGCCTTCATCGCGCGGTTCTTCTCGACCGAATTGCCGCGCGGCACATAGATCACGGCAGTTACGCCATGGCGGCTCGCCGCAAAGGCGAGGCTCTGGCCATGATTGCCGCGCGTCGCCGAGATGATGCCCGGAATGTTCGGCCGTTCGCGCTTCAGCCGATCGAGATAGACCAACCCGCCGCGCACCTTGAAGGCGCCCGTCGGCGTGTGATTCTCGTGCTTGACCACGACCTGCGTGCCGAGCCGCTCGGCGAGCAGCGGCCAGGCGTGCGCCGGCGTTGCCGGCACCGCCTGCCCCACGATCGCATGTGCGCGTTCGAGCTCGTTCAGGTCGAACATCACGCTCACACCAGCGCCTTACCGCCGGCGAACGCCTTCGCGGTGGCTTCGTCGTTGGCCTGCTCCGGCAACAGCATCTCGTTGTGCGCCTTGCCGGAGGGGATCATCGGGAAACAGTTTTCCAGCGACGCGACGCGGCAGTCGAACAGCACCGGGCGCTTGACCGAGATCATCTCCTGGATGGCTCCGTCGAGATCACCGGGCTTGTGCACCTGGAGGCCGACGCCGCCGTAGGCTTCCGCGAGCTTGACGAAGTCCGGCATCGCCTCCGAATAGGAATGCGACAGGCGGTTGCCATGGAGCAGCTGCTGCCACTGCCGCACCATGCCCATGTACTGGTTGTTCAGAATGAAGATCTTGATCGGCAGCTCGTACTGCACAGCCGTCGACATCTCCTGCATCGTCATCTGCACCGAGGCATCACCCGCGATGTCGATGACGAGGCTGTCGGGATGGGCAACCTGCACGCCAACCGCGGCCGGCAGGCCGTAGCCCATGGTGCCGAGACCGCCCGAGGTCATCCAGCGATGCGGCTCCTCGAAGCCGTAGAACTGCGCGGCCCACATCTGATGCTGGCCAACCTCGGTGGTGATGTAGGTGTCCTTGCCACGCGTCGCCTCGAACAGGCTCTGGATCGCATGCTGCGGCAGGATGACGTCGTTGCTCTTCCTGAAATAGAGCGAGTTGCGGGCGCGCCACTGCGCGATCTGCTGCCACCAGGCCTTGATGTCGGGCTTCTTCGCCTCCGCCTTGAACACCTGGAGAATGTCGCCGAGAATGTTGCCGCAGTCGCCGATGATCGGCACGTCGACGCGGATGTTCTTGTTGATCGAGGACGGGTCGATGTCGATGTGGATCTTCTTCGAGCCCGGCGAGAACGCATCGACGCGGCCGGTGATGCGGTCGTCGAAGCGCGCACCGACGCACAGCATGACGTCGCAATCATGCATGGTCATGTTGGCTTCGTAGGTGCCGTGCATGCCGAGCATGCCGAGCCAGCTCTTGCCCGAGGCGGGATATGCGCCGAGGCCCATCAGCGTGGAGGTGATCGGAAAGCCGGTGACCTCGACCAGCTCCCGCAGCAGCCTGGTGGCTTCAGGGCCGGAATTGATCACGCCGCCGCCGCTGTAGATTACGGGGCGCTTGGCGCCTGAGAGCAGCGCCACGGCCTTGCGGATCTGCGTCGCATCGCCCTTCACCCGCGGCGCGTAGGAGCGATGCACGTCGGATTTGCGCGGCGGATGATAGGTGCCGGTCGCGAACTGCACGTCCTTGGGCACGTCGACGAGCACCGGGCCCGGTCGACCCGTAGTCGCAACGTAAAACGCCTCGTGCAGCACCTTTGCGAGATCGTTGACGTCGCGCACCAGCCAATTGTGCTTGGTGCAGGGGCGCGTGATGCCGACGGTGTCGCATTCCTGGAACGCGTCGTTGCCGATCAGATGCGTCGGCACCTGGCCGGAGATGCAGACCAGCGGGATCGAGTCCATCAGCGCGTCGGTGAGCGGCGTCACCATGTTGGTGGCGCCGGGACCGGAGGTCACCAGGGCAACGCCGGGCCGGCCGGTCGAACGCGCATAGCCCTCGGCGGCGTGACCCGCACCCTGCTCGTGGCGGACCAGGATGTGCTGGACCTCGCTCTGCTGGAAGATCTCGTCGTAGATCGGGAGCACCGCGCCGCCGGGGTAGCCGAAAATGTCGGTCACGCCATGATCGATGAGCGCGCGGACGATCATCGCGGCGCCGGTCATCTGGTTCGGATCGTGGCTCTTGTCGCTCATTGGCTTGCTCCGGATGCGCTGTTGTCAGCGGCTTCGTTCGTGTCGGGTTTTCGGAAATAAAAAAGGCCCCGAAGAGGGCCCATGCACACCGCCTGTCATGTGGATGGCAGCTAGCCACCCCCGGCGGTGTGCCTGGGTACGACGGCGATAAGGAGTTTGGTAATAATGTTACGCATGGCAGGTGCCCGGCTTCCCAAAGGTTGCGCGAAACATAGCGGCCAGCGCCCCGATGTCAAGGCAATGCGGCCGTTCCCGCGCGATTTTGGCAGTGTAGCGGTGTTCCCGGGGTTGGGCGAGAGGTAAATTCGGGAGCCGAGGCACAAAAGCGTGTCAGCCTTGGTCCCGCGCCGCGTTCACGATCGCCGCCAGCCAGCCCCGAATCTCCCCCGGCTTCACCCACTCGAATTCGGGCAATTGGTGCCGGAACCAGGTGAACTGCCGCTTAGCGTAGTGGCGGGTGTCGGCGCGGCCGATGGTCGCCGCCTGCTCCAGGCTGAGCTCACCGCGCAGATGCCGGATTAGCGCCGGCACGCCATGAGCCTTCATCGCCGGCAGCAGCGGATCGAGGTTTCGGGCGGCGAGACGCACCGCCTCCTCTAGCGCGCCGGCACCCAACATGGCGTCGAAGCGGGCGTCGATGCGCGCATAGAGCTCGTCGCGCTCGGGCGCGAGGAACACCGCCCGAAAACTGTCCTTGGGCAAGAGCGGCGGCTGGCCCTCATGATGCCAGTCCAGCAGCGAACGGCCGGTGGCTTCGACCACTTCGAGCGCGCGCGCAATGCGCGTGCGATCGCGACGGTTCAAGCGCTCGGCCGCCCGCGGATCGGAGGCTGCGAGTTCGTCGTGCAGCGCTTCGACGCCGTTCCGCTCCAGCCGCGCCCGGACGTCCTCGCGCACCTCGAGAGGGATCGGTGGCACCACGGAAAGGGCCGCCGTGAGCGCCTTGAAATAGAGCCCGGTGCCGCCGATGAAGATCGGCAGGCGCCCTTCGGCTTTCGCCGCTTCGAGCGCCTTGGCCGCGTCGCCCACCCAGGCACCGGCTGAAAAATTCACGGCCGCATCGACATGGCCGTACAGGCGATGAGGCACCTGCGCCTCGTCGCCAAGGGTGGGGCGCGCGGTGATGATGCGGAGGTCACGGTAGACCTGCATGGAATCGGCATTGATCACGACCCCGCCCGCAGCGAGCGCAAGCTCGAGCGCCAGCGCCGACTTGCCGCTGGCGGTCGGGCCTGCGATAAGCACCGCCTTGCCAACATGCCTTCTGCCGACTTGCCCCTCGCTCACGAAAACCTCAAATGTCCCTCGTTGCCACGCTGATCTGCAACCCGAATAATCCCGCGCTCGACTCGACCATCGTCGACGGCGCCCGCGCCGTGCTGCCTCAGGCAGCTCCCGCGCACTGGCTGTTCGACGGGGTTGCAGTCGACATCCCATTCGGCGCCGACAGTAACCTCGAAGGCGACCGTCACGCCATCGAGCAGCGGCTCCGCGAGCTTCGCGGCGACCTGCCCATCGACATCGTGGTGCAGCCAGTCGGCTTCCGGCGCAAGAAGCTTTTTCTCGCCGACATGGATTCCACCATGATCGGTCAGGAATGCATCGACGAGCTCGCCGATTTCGTCGGGGTGAAGGCCCATGTGGCCGCCATCACCGAGCGCGCGATGCGCGGCGAGATCGAGTTCGAGCCGGCGCTGCGCGAGCGCGTCGCGCTGCTCAAGGACCTTCCCGCCAGTGCCGTCGACGAGGTGCTGGCCAAGCGCATTACGCTGACGCCGGGTGGCCGCGAACTGGTCGCGACCATGCGCGCCCATGGCGCCTATGCCTGCCTCGTCTCCGGCGGCTTCACGCTTTTCACCAGCGCGGTCGCCACCAGGATCGGTTTCCAGGAGAACCGCGCCAACGAGCTCGTCGTCCGCGACGGCAAGTTCACTGGCGAGGTGAAGGAGCCGATTTTGGGGCGCGCGGCAAAGCTCGCGACGCTAGTGGATCTGATGGAATCGTTCGATCTCGACGACATCGACTCGCTGGCGGTCGGCGACGGCGCCAATGATCTCGCGATGATCCAGGCGGCGGGGCTGGGCGTGGCGTATCACGCCAAGCCCGCGGTGGCCGCCGCTGCGGCGGCGCGGATCGATCATGGCGATCTCACCGCGCTGCTGTACGCGCAGGGGTATCGGCGCGAGGAGTTCGTGGAGGCGTAGCCTCCTCCTCTCCGCCGTCATGCCCGGGCTTGTCCCGGGCATCCACGTTACGCTCGTCCGCATGGCAAGGCGTGGACGGCCGGGTCAAGCCCGGCCATGACGAGAGGTGAAAGCGAGCGCTCTTACTGCACGCTCAGCGCGACAAAACGCAGCTCGCCGTCGGCGTTCGACACCAGCAGCAGCACCGATTTCTTGCCGTCCTTCTTGAGCTGGTCGACCCGTTTCTGGATGTCGGCGCCGCTGGAGACGGCCTCCTGCGCCACCTCGACAATGACGTCGCCGGCCGAGAGGCGCTTCTCGGCGGCATCCGAATTGGCGTCGACATTGGTGACGACCACGCCCTTGACGCTGTCCTTGATCTTGTAGCGCGCACGCAGGTCCTTGCTCAGCGCGGCGAGATCGAGGCCGAGCGCCTTCTGTGTCACGGTCTTTTCAGGCGGAGGCTCGTCGGTCTTCACCGCGGCCTGCACCTTGTCGGCATCCTGCAACCGGCCGAGCGTGACCTTCTTGGTTTCCTCCTGGCTCTTGCGGATGATGACGACGTCGACCTCCTTGCCGACCGCCGTGTCGGCGACCACGCGAGACAGATCCTTCGGGTCCTTGACGTCCTTGCCGTCGAACTTGACGACGACGTCGCCGGGCTCGATGCCGGCCGGTTTGGCCGGGCCCTTGTCGTCGACACCGGCAACCAGCGCGCCGCGCGGCGGCTTGATGTTGAGGCTCTCGGCGATCTCGTCGGTGACGCTCTGGATGCGCACGCCAAGCCAGCCGCGGCGCAATTCGCCGAACTGGCGGAGCTGGTCGACGACACCCGCCACCGTCTTCGACGGTACGGCGAAGCCGATGCCGATCGAGCCGCCGGACGGCGAGATGATCAGCGTGTTGACGCCGATGACGTCGCCATCGAGGTTGAACAGCGGACCGCCGGAATTTCCGCGGTTGATGGAGGCGTCGGTCTGAATGTAGCTGTCGTAGGGACCTGAGGAGATGTCACGGTTCTTCGCCGAAACGATACCGGCCGTCACGGTGCCGCCGAGGCTGAAAGGATTGCCGATCGCGACGACCCAGTCGCCGAGGCGCAGCTTGTCGGAATCACCGAACTTCACCGACACCAGCGGCTTCGACGGCTTGAACTTGAGCACGGCAAGGTCGGTCTTCTTGTCGACTCCGACCAGTTCGGCCTTGATCTTGGTCCCGTCGTTGAGAATGACGTTAATCTCATCGGCGTCCGCGATGACATGGTTGTTGGTGACGACGACGCCTGACGTGTCGATGATGAAGCCACTTCCGAGCGAGTTGGTCTTGCGCGGCGCCGGGCTGTTCTCGCCGCCCTTGCTGCCGCCGCCGGGACCCTTGCGGTTCTTGAAGAAGTCGTCGAAGAACTCCTCGAAGGGCGAACCGGGCGGCAGTTGCGGCATGGCATTGCTGCCGCCGCCCCCGCCCTTGGCTTCGACGGTCTGCGAGGTCGAGATGTTGACGACCGCGTCAATCACCTTCTCGGCGACGTCGGCGATGCCATCCGGTCCGCGCGCATAGGCCGGTGTGCCGAGTGCGCTGAAAGCGCCAACGGCGAGCGCGGCCAGCCCTAAGCGCAAACGGGTCGGGGCAATGGTGGCAGCGGTCATTGTGATCTCCAGGAAACAAGGATTCGACGTCAAGACTGCGCTCGAACGGGGGGACGGCGCAAGCGCGGACCTTAACGGGCCTCAAGACCCGGATAATAAGGCGAAAACCGGTCCCTCGCCTTCACTTTGGCGTTGGTGCGACGGCTAAATTGGACGTCGCATAACCCAGATCAGGACCAGGCCGGCCACGGCCGAACCAATGCCGACCGCCCGCAGGACGTTATCCGGCGTGGCCATCGCGCTTTTCATGGCCTTGCGCATCCAGGCCGGACTTGCCGCGAACATCAAGCCTTCCAGCACGAACAGGATGCCCAAACCGATGAGGAAGTCGGCGAACGCAATGGACCTCATCGGATTGGAACCTCCCGTTGTGCTGTTCTTGTCTGGACGAAGGGCGGCCAGACTTGCCGCCCTTGTCTCACTTACGGCTTCGCTGGCGTCGTGGTCGCCGTCTTGCCGGACGGGTTACCAAAGAACCGGAAGAAATCCGAGTCCGGGCGCAGCAGGAAGCGGGTGTCGTTCGCGCGCAGCCCGGTCTCATAGGCCGCCATCGAACGGTAGAAGGCGAAGAAATCCGCGTCCTGGCCGTAGGCTTCGGCGAACAGACGGTTGCGCTCGGCATCGCCGACGCCGCGCGTCTGCTCGGCCAGCGACCTTGCATCCGCCTCGATCACGGTCGCCTCGCGGTCGGCCTTGGAGCGGATCTCCTGGGCCTTCTGGCCGCCCTGCGCGCGGAACTCGGCGGCTTCGCGCTCGCGTTCCGTCTTCATGCGCTGATAGACCGCCTGGCTGTTCTGCTCCGGCAGATCGGCGCGGCGGATCCGGACGTCGACGACCTGGATGCCGTAGCCGTCGGCCTCGTGGTCGAGCTGATCGCGGATGCGCTGCATCAGCTTCTCGCGGTCGTCGCGGACCACGTTGATGAAGGTGACCTCGCCGAGCACGCGGCGCAGCGCAGCGTTCAAGAGCGTGGTGAGCTGGATGTTGGCGGCCTGGATCGAGCCGATGCTCTGATAGAAGCGGAGCGCGTCCTTGATGCGGTAACGCGCGAAGGCGTCGACCACGAGCCGCTTCTGGTCGGACGCGATCGCTTCCTGCGACGGGTTCTCCAGATCGAGGATGCGCTTGTCGATGTTGATCACCGAATTCCACGGCGCCTTGAAGTGCAGGCCGGGAGCGGTAACGACATCGACGGGCTTGCCGAACTGCAGCACGATGGTCTGCTCGGTCTGCGCCACCGTGAACAGGGACATGTAGCCCACGATCACGACGAGCAGGAGGCCGAGCAGCGTGACGATACCTGTGACCGGAGATCTCATCGGTTGCCTCCGGTCGTCTGCTGGCCGGTTGCAGGCGGCCGCTTGGCCGTCAACTCGCTGAGCGGCAGATAAGGCACGACGCCCTGGCCCGACTGGCCGCCGTCATAAATGAGCTTTTCCGAACCGCCGAGCACGCGCTCCATCGTCTCCAGATAAATCCGTTCACGCGTCACGTCGGGCGCCTTCTTGTATTCCTCGTAAACCTTCAGGAAGCGCGAGCTCTGGCCCTTGGCCTCGGCGACGGTCTGCTCCCTGTAGCCTTCGGCGGCCTGCATGATCTGCGCCGCACGCCCGCGTGCCTGCGGCACGACCTGGTTGGCATACGTCTGCGCCTCGTTCTGCAGCTGCTCGAGATTGGCGCGCGCCGCCTGGACGTCGCGGAAGGCGTCGATCACCTGCGCCGGCGGGTCGACCTTCTGCATCTGCACCTGGCTGATCTGAATGCCGGCGCCGTAGCTGTCCAGGGTCTTCTGGATTAGTTCCTGCACGCCTTGTTCGGTAACGTTGCGCGCGCCGGTCAGGATCGGCTGGATCTGCGAGCGGCCGATCACCTCGCGCATCGCGCTCTCGGCGACCGCCTTCACGGTGCCTTCGGGATTCTGGATGTTGAAGAGGAAATCGCCGACGCCGTTGGGCTTGATGCGCCAGAGCACGGTGAAGTCGACGTCGACGATGTTCTCGTCGCCGGTCAGCATCAGGCTCTCTTCCGGCACGTCACGAATGGAGCGGCCGCGCCGCGCCGGGTCGTCGATCAGCGTCATGCCGATGGAGATGGTGGAAACGCGCAAGGCCTTTGGCAGCAGCACGGTCTCGATTGGATAGGGCAGATGGTAGTTCAGGCCGGGCTCCACGGTGCGGACATGCTTGCCGAAGCGCAGCACGACGCCGAGCTCTTCGGACTGCACCCGGAAGAAGCCCGACAGCAGCCAGAACGCGACGATGAGCAGCACGATCAGCGTGATGCCGATGCCGGAGAAATAGCCACCCGGCATGATCTGCTGGAGGCGATCCTGGCCGCGCCGCAGAAGATCTTCCAGATCCGGCGGCCTTGGCCCGACCGGTTGCGGGCCGTTGCCCCATGGTCCCTTCGGACCCGAGCCCCATGGGCCACCGCCCTGATTCTTCCACGGCATTCGACGCTCTCCTCGGCAGGGTGAAATTGCCCCCGCCCGCTTTGTCCGGTCCGGCTTTATAGGGGACAGGCAGGTCCCTTACAACGCAGCCCTCGCCGCCCTCCGAGCTAAGCTTGGGGGCAGAAAAGTCAATGTTAACATTGGCAAATGCGGTTAATGGCCTGCCCGCCGACGATATGTCACATAGGAGTAGTCGGCGCTGTCGTGGGGTCCGGCAGGATGACGGATGCGTTCAACCTCATCCCACTCTGCCCTGTCGATGTCGAAATGCGTGTCGCCTTCGGGCCGGGCATGCACTTCGGTGATCTCGAGGCGATCGGCGCGATCGAGCCATTGCCGAAAGATTTCGGCGCCGCCAATCACGGCGATCTCGGCGACCGAACGCCGCAGGGCATCGCCGCGCGCGATGGCGTCTGCGGCGGCAGTCGATGTCGTCACGATGGCGCCGGCGGCGCGATAATCCGCATCGCGCGTGACGACGATGTTGGTGCGGCCGGGAAGCGGCCGGGGCAGGGATTCGAAGGTCCTGCGGCCCATGATCACGGGCTTGCCGATCGTGAGCGCCTTGAAGCGCGCCATGTCGGATTTCATTCGCCACGGCATTGCGTTGCCGGCCCCGATGACGCCGTTCTCCGCGATCGCGACGACGAAGACGATCTCCATCAGGTCGCGCTCCCGGCAAGCCGCGTCAGCGCCGGACCGGTGACGCGGCACAGCGTCCAGTCCTCCAGCATGATGGCACCGAGCGATTTGTAGAACGCGATCGACGGCGCGTTCCAGTCAAGCACCGCCCATTGCAGCCGCGACCAGCCGTTCTCGACGCATTCCCTGGCGAGGTGCACGAGCAGAGCCTTGCCGAGGCCCCTGCCCCGATGCGATGGCCGCACATACAAATCTTCGAGATAGATGCCGTGGCGGCCGCTGAACGTCGAAAAATTCGCAAACCACACCGCGAAGCCGACCGGCTCGCCGTTCCACTCGGCGAGAGCGCAATGGAGTTGCGGTCGTTCGCCGAACAGTGCGTCGGCGATGTCAGCCTCGGTCGCCTCGACCTCGTGCGAAAGTTTTTCGTACTCGGCGAGCTCGCGGATGAAAGCGAGAACCAGCCCGGCCTCACCGGGACGCACACGGCGGATGTTGAGCTGCATCGACTTCAGACCGCGACCGCGGCCTTGATGTGCGGATGCGGATCGTAGCCGACGAGCTCGAAGTCCTCGTAACGGAAGGAGAAGATGTCCTTCACGTCGGGGTTGATCCGCATCACCGGCAGCGCGCGCGGTGCGCGCGTGAGCTGGAGCTTCGCCTGCTCCAGATGGTTGGAATAGAGATGGGTGTCACCGAACGAATGCACGAAGTCGCCGGGCTTCAAGCCCGTGACCTGCGCCACCATCATGGTGAGCAGTGCGTAGGAGGCGATGTTGAAGGGGACGCCGAGGAACACGTCGGCCGAACGCTGATAGAGCTGGCACGACAGCTTGCCGTTGGCGACATAGAACTGGAACAGGCAGTGGCACGGCGGCAACGCCATCTTGTCGACCTCGGCCGGATTCCAGGCCGAGACGATCAGGCGGCGCGAGTCCGGGTTGCGCTTGATCATGTCGATCAAATTCGCGATCTGATCGATGCTGCGTCCGTCCGGCGCGGGCCAGGAGCGCCACTGGTGGCCGTAGACGGGGCCAAGATCGCCGTTGGCGTCGGCCCACTCGTCCCAGATGGTGACGCCGTTGTCGCGCAGATATTTGATGTTGGTATCGCCTTTCAGGAACCACAACAGTTCGTGCACGATCGCCTTCAGCGGCAGGCGCTTTGTGGTCAGCATCGGAAAACCGGCGGACAGGTTGAAGCGCATCTGATGGCCGAACACCGACAGCGTGCCGGTGCCGGTCCGGTCGGTCTTTTCGGCGCCGTCTGAAAGAATCCGCTCGAGCAGGTCCTGATACTGGTGCATGTGCGTGAGCCTTTGGGGAGGCGGCGAACTTAGCGGCCGCCCCCGCGCTGCGACAGCGGCGATTCGCCATCCATGCGCATTATACCCGGAAAAGTGAGCGCTCCCGGTGCAAACGACAAGGGGCGGAACTCAGCGTCCCGCCCCTTGTCTATCAGATTGATCCTGCTGGCCAACTTGCCGGCTTGGGTTCGGGTCACGGCGCGCCGACGCTGGCGGCGCCCCTAGTTTTCGGATTCGGTGAACACCTCGTCGCGCTTGGCACGCAACGCCGGCAGCACCGTGAGCACCAGGAGGAAAGCGGCGATGCCGAGCAGCACGGCCGACAGCGGACGCGTCAGGAACACGCTCCAGTCGCCGCGCGAGATCAGCAGCGCGCGGCGCAGGTTCTCTTCCATCAGCGGTCCGAGCACCATGCCGAGCAGCAGCGGCGCCGGCTCGAAATCGTGCTTGATCAGCCAGTAGCCGACCAGACCGAACACGCCTGCCAGGATGACGTCGACCGGCGCGTTGTTCACCGAGTAGATGCCGATCGCGCAGAAGATCACGATCGAGGGGAACATCAGCCGGTAAGGGACGCGCAACAGCCGCACCCAGATTCCGACCAGCGGCAGGTTGATGATGATCAGCATCAGATTGCCAATCCACATCGAGGCGATCATGCCCCAAACCAGCTCCGGCTGCTTCTGCATCACCTGCGGACCGGGCACGATGCCGTGGATGGTCATCGCGCCCACCATCAGCGCCATCACGGCATTGGGCGGGATGCCGAGTGTCAGCAGCGGGATGAAGGAGGTCTGCGCCGCGGCATTGTTGGCGCTTTCCGGCGCCGCCACGCCTTCGATCGCACCGCGGCCGAACCGCGACGGGTTCTTGGCGATCTTCTTCTCGAGCGTGTAGGACGCAAAGGACGCGATGACCGCGCCGCCGCCCGGCAGGATACCGAGGATCGATCCGAGCACGGTGCCGCGCAGGATCGCAGGCGCCGAGTCGATCAGGTCTTTCCTGGTCGGCATCAGGCCGGTGATCTTCTGCTGCACGAGGTCGCGGTTCATCTCGGCGCCGGCGTCGAGGTTGCGGATGATCTCGGCGAAGCCGAACACGCCCATCGCCACCGTCGCAAAGCCGAGACCGTCGGCAAGCTCCGGAATGTTGAACGCCATGCGCGAGGCGCCGGTCTCGATGTCGGAGCCGACCATCGACAGCATCAGGCCGAACACGATCATCGCGATCGCTTTCAGGACCGAGCCCTTGGCCAGCACCACCGCAAAGATCAGGCCGAGCACCATCAGCGAGAAATATTCCGCCGGGCCGAACGCCAGAGCGAGCTTGGTCAGCGGCGCACCGAGCACGGCGATGAGCACGGTCGCAACGCATCCGGCGAAGAACGAGCCGATCGCCGCGATCGCCAGCGCCGGGCCGGCACGGCCTTGCTTCGCCATCTGGTGACCGTCGATGGCGGTAACGACCGACGTCGCCTCACCGGGAATATTGACCAGGATCGAGGTGGTGGAGCCGCCGTACTGGGCACCATAATAGATGCCGGCGAGCATGATCAGCGCGCCGACCGGCGGCAATCCGAACGTGATCGGCAGGAGCATCGCCACGGTTGCGACGGTGCCGATACCGGGCAGCACGCCGACCAGTGTGCCAACCAATGCGCCAATCAGGCACATGAGAATATTGATCGAGATCGGGAGCGACAGACCGTAGAGCCACCAGGGTGACCACCAGGAGATCTGAAACACCACACCGAAACCAAGGCCCAGATTGTGGAAGAGATCGAACATCACACCCTCACTGAACCAGGAAGCGCGGGAACATCGGCATCGGCAGGCCTAGCACGTAGGGGAAGAGCAGCGCGCAGCCGAGCGTCAGGCAGGCGCCGACAATGAGCGCTTCGACCCAGCGTGTCTCATGCGTACCCATCGCCGCGATCATGAAGCTTGCGAACGCCGTTACCACCACCCCAAGCGGACGAATCGCCAGCGCGAAGAAGACGATCGAGAACATCACGAAGAGCGGCCCACGCCAGGCATAGTGCGCCATGCTGGGCCCGTCGGTCAGCAGCCCCGTCAACGCGATGCCGGCGCCAAGTGCGACGAGGAGCCCGCCAAACATCCGCGGCGCCGTGCCGGCGCCAAAGGAGAAGCCCCGCATCCCCTGCAAATCGCTAGAGGCCCACAGTGCGAACAAGGCGAGCGCCATCAGCACGATTCCGCCGACATAGTCCTGCGCGGACCTGATCGTCATGAAGAACGTGAGAATCGCCACCGCAAAGATCGGATAGGAATAGATCAGCGCCAGCAGCACATCGGATGACGCCTTCTTGGTGTCACCGCCGACCGCCCCGAGCAACGCGCCGGGCGCCCCCGCGAGCAGCGCAGTCGCGTGGCTGATGACGACGGCGGCCGGCCCGCGTCCAGCGCCCCAGCCAAAGATCGTCCCGAACGACCAGATGAATTCGAAAATCTGCGGCGCTATGGCCAGCAGACAAAAGCTGATCACCACCGAGGTGTTTCGGTTGGCTGTCGCCGAGTGGCCCATCGTATCGGCCATGCATGTCTCCTCCGCGACCCGTAAACCACGAGCACTGTTGTTCTAATCGGCTGGAAATCGATGCCCCCGCCCGGATCCCTGCCTAGCCATTTTCATTACACAATGCCAGCAAAACCCAACAAGCCCCCGACGAGCAAAATCCATAGTGGATTGATGCGCGAGACGGATGCGACCACTGCAACCGTCGCGGTCAGAAGCAGCGCAGCAAGCGTACGATCGGTCGACTCGGCGAGGATCAGGGCGCTCGCCGCCATCAGGCCGATCGAGAGCGGAACCAGTGCAGCCTGGATCAGCCCGGGCCAGCGCGATTGGTTCGGCCGGTTGAGGAGCCGGCTGACATAATAGGCAAGCAACGCGGTGGGCAGGCACATGGCCAAAGTCGCCGCCAGGGCGCCGGGGATGCCGGCGACAGCATAGCCGATCAACGTGACGATAAGCACATTCGGACCTGGTGAGAGCTGCGCGATCGCATAGGCATCGGCGAACTGCTTGTCGGTCATCCAGTGATGCACATCGACCGCGATGCGGTGCATCTCGGGCACCGCCGCCGCGGCACCGCCGACCGCGAACAGCGACATCAGACCGAAGGTCGAGATCAGCCCCCAGATCGGGTTCTCCGCGTTCATGCTGCTACCTTCCGCCGCATCAGGAAAGTGGCGCCGACGCTGACGGGGATCGCGACCAAAAGCACGGCCTGGAGCGGCAGGCGAAGGACGCCGATGGCGAGGAACACGCCCAGCATCAGGATGAGCGCCAAGGCGTCCAGCCGCTTGAGCAGCGGCGTCATCATCCGGAAGACCACCGCGATCAAGAGGCCGACGGCCGCACAGGAAATGCCCGCGAGGATGCGGCGCAGCACGTCCACATCGCCGAACCGGGCGTAGATGATCGCGAGCACCGTCATGATCAGCGTGGGCGGCAGCAACAGCCCTGCAAAGGCGGCAATGCCGCCGGCGATCCCGCGCAGCCGCGCGCCGAACACCATCGAGAGATTGACGATGTTGGGCCCGGGCAGGAAATGGCAGAGCGCAAAAGTCTCGTTGAACTCGTCCGCCGTCATCCAGCGGTGCTGCTCGACGATGGCCTGCCGGGCGAATACCAAAACCCCTCCGAAGCCCGCCAGCGACATCCTGGCGAAGGCGAGGAACAGCGCGAGCAAGCCCGGCGGAACGGCGCTGGTGGCTGGACCGTCCGGCTCTTGAACTGGTTGTTGCGCGACCGGTGCGGAATCCTCGGACATGTCAGGAGCTTAGAACGCCGGCCGGCAGGCGGCCAAGCCTGCCGGGAACCTATCCAGAGGGAACCTCGGAATGATCGCTCGAAACACCTGTTATTTGAAACGTTTGCCCCCTATATTGGGAGTGCCGGTTCGCCGGCTATGGAAATAAACGGTCGTCGCAATAAACCATTCGGACCCGGGGGCGGTACCCGGCGCCTCCACCAAAGCCCACCAGCGGGCTGGCCCTGAAAGCGGGCTTTGGCGGGGGCGAAATAGGATCGACGAGGGCGTAAAGGGCGTTCTTTTTCCCGGTATTGTTCCGCCGTTATCGGGCTATGCAATAGTTGCCAACGACAACTTTGCTCCGGTTGCTCAGGCTGCGTAACGCAGTTTGAAAGACCATTCTGAAGTCCTAACGGGTTAAGCTCCGTTAGGCGGGGTTCGGAGGCACCTGGCAACAGAAGCCTCCACTTACCTCTTATTTCCTACCCCGCGGGGACTCCTGCTGACCCGTCAGGCGCGGTACTATTGCGACTTGGCGAGTCGGGCCGGCAGGGCCCAGCTCCTGGAATGCAACAGGACCACCATGGCGACCGATCATATCCGATACGATGTGCTGGCCCGCGACGCGCTGCGCGGCGTGTTGCGCAAGGTGCTGACCGACGCCGCGTCCCAGGGACTACCCGGCGAGCATCATTTCTTCATCACCTTCGTCTCGAAGGCCGAGGGCGTGAAGCTGTCGTCCCGGCTGCTGGCCCAATATCCAGAAGAAATGACGATCATCCTGCAGCATCAGTTCTGGGATTTGACCGTGCTCGAGGACCGCTTCGAGGTCGGCCTGTCTTTCGGCGGCATTCCGGAGCGGCTGATCGTGCCGTTCAGCGCCATCAAGAGCTTCCTTGATCCGTCCGTGAAATTCGGCCTCCAGTTCGACACCTCCGATGTCGCCGACGTCTCGGCCGAGACCTTGCCGGCCGCTCCCGCCCCGTCCGCGGTCGCGGTGGCCCCTGCCACTGACCCTGCGGAAGGCACTGAGGAGCCGGCGGCTCCGAACCAGGGCGGCGCCGAAGTCGTGCGATTGGATCGTTTCCGCAAGAAATGATCTAGATCGGGTCGGCGCCCGTCGCAGGCGGCCAAACTCCCTATATTCCCTATATAGAGGCACATGATGAGGCCGCGCGGCATTTCGCGCGGCGGAATGGATGTGCTCATGGCCAAAACTTCCCTCTCGAAGACTTCCCCCTCGAAGACCGACGGCTCCTCGCGCCCGGCGACCCGCACCGAGACCGACAGCTTCGGCCCGATCGAGGTCCTCGCCGATCGTTATTGGGGCGCGCAGACCGAACGCTCGCGCCAGAATTTTCGCATCGGCATCGATCGCATGCCGATCTCGCTCGTGCATGCGCTCGGCATCGTCAAGCTCGCCGCAGCGCAGTCCAACCAGGAGCTCGGTTTGCTCGACCAGCGCCGCGCCAACGCCATCATCCGCGCTGCGCGCGAGGTGATCGAGGGCAAGCTGGACGATCATTTTCCGCTGGTGGTGTGGCAGACCGGCTCGGGCACCCAGAGCAACATGAATCTCAACGAGGTCATCGCCAACCGCGCCAATGAGATCCTGGGCGGCGAGCTTGGCGCCAAGAAGCCGGTGCATCCCAACGATCACGTCAACATGAGCCAGTCGTCGAACGACTCGTTCCCGACCGCGATGCATATCGCGGCGGCAAGCCGCATTACCGCCGATCTGGTCCCTGCCCTTGGCGAATTGCTGCGTGCACTGCGCAAGAAGGAGAAGGAGTTCGCAAAGATCGTCAAAATCGGCCGCACCCACACCCAGGACGCGACGCCGTTGACGCTCGGCCAGGAATTTTCCGGCTATGCCGCACAGGTCGAAAGCGGCATCGCCCGGCTCAAGGTCGCGGTGAAGGAGCTCTATCCGCTGGCGCAGGGCGGCACCGCCGTCGGCACCGGCCTCAATTCGAAGCCGCGCTTTGCAAAACTGTTCGCAAAGCACGTTGCCGGGATTACCAAGCTGCCGTTCACCAGCGCGGCCAACAAATTTGAGGCGCTGGCTTCGAACGACGCCTATGTATCGGCGCACGGCGCCATCAATTCGGTCGCGACAGGCCTGTTCAAGATCGCCAACGACATCCGCCTGCTCGGATCGGGTCCGCGTTCGGGCCTCGGCGAACTCATGCTGCCGGAGAACGAGCCGGGCTCCTCGATCATGCCGGGCAAGGTCAATCCGACGCAGTGCGAGGCGATGACGATGGTGTGCTGCCAGGTGTTCGGCAATCACACCGCGATCACGGTCGCCGGCAGCCAGGGCCATTTCGAGCTCAACGTCTATAAGCCCGTACTGGCCTACAACATGCTGCACTCGATCCGGCTGATGGCGGACGCCGCGCGCTCCTTCACCGAGCATTGCGTCAGCGGCATCCGCGCCGACGAGAAGCGCATCAAGGAACTGATGCAGCGCTCGCTGATGCTGGTGACGGCGCTCGCCCCCAAGATCGGCTACGACAACGCGGCCAAGGTGGCCAAGACGGCGCATGCCAACGGCACCACCCTGAAGGAAGAGGCGCTGCGGCTTGGCTTCGTCTCAAGCGAGGAATTCGACCGCCTGGTGCGCCCCGAGAAGATGACCAGCCCGGGATAAATTCCGAATTCCGATAGCCATCCGTAATGATACGGAGCCCCTAGCTCCATTAAATGTAGGGCTTAAAGGACGGGATTTGATTACCGTCAATGTCGCGGCGGGATTGCGTGTTACGCAGCCCCTCCGCCCCCACGGGGCGGAATTCATCGTTTGATGGCCCAAGGGTCGATTGACGAGGACAAGCGAATGGCGATCAAGTCTCATCGGGCGCAATTCGGCGCACAGTTTCTGAATGTTTCATCCTGCCCACGGAGGATCGGATGATGGAGACGCGACATGGCGAACGTCATCAACCTGAATCGTTTCCGGAAGCGCGCCGAGCGGGAAGCCACGGCGAAGCAGGCGGACGCCAACCGAACGAAGTTCGGCCGCACGAAGGCGGAGCGGTCGGCGGAGGAGACGCGCGCGGATCAGGCGAAGACGCACCTGGACCAGCACCGGATCGATTGCGAGGAGCAGCCATGAAGTCGCCCGTCGTGAAACGGTCGATCGTCGTCGCCGGCCACAAGACCAGTGTCAGCCTGGAAGAGGCGTTCTGGAACGGCATGAAGGAGATCTCGGGCCTGCGCAACATGACGCTGTCCGAGCTGGTCGGCGAGATCGACAGCAACCGCCAGCAGGGCAATCTGTCCTCGGCGATCCGCCTGTTCGTGCTCGACTACTTCAAGAGCCGCGCCATGGCCGCCATCCAGGCGGAAAAGGTCCCGGCCCAGTAGCCGTCTTTGCGCCGATCCTTGATGCCGATCCTGGCGCCGATCGCCTCTGTCACGAAGCTGGTACTTTAAAATCACTCTAAGGTGCAGTTTCAGCGACCGAGCGCGCTTGACCTCGATGCCCTGCGTTGAAAATACAGGGCATGACCGACATCCATGATACGCGTCCGCAGATGCCGCTGGGCCTGGCCCAGCGCGGCTATACCGGCGTCATCCAGCACCTTTCCCCCAAGGACGCAGGCTCGGCACTCTCGGACATCGAACTCGAGAGTCGGCTGATCGAGCTCGGCTTCGTCGAGGGCGCGCGGGTCGAGATCCTGCACGAGGGGTTGGTCGGCCGCGACCCGATCGCCGTGCGGGTCGACAGCATCACCATCGCGGTCCGCCGTCGCGAAGCCATGGCCATTATCGTCGCCTGAAGCGACCGGACCCCAATTCCATGGAAGCACCCCTGCTGCATCTCGCCCTGGTCGGCACGCCAAACAGCGGCAAGACCTCGCTGTTCAATGCGCTGACCGGCAGCCGGCAGAAGGTCGCGAACTATCCCGGCGTCACCGTCGAGCGCAAGGAAGGCTTCTTCGTCACGCCCTTGGGGCGCCAGGTCTCCGTGGTCGACCTGCCGGGCACCTATTCGCTGCGCGGACGGAGCCCGGACGAGGAGATCACCCGGGACTTCGTGCTCGGCAAGGCCACCGGCGAGATCGTGCCCGACCTCGTGCTGTGCGTGGCGGACTCGACCAATCTGCGCCTGACCATCCGCCTGCTGCTGGAGCTCAAGCGCACCGGCCGGCCGATGATCCTCGTGCTCAACATGTTCGACATCGCGACCCGCCGCGGCATCACTGTCGACGTCGAGCGGCTCGCCAAGGAGCTCGGCGTGCCCGTGGTCACCTCGATCGCGGTGCGCAAGGGCGGCACGGCCGACCTGCTGTCGCTGACCGACGAGATTTCGGCAAAGCTCGCCGCCGAGCCGGGAGAGAACAATTGGCGGGCGCTCAGCGTGGCCGACTTGCGCGCCACCCAGCGCGAAGCCGACCGCATCATCGCCGACTGCGTCAGCCTGCCCAGCCGGCCCGACACCTGGACGGCGCGGATCGACGCGGTCGTGCTGCATCCCGTCGGGGGGCTGATCGTGCTCGCGGCGATCCTGTTCGTGATGTTCCAGGCGGTGTTCGCCTGGGCGCAGCCGCTGATGGAGTTGCTCAATTCCGGCTTCGACTCCCTCGGCGAGTTCGTGCACGCGACCTTACCCGCAGGCCTGCTGCAGAGCTTCCTTCAGAACGGCGTGATCTCAGGCGTCGGCAGCGTCATCGTGTTCCTGCCGCAGATCATCATCATCTTCCTGTTTATCCTGCTGCTGGAAGATTTCGGCTACATGGCGCGCGCCGCGTTCCTGATGGACCGCATCATGGGCGGCGCCGGCCTGCACGGCCGCGCCTTCATTCCGCTGCTGTCGAGCTTCGCCTGCGCCATCCCCGGCATCATGGCGACGCGCGTGATCGACAACAAGCGCGACCGGCTGACCACGATCCTGATCGCGCCGCTGATGACCTGCTCGGCGCGCATTCCCGTCTACACGCTGATCATCTCCGCCTTCATTCCGGCCAAAGACGTCTGGGGCTTCATCAACCTCCAGGGCCTCGTGATGTTCGGCCTCTACGCTGCCGGCATCATCAGCGCGCTGCTGGTCTCGTTTCTCATCAAATTCTTCATGCTGCGCGACTATGCGCCGGCGCCGTTCATGCTGGAGCTGCCGGACTACAAGATGCCGCGGCTGAAATCGATCGCGATCGGCGTCTACACGCGGGCCAAGATGTTCCTGCACCGCGCCGGCACCACGATCTTCTCGATGATGGTGCTGATCTGGTTCCTGGCCTCGTTCCCGCAGCCGCCCGCAGGCGCAACCGAACCGGCGATCGATTTCAGCCTCGCTGCGATCATCGGCAAGGCACTCGAGCCGCTGCTGGCGCCGGTCGGCTTCAATTGGCAGATCGCGGTCGCGCTGATCCCCGGCATGGCGGCGCGCGAGGTCGCGGTCGCGGCGCTCGGCACCGTCTATGCGATCGAAGGCGGCAAGGAAGCGGCCGAGCAGATCGGCCAGGTGCTGGCGACGAAATGGTCGCTCGCGACCGCGCTGTCGATGCTTGCCTGGTACATCTTTGCCCCGCAATGCGCATCGACGCTGGCCGTGATCCGGCGCGAGACCGGAAGCTGGACCTGGATGGCCGTCACCTTCTTCTACATGCTGGTGCTGGCCTATGCCGCGAGCCTTCTGACCTACAATGTCGCGGTCGCGTTCGGGGCGGGGTAGGCCCCAAACAAAAAACTGCGAAAACAACCCCATGCACAGTAGACGGGTGTTGTGAAATCAATGACTTACACTTGTGCGAAAATCGTCCGGCCGCAGGGCTGCGCCAGTTGCTCCGTCGGGCAAAACAGGAGCATGATGCCATCATCGCCACGACCGACCATATCTGGCGTCAAGCCGGTTTATGCGCCAGCACCGTTCCAATCCGCTCCTTCTTGAGCGCGAACTGCGCGGCCAATGCGAGGCCGAATGCCAGGCAGAACGTCGTCCCAGCCGCAATGAAGCGCAGCTTATTGGTTTCCCAGATTGCCCCCTCCTGTGCCATCAGCGACAGCAGTTGGGGCAGAAGCAAGAACACATTGGTTGCCGCAAAGCCGAAGCAATTGAACAGCCGCCACGCGACCGTTCGCATCGAATTGTCGATGTCCGGCAGATCGGAGCAGCTCTGCCTGTCGAGATAGTACGAAATATAGACTGTCACGAGCGCCGGCCCGAGGCCCCACCGCAACATCGCAAAGTAAAGGCTGGCAAGGGACATTTCCCGCAAATTGCCCTCGCCAAAGTTATGCACGGCCAACGTCAGACCAGCGGGCCCTACGGCGAGCGCGACCAGGAAGCTCCAGCAATAAGTGGTGAGGTGGGACTGATCTGAATCGCTTCCCAAAGATGACATCGCAAATCGAAGCAAGAGAACGACGACGATTGCCAATCCATAATTGCAAAGCGAATACATGACCCATGCAATCGAGCGATTGGGGTCCTGCGCCCAGACGACGCCTCTGCCTTGCAGCACGTCATAAATCACGGCCGAAATGGTCACGCCCAGATAAACGGAGCAGATCAAGGCAATGATATAGACGATCCAGTACCGTAGCGGATTGTCGTGAATGGGCGCATCGATTTCGATGCCGAATTTGCTGGCCTCATTGCGCAGGTCGATGCGGGAGCCGTTGCGATAGATCAGGTAACACGCGACAAGCCGGGCAAATCGGTTGTAGAGGTCCTTGATCAGTTGCGTGGCCTGGGGCGCAGCAAGGCCCGTCAACGTCCCAGCCTTCCACTGGCTCATCGTCGGCGCCCCCTGCTGGAAGTCTGCCATCAGCTTGTCGAAACCAAAGCTGTCCTCGGTGAAGAAGGTGGCGTCATCTCCGGTGTCGCGTCCCTGCGTCAGCCACCATTTCATGTAACAGATTTCCGCCCACATCCGATCCGGGGTGTTCGGATCCTTGCGGAAGTCCTGATCGACGACATCCGGAGAATTCGCGATGACTTTCGAGAGCACCTCCTGCGGCACACGCAGCGAAAAGCGGATTTGCGCCATGATCTGCTTCGCGAGCTGAGGCACGCTGATCCAGCTCTGGATCACATCGCGCACCATCAGCAGGACGTTCCATTGAGCCTCCTTCGTCAGGAGGAACAGATACACGATCCCCATTGCGGCGACGACGGTCAGGTACGGAGCAGACTGACTTTTCGCAGCCTCTATGAAGGCTACCGGAAATGCAGGAACCAGCGGCGCCAGGGCAATGACGTCGCGGTTCTCATGGATGAGAAGAAGGAAGAAGCCGCATGAGAATACGACAAAGATGAACCCGCCCAATCGATACTGCTGCCGGGTCGTCATGTATCGCGGGAAAGTCGGGACTTCGGCAATGTTGACCGCGCGGCCAAAAGCCTGCCAGGCCAACCGGCCTGCCACCACCAGGCCCAACAACGTGATGGACCAGCGCACCAGCGAAGGAACCAGGTCGGACGCGGCGTCACCGACCTGATCTGCGGAGGCTTGTGTCGATAGTAAAATGGAAATGACAATTCCCAACACGATGCTAGCCATAGCCTGAACTCCCTCTTGAGCGAGATAGTTCGAACGGGCCGCTCTACGCGGAATTAGGCGTACCGTAAATCCGGAGCGACCACGTGTGTGTGAACCAATTCACATCCTCTGGACGTTTTCGTGCAGCTCTCTCTCTGAAGAGGCACAATGCCTTGCCCGCAAGAAAATCGTCGGACCGCATCCGGAAAGAGCCTCGCACAATCAGCGCTATCAGCTGTTCGCCGGTTGCACCGTCGCGCAAAACAGGCGCATGATGGTATTGTCGGAGAATTGGCGCGACGCTTCGTGACGGCAAGCTAGGCCGGCGTAGCACGCCTTCTCAGCCGCGGGCCGGACTCGCCGGAAACGTCGCGGTGAACACCGTTTCATCCCGCATCGACGACGCGACGATCAACCCGCCATGGGCGCGCGCGATCTCTTGGGCAATGTACAGTCCGAGCCCAAGCCCTTTCTGGTTCGGCAGAACGTCGCCGCGATCGAACGCAGTGAAAAGGCGCGGGATCGCATCAGCCGGAATTGGCGCGCCTTTGTTGGCAACGCTGAGATCAAAGCCAGCGCCGGTCGTCTGCGCCAGCACCCTGATCGGCTTGTCGGCGGCGCCATAGGAAATCGCGTTGCCGAGAAGATTGGACAGCATCTGACCTATGCGGTCGGCGTCGATTCTCACAGGTCCCGGAACGTTGACGACCGTTTCGATGACGCGATCCGGGTGCACGTTCTCGAACTCCGCGACAATTTGCCTGATGACAGGCTCGAGTGGCTGTTCTTTCAACTTGAGCTGCATCCCGGCGCCGAGCCGCGCGCGGGCGAAGTCCATGACATTGTCGATCAGGCCCGCCATCCGGCCCACGCTTCCCTGCAGGAGGTTGATCCAGTTCTTCCCCTCGTCATCGACCTTCTTGTTCAGAAGCCGCAGGCCGCCCTGGATCGAGGCAAGAGGGTTTCGGAGGTCGTGACCGAGCACGGCGATGAACTGCTCGCGCAGTTCCGCATTGCGTTGTTCCAGCGCGAGCCTGTTCTCGATCAGTTCGACGCGCTCGGCCGCGTCGAGATGAGACGCGATCAGCTCGGCAAAAAGCTTGAACATGCCGATGACTTCGGGAGTCCGAAGCTTGCGCGGCTTCGGATCGATCGCACAAAGAGTTCCGAAGAATGAACCGTCGGGCAGAATGATCGGCACGGAGATGTAGCTTTGGAAGCCATATTGTGCAGGCGTGTGATGCTTGCAGTAGCCGGCGTCTTTGCTGACATTCTCGATGACGACCGCCTCGCGGCTCTGCCGGATCTCATGGCAGATCGTGGTCTCAACCTTGAGCTCGTCACCGGGTTTCAGCCCGAACGCAAGTTCGTCACGCGAGGCACATGTGATCCACCTGTCCTCGGTGACGCGGGCAACGGCCGTAAACCCCATGCCGGTGGTCCGGCTGACCACGTCGAGGATGGTCGAGACCGCAGCGATCCCGCTGATCTTGGCTATGTCGCGCTCGAAATCCATTGCCACTCCGCTTGGGAACATTCGCCCCGGGCCGGCCGCCCAACTGAAAGCGCGTCCTTGCAACGGTGAAAAGCACTGCCAGCCAAGTCATTCCGCGTCAATGTTACTCGACGCCCCACCTCGGAAGCGGCTATCTGTTCCCAATGGAACATTTCAGAACGGCGAGGCTCAGCGCCGAAAGGCTTCGTGAAAATCATCTCGCCGACCTCGTCGCGTTGCATCTCGATGCCGAGGTTTCGCGCTATCTCGGCGGCGTCCGTTCGGCGGAGAAGACGAAGACCTATCTCGACGCCAATATGGCGCATTGGGATCAGCATGGCTTCGGTCTGTGGGTGCTGCGAACGAAAGACGGGGCATTCGCCGGGCGAGCGGGCATCAGGCATATCCTCGTGGACGATGTCGACGAGATCGAGATTGCCTACGCGTTCAAGCGCGAATTCTGGGGCCGTGGCCTTGCAAGCGAGACCGCGACCGCACTCACCGATATTGGACTGTTACACCACGAGCTGCCGTCCCTCATTGGCCTGGTCTATGTCGGCAATGGCGCATCGCGCCGCGTTCTGGAGAAGTCCAACTATCTCCTCGAGCGAACCACGTTCCGTCACGGCGAGAACGGCGTCCTCTACCGGATCCGGCGGTGAGAGACGGCCTGACGATCACCCGGTGCGCAGCCGGACAACCGATTGCGGCAGGGAGGCCAGAAACAACACCGCGCAAACGCACAGCAGGACGATGTCCTTGAACAGAAATTCGCCGGTCAGATTCCACGCCATCGGATCGGATGAAAGGCTCCATTTGACCACGCCGGGCGTCGTGAAGAAGAACGACCAGGTGATCGCAAAGGTCACCATGCCCATGAATGAACCGAGGGCGGACGAAACCGGGCTGAAGCTGCCTGCCGCGAGCAGCGCCGCAATCACGAATTCAGCGACACCGAGGACATAGGCCTCTCCCCTCAGGCCGAACACCGACAGCCAGGAGATGAACGGGCTGTTGCTGATGAACTGCGCGATGCCCTGCGCAGATTGCGGCGTGAATTTCTGCATGCCAAACGATACGAAGATGATCACCATGACCCAGCGCAGAATGGCAAGAGGACGATAGGAACCGCCCCCGACCTCAGCGACGTTGAACTCTTTCATCCGACCATGTCTCCCCGGTTTCACATCCATCAGCTCTGCGAGACTACGCTCGCTGAAGGCTGTACGAAGGGGAGCTTCGGTCGTTACCCGCGTCGGCCGGTTCCGGAGATCACAGCTGCGTGCGATGCGCGTGTTCGCGGGATGGCCGCGCGGTCTGGGGCTGTCGGCGCGTTAATGTGCCATTGAAGGAGCGACGGCGGTGCCCTGCGCTCGCAATGACGGTGTGGAAACAGCCGCTATCGCGCGGATGGAGCGGACGCCCGCGGAGTCTTACCTGAAATACCCGAGCACGAGATCGACATCCGCGCTGCCGGCCGCCGTGCCGTTCAGCTCGGCGTCGATGACGCGGCGGCAAGCCTCGATCGCGGCATGGTCGCCGAGGTCGTTGGCGGCTTCCAGCACGAGCCATGCCGCATCGACCGAGGTCTGGTCCGCTGCTCCGCCGCCGATCTCGCCGGCTGCGGCGTTGTTGAGGTTCTTCTTGCGAACGGCGGTGCCGAATTGAGGCAACATTGCAAATACTCCCTGCCAATTCCCGGATGATGCTCGGTGTACCTGTTCGGTGTACCGCTCAGTGCACCTGCAGCTCGGGCTGACGACCCGTGACGGGATCGGCGCCGGTCTTGCGCGATTGGTAGAACTTCAAGACGCTGCGCGAGGTCTCGATCTTGAGCTTGCCGAAATCGCGCTCGTTGTCGTGGAGCTCGCGCGCCGTGATCAGATGATCCTTGGCGCCGAGGAACAGCAGCGACATGGTGGTGTCCCAGGAGAAGTCGAGCGCCTTGCACAGCACCAGGATCATCTCGCGATTGCGGTCCATCATCGCGCGCTCGATCACGTCGACCGGCAGCGACGACAGCAGCGACAGGCCGATCTGCACCTCGTCGAAGCGGTGCTGGCGCGCATAGTTCGAGATCGAGTCCTGGTTGAGGTTGCCCTGCCGGTACTGCGTCGTCACCACGCGCTTGGCGACGAAATAGCTGCGCGAGGACGGGCCGAACTTGGACTGCAGATCGCCGGTGACGTCGCTTACCGAGCTCTGGATCTGCGCCATCATTTCCGGGCGCTCGTGCTCAAGCCGGCGGCGGACGTCTTCTGACGCCTTCGAGATCAGCTGCTGGAAGATGTGGCGCGGCACGTCCTTGCGCAGGCCAAGCTGCTCGGCGAGAATCGAGTCACCCTCGGCGCGGCGGACCATGTGGAGCAGGCCCGAACCTGAAAAGCGCGCGCCCTCGTTTTTGGCGACCGACGTCACAACCTCCTGGTCGCCGCGCTTGACCAGCACGTCGGTGACGGCCTCGCCGATCGACTTGCGCTGGGCGATCGCGAGCAGATGCGACTGGCTCTTTGTCATGGCGCTCTCGACCAGCAGCTTCTCGTCGATACGATTGGAATCGCGCAGCACGGGACCGGCGACCTCGATTTCGTCGGCGATCGCGAGTTGCGCAATGACATTGAGCGGAGCGTGATCGCAGGCTGCCATCACCTCGGAGAGCTGCACCCGTGCGGCGACCTCGATCTCGTCGGCGAGCCGGCCGATGACTTCGCCGAACGTGCTGATCTCGTCGTCGCTGTAGCGACCGGTGATCAGAATGTCGGTCGCGTGCCACAACGCCTTGGTCCGGCTTTCGTCGGTGCCGCGTGCGATTGCGTCGTCCAGATCCTGCAGAAGTGTTGTCGCGCCGTTCATCCCGATGACCCCAGTTCTTGGCTGGCCATCCTGCTTGTGCCGGCAGGACGCCGAGTTCCTCTGGGAACAGAGGCTAGGGAACAAACGCGAGAATCCGGTAAAGTCGGCAGATCAGTTTTGCCGGGGAAAATTCGATAAAAAGCGAGAGAATGAGTTTACCGGTACGTCACGAGGAAGCTGCGCCCCCTCTCCCGCTTGCGGGAGAGGGTTGGGGTGAGGGTGTCTCTCCGGCGTCATGGCCGGGCTTGTCCCGGCCATCCACGTCTCACCGCCTGGGACGGAGAACGTGGATGCCCGGGACAAGCCCGGGCATGACGGACTATCGCCTACGGATTTGACGGCGTCAGCACCAGCGGCGGCTTTGGCTTGGGCTTTGCGGGCGGCGGGCCCGGGGCCGGCCTGACGTCGATCGGCGGAGGCAGCGGCGCGATCTGCGTGCTTGCAAGCGGCGGGCTTGGTGCCGCGGGAGCGGCCTGCGGCGCCTTTGGCGTCGGCGCAACCCTGATATCGGACTTGGGCTTCGGCGGCGGCGCACGGCGCGGATCGCGGCCGGGCATCGGCACATCCGTGAGCGACGGCTCCGGCGCCGGTTCGGGCGACACCAGCGTCGGCAACGCGGCGGTGGCCGGCGGCGGCTCGCCGCGCTCGATGGCGTCCAGCCGGCGCGTCTCGCGATCGATCGTGCGTACCGCGAGCCACGACGACAGCGGCCCAAGATCGACGGTGCGATTGAGCCCGTCGGGGGGACCGGCCGCGAACAGCTGGATTTCGGGCGGAGCGCCGGAGAGCCCGGTCATGATCGGCGTCAGGCTGGCACGGATGTCGGCCTGGTCGGCGGGGATGTCGTAACCGCCGGAGACGATGGCGCGCGCGTTCTTCGCCTCTAGCGACGTTGCGCCGACGCGCAGGCGCCCGTCCCGGATCGTGAACGGGATCTGCGCCGAGGCCACTGCAATCGGACCCGCCGACAGCGCGGGCTCGACCAGCTGCCGCAGCCGATTGTCGTCGGCAATTTGGCCGCCGTCGCTGGCGCGGATGGCGATTTCGAAGGCGCGTGGATTGAGGCCGGAGATTTCAGCGGATTCGAGCGTCACCGTACCGTTGCCGGCGAGCGCACCGGTGAGCGCCGCGACGCTACGGCCCTGGCTGGTCAGCGCCATCTGCGCCGAGGCTCGTCCCTTCGGCAGCGCGAGGTCGCGGTACCGCAGCGTCGCCGCGTCGACATTACCGAGCTCGATGCGCGCGTTGAGCGTCAGACCATTGGCGCTATTGCGCGCATCAAGGCTCGCCGAGATCTCGCCGCCGCCGACGCCGCCCTTCATTGCGTCGAGCGCGAGCGACTGACCGTCGCTCCGGACCGTACCGCCGAAGGGGCGCAGCTCGATGCCGCCGGGCAACGTGCCGTGCAACGCCTGGAAGGCGACGCGGCCGCGCCAGCCGCCGAGAAGCCCGGCACTCAGCGGCGCATTGGCATCGTGTCCGGCCGCGCCGATGGCCATCGCGAGCGCGGGCACGAGGTCGAGCGTATCGAGGCCGACTTCGCCGTCGACGGTCTTCTCCTGATCGAGCGTCACCGCCAGATGACCGCGCAAATGCGAGCCGGCCAGGGTGCTCTCGAGATCGTTGAAGGTCAGACGGTTGCCTGAGAGGCCGACGCGCGAGGACAGATTGACGCTCTGCACCGATTTATCGGCCGGGCTGGTCCCGAACAGCGGCCCCAGATTGGCGTTGCGCACGCGCAAATTTACGCTGCCTTTCGGCTCCGATAATTCGACGTTGCCTTGTGCGTCCGCATCCAGCCCGCCGCCGCTAAGCTTGGCATTCAATTGCAGCTGATGGCGCCACGCGCCGCTCAAGCGGCCTTCGAACTGCGAAGCGCCCTCGCCTGCGGCCACCACGCGATCGAGCCCGAGCAACGCCAGCAGTGCACTGGCTTGCGGTGTCGCGACTTTCGAGTCCAGCGTGAAGTCGCTGTTGCGCAAGCGGTCGACGTCGATGCCGTTGACGGCGGCCACCGGCGTCTGCGCGGCCAGCGTCGCGCTGGCCTTGAGCTGCGGCGCGTCGAGTTCGAGGACAGCGCGCGCGTCGTTGCGATCGGCGTGCTCGGCGTTCTTGTCGAGGCTGAGGTCGAGCTTCAGGCGGGTCGCACCCGGCAGCGACGGGATGGCGTCGAAGCGCGCGCGCACCGATGGCGCAAACGGCTCGAGCAGTGCAGTGAGATCGCGCAGCGAATTGGCGGAGGATTTCAGCGCGAGCTTGCCCGTGGCCTTGGCGCGGTCGAAGCTGCCACTTGCTTCCGTGGTCACGCCACTGGCCTGGCCGAACCGCAACTGCTCCAGCGAGAGCGATGCGGGGCCGTAGCCGAGTTTCGCGGTGAACGGCCGCAGCTCCTGCCCGGCCGAGATCGCGCGGCCGATATCGAGCGACAGCTTCGCTTCCTCCGGCCATTCGCCCTGCGGTCCCGAAAGCGCGCGCACAAAACTTGCGGCCGCATCGAGGTCAAGGCGGTCGGCCTTGAGCTCCGCGTCGATCCGCGAGCCCTTGCTCGCGCCGGTCTGGACGAAAGCGATGCGGCCTTCGACCGCGCCGCCGTCGATCTCGGCCTTCAGCCTGTCGATGGCGAAATGGTTGGCGGCGATGGTCACGTCACCGGCAAGGCGCAGCGGCCGCGTGCTGCGGCGGTTGACCTCGCTGCGGCCCTGGAGCCAGGCCACTAGCGTATCGGGATCGGAGGAATCGACGCTGAGACGGCCGCTGAAGCTGTCGGCGCCGGGCGTCGCGCCGTTGAGCGAGAGCTGCGTCTGTCCCGGCGCGCGCAGCTCGAGCCGCTGGAAGGTCCAGGATCGTCCGTCGGTCGCAAGCTCGGCCGTGATGTTCTGGAGCGGCCGTGCGCCGAGCATGATCTGGTCGGAGTTGAACTCGATCTGTGCCGGGATCGGCGCCTGCGGGATTGCGGCGAGGCCTGCGCGGAGCGCCGGAAGGATGCGCTGCGGCTCATCCTTGCCGGTCAGCTTGTCGGCATCGACCTGGCGCGCCGACAGCACCGCACGCAGCAGCGGCGAAGCCCCGAACCTGATATCGCCGACGCCGCCGAGCTTCAGCGCGGAGTCTTCGGACCCGAAGCTGGCGTCGACCTGCTCGAACTTGGCGCCGGCCGGATCAGCCTTGAGTTTCGTCGTGAGCTTCCAGGGCATCGGCCCCGCCTCGCCCGGCTTCTTCGGCGCCGGCACGGCGAACGTCAGCGCGCCCTCGAATTTCGGCAGGCGGTTGTCGAAGGCGAGCACGCCTTCGAGATCGGCGAGGATCGCGCGCTCGCCGGGATCGATGTTGAGGTGGAGGCGGGTGGCGTTGCCGTCGGCGCTCGGGCCGGAGGAGACGCGGAACGGATAGCGCACGCCGCTGAGGGCAAAACTGCCGTCGCCCCGGACCGAGCCGGCCAGCGAGCGCACATCGCCGGAGAAAGCGATGTCGTTGAGCTCCAGTGTCGAATGGCTGGCGGCATCATGCAGGGCGATGCGGCCGGTGAGGTTCAGCCGCTCGATCGCCAGCGATGCCAGATTGAAGCTGCCGCTCGCGGTGGACGGCAAATCGACCCGCCCGCGCGCGTCGAGACCGAGATCGACCGCCATGCCGTTGACCGAAAGCTCGGTGGCGCGCCATTCGCCGCGCATCAGCGAGCTCAGGCTGAACTCGACGTCGAGCTTGTCGGCGCGCAGGCGGCCGAGATCGTTGTTGCCGCCGAAGGTGACCGCGCGCAGCCGCAGCGTCGGCGCCGGCAACAGCCGCGCGTCGAGCTCGCCCGCCACCCGCACCGGCACGCCGATGATCCTGCCGGCCTCTGCTTCGAACTGGGGCCTGAACTGGTTCCAGTCGACGAAGTACGGTCCGATCAGAGCGGCCAGCAGCGCTAAGATAAAGGCAATCGCCAATCCGAGCAGCGTCGTCTGCACGGGTCTCCCCTCGGCCAAACCGGATGCGGGCCTTGCCTGAGCCGCAGGGCCTCAGACGTACCGGAACAGCCCCTTATATAGGGGGAAGTGTGGCGAAGTCACAGCGACTGTTGCGCGCGGAGGTTAACGCCGGCGAGCCATCACCAGCTCGCAGGCAGCCGCTTCAGGCCGCGCAGCACGAAGGTCGGCCGCCATTCGGGGTTTTCGACGTCGTCGATGCGCAGGTCGGGCAGCCGACGCAACAGCGTGGCGATGGCGATCTCGGCCTCGAGCCGGGCCAATTGGGCCCCCAGGCAGAAATGGATGCCACCGCCGAACGACAGCGGCCTCACATTCTGGCGGGTGACGTCGAGCCGGTCGGGGCGGTCAGGATAGACCGCCGGGTCGCGGTTGGCCGAGCCCAGCAGGCAGAGCACGGTCTCGCCCTTGGGGATCTTGGCGCCGCCGAGATCGTCGATATCCTCCAGCGCGACCCGCCCGGTCATCTGCACCGAGGAATCGTAGCGCAGAAACTCCTCGATCGCGCCCACCATCAGGTCCGGCCGCGCCTTCAAAAGCGCGAGCTGGTCCGGATTGCGATGCAGCGCCAGCAGGCCGTTGCCGATCAGATTGACCGTGGTCTCGTGGCCGGCGCCGAACAACAGGATGATGTTGGCGGTCAGTTCCTCGTTGGTGAGCTTGTTGCCGTCTTCCTCGGCCTGCACCAGCTGGGTAATGAGATCGTCGCCGGGATTTTTGCGACGAAGCTCGAACAGCTGCTGGAAATACATCTGCGCCATCATGTTGCCGGCGTTGCCCTTGGCGATCTCCTCCGGCGACAGCGGCACGGGATCGAGCAGCCGTCCGCCATCGCGCGAGCTGTTATAGAAAGTCTCGCGATGGTCCTCGGGGATGCCGAGCATGTCGCAGATGATGGTGACAGGCAGGCGGAAGGCGAAGTCTTCGATCAGGTCCATGTGGCCGCGGTCGATCACGGCATCGATGGTCTGGTCGACGATCTCCTGGATGCGTGGCCGCATGTCCTCGACGCGGCGGGCGGTGAAGGCCTTCACGACGAGGCCGCGCAGGCGGGTGTGGTCAGGCGGATCGGCCTGCAGCATCCAGTGGCTCATGCTGCGGAAGACCGGCTCCTCCATGATCTTCTCGCTATAGCGGCGCTTGGAGCGCTCGACGAAATCCTTGCCAAAACGCTTGTCGCGCATCACGAGGCTGACATCGGCATGGCGGCTGGCGACGAACTGGCCGAACGGCGTCACGTGAATCGGGTAGATCGCGCGGAGCCGGTCATAATGCGGATAGGGATCGCGGATGAAGTCCGGCGACAGCGGGTTGAACAGCGGACCGCCGGTGCCCTGCACGTGCTCGTTCATGGTGACCTCATATCGGTTGCCGCATGAATCGCATACGCCGCAGCCCCTCTTGCGCAGCGTAACCATCCCGGAATTATCAACTCGATACATTGTTGTATCGAGTTGCATTTTGCCCTAAACTGCCCCGATGTCAAGGGTGAGAACTAGGCCGACCAGGGACGACACGCGCGACAGGCTGTTCGAGGCGGCGGCGCGCGTGTTCGAGCAGGACGGCATCGGCGGCGCCAGCATCGAGGCGATCGCGGCGGCGGCCGGATTTAGCCGCGGCGCGTTCTATTCCAACTTCAAGAGCAAGGACGAGCTGATTATCGCCATGCTCGAGGACCATGTCGCGCAGTCGATCCGGCGCAACATGGACATCCTCGCGCAGCACGACAATCTCGACGACTTCATCGCGGCGCTGAAGGCGATGGATCGCACAAGGCAGGATCCGCTCGGCCGCTCGCCGCTGCTCCACATGGAGATGATCCTGTTTGTCGCCCGCGCCGAGAAGCGCCGACCGGAGCTTGCAAAGCGCCTGCGCGCGCGGCGCAAGCTGGTCGCCGACATCATCGAGGCAACGCTGAAGAGCAACGCGAAGGGCGACACGCTCAATCCCCCCTGGATGGCCTCCGTCGTGCTGGCATTGGAAGACGGCTTTCGCCTGCACCGCCTGATCGATCCGGAGACGACGCCGGCCGACAGTTTTCTGCGCGCGATCACGGATCTGCGGCGCAGGACGGGATTGTCGTTGAAGTAGCGTTTGTTTTCTTCAGATCGTCGCGCTTCGCTGTTCCCGCTCGGCATCGGCGCGCCGCGCCGCTGGAACCTCGTCGCAATTCTCGCGCGCATTTTCCACATCCTCATACCGATCCAAGGAACGTTTCTGCAGCTTGCCACTTTATCCCGTGCCTGTTTTGGCAATTTGATCATTCGAGGAGACAGCGATGAGGATTCTGAAATTGTCTGCGGCCGCAGCTGCGCTGCTGGCCGGTACCGCGCTCGCCGTGGCGCAGTCGAGTTCGACGGTCGGCACTGGCGGGTCGTCAGCCGGCGGTGGCACCAGCAACTCGACCGTAGGCACGGGCGGTTCATCGGCGGGTTCGGGCAGCGGATCGGGCTCGGCCTCGACGCTTGGCACCGGCGGCTCGTCGGCGGGCGGCGGCACCAGCAGTTCGTCGATCGGCACTGGCGGCTCCGCCGCAGGCTCCGGCAGCGGCTCAGGCTCGGCCTCGACGCTCGGCACCGGTGGTTCGTCGGCGGGTGGCGGCAAGAGTTCGTCCAGCGTCGGCACCGGCGGCTCTGCGGCAGGCTCCGGCTCCAACTCGGCATCGACAGTCGGCACGGGCGGCTCGTCGGCCGGCGGCGGCAAGAGCGGCTCGACCGTGGGAGCGGCCGGCTCCTCCGCGGGACATGCCAGCGACATGGGCATGGAAAAGGGCAAAGGCCACCACAAGGACGAGATGAAGAAGGACAAGGACTGACATCCGGCCGGCGGAGCGGCAGCAATGCCGCTCCTTCGTCCTTCCTGAGGAGGACTGGCATGAACAGACCAATCGTTGCGATCGCAGTTTTGACTTTGATGAGCAGCGCCGCTGCGGGGGAAACCATGCAGAAAACCGGCAAGACCGCGTCCGGCGAGACCTGCCGGGTCACGGTGGAAAAACATCCCGACGGCAGCATTACCGCGCTGGGGTCATCGGGTTCGGGCACCACCGGCTCGACCTCATCGAGCGGCTCGCTGTCGAGCTCTAGCTCGGCCGGCGGATCGTCGGTGCACGTCCAGGCCGGTGGCGGCAACGTGTCGAGTTCGTCCTCGACGGCCGGCGGCCCGGGTTCGACCAGCGCGAGCACCGTCACGGTCAACGGCTGCACCATCTCGACATCGTCGCCATAGCAAAAGGATTTCACAGATGAGAATGTTGATCGCGACCTCGTCGGTCGCACTCCTGCTTGCCGCCGCCTCGCCGTTGTCGGCGCAAACCAGCATGACCGGCGGCACCGGGGGCTCGGCCGCGGCCGGCGGCACCTCGGCCAGCACGCTCGGCACCGGCGGCACGTCGACGTCGGGCTCCGGACAGACCGGCTCGTCGATTGCAGCGGGCGGCAGCGCCGCGTCTGCCAACGGCAAGGCGCAGTCCGGCACCAGCATGAACAAGGGCAACGGTCCGGTGCTCAATTCCAATGCGCGCGCGCAGGCGCATGAGGGTGGTACGTTCAGCCGCTCCCACACCCGCACGAAAGTCAAGGCGGGCGAGGAGGTCGGGTCGACCACCAAGACCATGTCGCACGTGCCGGGCTCCAAGCCGACCATGTCGACGACATCGACCAACGTGCGCTGAACCATCCTCACGAGACTGCTGCCCGCAACCTGCGGGCAGTTTTTCTTTGTGAGCAGGTTTTTCGCTGGTGAACGGATCAACCGCCGCTCAGCGTGCGGCTGACGCGGGTCACGAGTGCATCCCACTGCCGCTTCTCGGCGGCCGGATAGTTGATCAGCACGCAATGCACGTAGCGGCGGCCAAAGTTGCAGCGGTCGTACCAGATCTTGCCGCCCCGGGTGCTGGAGACCACGAAGAAGCGCGGCGTGATGCGCTTGTAGGTGATGCCGGCCGGCGGATTCTTCCGCGCCAGGAAAGCGGCCGGTGAGCTGCCGTCATTGGGAACGGCCTGCACCGTCAAATCCGCACGGCCGTCGCTGGTCCGGTACTGCATGCCATAGCCGTCGGGCCGGCCGGCTTGCTCGGTGAAGATGGACGAAGGGATATCGACGCTGGTCCCGGTCTCGGGAATGCGATAGCCACTCCAGCTGTCCGCGCGGGCGGCAGCCGGAAAGGCACAGAGCATGACAAGGATGGTGGCGATCTTCTTCATCGTATGGCCCGGCTTGTGCTGGTGGGCCGACAACGTGGGGAAACGCCGGACGTTCCTTTCCGCGATGTGAACGCGCGTTGCGCCCAAGCCGGATGATAGTCTCGAGCGCGCCCGCTAGCGAGCGCGTTTGCCCTTGTCCGTGGGCAAGGGGCAATTCGTACAAACGCTGTCGTCGCACATGCGGCAGATCGTGAAGCGATCCATCTCGGAGGTATCCTGCCGAGCCAACAACTCATGGAGCAGCGTTTCAAGGCGCTTCGTTTCGGCCGGCGAAAGTACATCCAGAAGCGACGCGACGGCCGAAATCCGCGAAGTCATCAAATCGTTGCGGGTTGCGGCGCCCTTCGCCGTCAGGTGCAGAGCAACCTCGCGGCCGTCCTGTCCGGGCCGACGTTCGACCAGCCGATCCGACACCAGACGGTCCACCAGCCGGACCGTTCCTGAATGCGACAGGCCAAGGATCCGCCGCAGCTTGTCGTTGGTCATGCCCTGGCCATAGCCGATGACGACCAGTGCCGCAGGGGTCTCGCCACCGCGGCCGATGACCTCGCGCGCGCCCTGCTCGATCCGATCCATGACGGCGAGCGAAAGCGCCCCCAGCAAATTTGCGATTCCAATTTCCATACACCGACAATATGTGCGGAGCGCACAAAAAACAACTTGACGATATGTGCGCTCCGCACATAATTTGGATCGCGGGGCTCGATCACATGGAGAATGACGATGAATACTCGGAGCGCGGCACGACAAGCGAATGCCCAAGCGGATACCAGGGGCACCGAACCCGCCTTGAAATACGTCCAGGCCAACGGCGTGCGCTTCGCCTATCTCGAACAGGGCGATGGCCCCCTGGTCATGTTCCTGCACGGCTTTCCCGACAATGCCTGGTCGTATCGAAAGCAGCTGCAGGTCTTCGCGGATGCCGGGTATCGTGCCGTCGCGCCGTTCCTGCGTGGCTATGCGCCGACCGAGATTCCGGCGGACGGCATTTTCGATCCGATCGCACTGGGCAAGGATCTCGAAGCCCTCATCGCGGCGCTGAGCGACGACGGACAGGCACGCGTCGTCGGCATGGATTGGGGCGGCACCTCGACCTTTCAGGCGCTGGCCACGGCGCCATCGGCAATCAAGGCCGCCGTGGTCATGAACACCGCGCACCCGATTACAATTTCGAGCATCAGACGGGATCCGGAGCTCGTTCGAGCCGTCTTCCACGTCTATTTTTTCCAGCTGCCCGGCGCCGAATCCGCGGTCAATACCGAGGGCCTCCCCTTTGTCGACTATCTCTGGAAGCTGTGGTCACCGACATTCAACAATGCCGAGCACATCCGTTCGATCAAGGAGACACTCAGCTCGCCCGGCACGATGGCCGCGGCGCTGAAATATTACGGAGGCCTGACCGATGCGGGGCTCACGGGCCGGCTGCCGATCAATGACATGCACACGCCGACGCTGACGATCTATGGCAGCAACGATCCGACAGCGAGGTACTCGGTCAAGGAGGAGCCGCTGTTCAAGGGGCCGCACAAGCGGATTGTCCTGCCCGATGTCGGGCACTTCCCGCACCTCGAGCGTGAGGAAGAAGTCACCGGCCTGATCATGGACTGGTTCAAGACGCACGCGCCTGACTGAACGCAGAGGGCGGTGGCCCACAACATCCTTCGATTTTCTAATCTGGAGTGCGCGCAATGGACGCCAAGACACAACATCAATACGCCGAGACCTTTCATGCCCTTCACAGGAAGGGCGATCCGCTCGTCCTGTTCAACGCCTGGGACGCCGCCACCGCCAAAGCCATCGCGAAGACCGCTCCGGCCATCGCGACCAGCAGCGGCGCGGTCGCCTCCGCACTTGGATACGCCGACGGAGAAAATGTCCCGTTCGACATGGTGACCGGCCTCGTATCGCGGATGACTGCGGCCGTGTCGGTTCCAGTCTCAATCGATCTGGAGGCAGGATATGGCGACACCCCGGAGGCCGCCGCCAGATCGGCGACCGAGATTTTGAAAGCCGGCGCCGTCGGCATCAATATCGAGGACGGGCTATCGGGGGGAAAGCGGCAACTGGTCAATCCCGAACTCCATGCCGCCAAGATCAAGGCCGTGCGCGACGCCGCGAAAGATCTGGGAGTTCAGCTATTCATCAATGCGAGAACAGATCCGTTCCCACTGAAATTCGGATCGCCGGACGAGTGCATGAATGAAGCGGCAAGGCGGGCGAAGGTCTATGCCGAGGCCGGCGCCGACGGAATTTTCGTCCCCGGCCTCACCGACCTCGCTCTCATTGAAAAGTTCGTTCAGCTCACGCCTCTGCCGGTCAACATCATGGTGACACAAGGCGTTCCCGCACTTCCGGATCTGGCTCGCGTCGGCGTTCGGCGGGTCAGCCTTGGGCCGTGGCCGATGATGGCCGCGATGCGGATGATCGGACAGGCCGCGGCCGCGGTCGCCGCGACCAAGCAGTACGGCACGTTCCTGCAACCGGATGCCTGAGCCCGGAAATCACCCGCTCGACGCAGTGTTCTGCGCCGACCGCTTCACGCTTTTCCAATCCACCGGATGGATGTCGAGAACGGTCAGCGCAGTTCCTATGCGCTCCTGTCCATGGCCGCGATCAAGGATGCGATCTCGATGGTCGCAAAATTGCAGTAGCTGTCGGAGACCGCGTAGGGGAAGATGATCTTGTCGTGGTGGCGCATCGCGCCGCAAGTGTAGACGACGTTTGGAACATATCCTTCGCGTTCGGAAGGGTCCGGGCGCAATAGTGGCTCGCGCAGGCGGCCGAGCACCTTCGAAGGGTCGTTCTTGTCCAGCAGCGCGGCCCCGATCGAATATTTTCGCAAAGGTCCGACGCCGTGCGTCAGAAGCAGCCACCCGACGTCGAGTTCGATGGGTGATCCGCAATTGCCGATCTGCACAAATTCCCAGGGGTATCGCGGCTTCAGAATCGGCTGGCCGCCATCCCACGTCTGGAGGTCTTCGGAAAAGATCAGATAGAGGTTCTCGTTGTCCTGGCGCGCGATCATCGCATATCTGCCCCCGATCTTGCGCGGGAATAACGCCATGCCCTTGTTGCGCGCGGCACTGCCTTTCAGGGTCGATAGCCGGAACGATACAAAGTCGGACGTCTCGATCAGCTCCGACCGGATCGCCCGTCCGCTATAAGCGGTGTAGGTCGCGTAGTAGATCGTCTCGCCGGCGTTGCTGAAATGCACAAAGCGGGCGTCCTCGATCCCGTTCGACTGCGCTTCAGTGACCGGGAAAATCACCCGCTCGCTCAGATCCTGGCCGGCCGCAAATGTAACATCAATCTCGTCGCCGCCGGCGCCCGATGTCAGCTTGACGAGATCGGGGCTGGATGCAAGGCGCGCCGTCGGGTCGATGGTCACGGTCCCGTCTGCCGCAATAAGCCCCGAGCGAAATGTCAGGGACGACACGTGACCCTCGCCGACGGCACGAAGACTTAGGATGAAGCGAAGGCTGCCTTCCGGCGTTCCGGATTGATCGGGATGCGGCACGATACTCGGATTGAACAATGCCGAGGCCTCGAACGAATATTCGTTGAGAAAATAGGCGCCCGCGAGTTGGCGCTGCACCTGCGTGAATACAGCATGGTCGGCCAGCGCCTCTTCCATTTCCGCGGCGCGTGTCTCGAATATCTGCAACAGGTTGCGGTGACGGCCGAGGAAATTCTCCAGAACGTCGGCCAATTGCCGGTCAGCCGTCTCGGCATCGAGCGCGAGGACCCGTTCGACGATATGGTTGGCGCGGGTCTTGTCCGTCGGATTGAGGTCGCGCGGCTCTGTTGCCGGCTTGAAAGGCCGAACGATGACACGGGTCGGATCAGGCCGCAGCTGAAGGGCTTGACGTTTGAGGAAGGGAGATTGCGACAAGACGGCCTCGATGGGTTGAAGGAGGAAATCGTAATCCTGCTCCGTCAAGCGACGAGAGGAGCAGGTTTGGCCCGGCTTTCGCTCAGGCGGGCAATTTGCCGAATCTCGGAAAGCCCAAGCAAATAGGACACCACGGATTCCCCTCCGCGGTTCTCATTGGGACGATCGGGGTGCAGGCCATCCCGGCAGCTTCCGGTCTCCAGATCGACCAGCGAGGCCGACAGGTCGTTGCTGCCCAGAAACCACGCGAAGACCCGCGCGGCTTCGGCTTTCCACTCGACATCGTGATCGGCCCGCCACGCGGCGAGGCATGCCGCGATGGTCGCCGCGGCCTCCAGCGGCTGCTGGTCGAAGGCTTGCGACGGCTGGCGTCGATCGCCAAACCCCGCCGTGCCGATCGGGCGGAATTGGCCTTTCGCTGAGGTTTGCCGCTTCACAAGCCAGCGCAACGACTCCAGCCCGATATTGACATAGCGCGATGTCTTGCTGGCAAGACCGGTTATGATCAGCGCCTGGGGCAAGCGCGCGTTATCATAGGCCAACCCGTCCTCGAACCAGACCCAATCGCCGGTTGCCACGGTGTCGAAGATCAAGATCAACCGATCGGCAAGCACGGCACGCAGGCGGGTCGCCTGGACATCGCCCGGGACAGCCGAGCAGTAAGCATCGAGGCCCAGCAATACGAACGCCCACGCACGGGGCGAACGAAAATCTTCCACTGTCACCATTGCTTCGGAAAACAAGGCCGCGGCCCATGAGCGCCGCGACGAACTGGCGTCGGTCAACGCGCACACGCCCAAGGCCCAGAGCGTACGTCCGTGACTGTCCTCCGACCCCTTGTCCTCCAACCAGCAGCGGTTGAAGCCCATGAAATTGCGAAATCGTCGTGTATCCGGATTCCAGGCGTGCTGGACGAAAGCGGCAAATCGCGCCGTCAGCGCTTCCGGCAGCCGCTCTTCACCCGGATTGTTGAGCGCACAGGCCACGAGCAGCGCCCGGGCGTTGTCGTCGACGCAATAGCCGTGGGCACGATCCGGCACGCTATGAGCGGCATGCTGAAACAGTCCCGTGTCGTCGCACATCGACAGGAAATGGCCGAGCTGCATTTCCGGCGGGGCGCGGCTGTCGCGCAGCAGCGTGCCAGTATCCATACGCGCGATGGTCTTGAGCCGATGCCGGCGGCCGGCGTTCTCGAAGACCGACATATAGCGCTCGGCGGTTCTTTCCCATGTCATCGCGCGGCTGCTCGAATAGGCGCGCTTGCGCATCGCCTGCCGAAGCACGTCGTTGGTGAGCAACTTGGCGATTTCGACGCCAAGCGCTGCCGCATCGCCAAACGGAACCAGGATACCGCGGCCATCGGCCAATAGTTCACGGGCATGCCAATACGGGGTGGACACCACGGCCTTACCGAGGCCGAAACTATAGGCCAGCGTGCCCGAGGTCATCTGGGCCTCACTGAGGTACGGCGTCACGTAGACGTCGGACATCGAGATGAAATCGAGCAGCGTCTTCTTGTCGACGAATTGATCGAGGAACACGACGTGATCCTCGACGCCAGCCTGGCGCGCGTGCGCGATCAGGGACTCACGATAGGCTTCGCCACGATCGCGCACGAGGTTGGGATGCGTCGCACCGAGGACGACGTAAACGGCGTCGGGTCGGGTCTTCAGAATGGAAGGCATCGCATCGATCATGACTTCGATGCCCTTGTTCGGCGACAGCAATCCGAAGGTCAGGATGACCGACTTGTTGCTGAATCCGAGCGCAGCCTTGGCCGCGTCGGGTTCGACGAACGCAAATTCCGGGATGCCGTGCGCGATGATCTCGATCTTCTCGTCAGCCACGTGATAGACGGAGCGCAACAACTCCCGGCCTTTTTCACCCATCACGACGATCTTGGACGAGCACTCGACGATGCGCGTGATGACGTCGCGCTGAGCCTCGGTCGGCTCGGACAAGACCGTATGCAGGGTTGTCACGATCGGTATGGTCAGGCGCGACAGAAGCGCCATGATCTGGCATCCGGCTTCGCCGCCGAAAATGCCGAATTCGTGTTGCAGCGAAACGGCCTCGAAGCCGCCGCTGTTCAGATAGGCAGCCGCACGGACATAATCATCTTGCCTGTCGTCGTTGATCTCCAGGCCCACGGTGGCAGGATAATCGTAGACCTGGCCGTGATCGGTCATCGCGACGATGACCGTCTCCAGATCACTCCGGGACGCCGCAACGGCGCTCTGCAAGTCAGTAGTGAAGGTCGCGATGCCGCAGCGGCGGGGAAGCGAATTGCCGATGAATGCGATACGATTTACGGCAGCCAATTTGGCGTCTCCGATTGTTTGAGCGTGGCGGTCTCGAAGGGAGACGGGACCAGGGTGCCGGGAAAGGCGTGCGGTGCGAGACTGGCGCTCGCGGCACTGCGCTCTGTTAGCGCAGCAGGGTTTATCTTCGGGCCGGGATAGGCCAGCAGCGCTTTCAACCCGTTCGCGCCCACCTCGATTTCCGCATGGTCGGCTTCCAGGAAGATCGCGTCCCCCGGCGCCAGCCTCGTCGAGCCGAGTTGGGCCTGGCCTTCTATCGCCAGCAGCCAGGTCTCTTTCGGTGCGTCGAGCATCCAAACGGAGCCAGGAGCAAGGTCCGTCTGCTCCAGCGCAAAATAGGAATTGACCGTGAGGACCGTTCGCGCGCCGCTCAGGCGTTCGGACGGCGATTGGATCTGGCGTGGGCCTGCCGTCGCCACCGCGACGGCATGGTCGATGTGCAGTTCGCGCTCTCGTCCATAGTCGAATAGCCGGAACGTGGCGTCGCTGTGCTGCTGGATTTCCACGAGCACGATGCCGGCGCCGATCGCGTGGATCGTTCCAGCAGGAATGAAAATGACGTCGCCTGGATGAACCGGCTGCCAATCCACGATATCGGCGATGGAGCCATCAGTGATCGCGGTTCGCAACTCCGCGGCGGAGCGCAAATGGTTCAATCCCACCGCGACCCGGGCGCCGGGGATCGCGGAGACGATATACCAGGCTTCGGTCTTGCCATTGACAAGCCCGATCGAGCGCGCGAACGCATCATCCGGATGAACTTGAATCGACAGCGGCTCGGTGGTGAAGAGCATTTTGAGCAGCAACGTCGTCTTGGGCGCAGCAAGACCCGGGCGCTCGAACCACAATTCCCCGATCGGCCCGTCGCTCGTCGACGTCTCACTCCAGGGCCGCAGATCGAGACTGCCCCAGGGCTTCGGCTTGGTTCGCACGATGGCATGTTCGACCGTCAAGCGGGCCTCCCCAAGGCTGTGCGATCAGTCGTTGGCTGTTCGTGCCGGGCGCGGACCGGTCCAGGGCGGAAGCGCATCCCATTCGGCCCTTCGCATGCGGCGCTCTTCATCGCCGACCTTGACGAAGACAAACGGAGCGTCGTCCTGCCCGGTCTTCGATCCCGTGAATGTGGCCGGAAGTCCGTTCGAATTTCGGATCGTTGCTGTGTTTGCCACGTAAACCTCCTGACGATCTGCGTGCGAGATCGCTGCCGCAGATCAATTGAAAATGGATTCCGCTGCATGCAGGCCGACGCAGCGACCCGCACCGGCACCCGAGATACCAATCGGTCCAGGAGATTTGTATTTTGGGATATCGGACATGCGACCGCCTGCGTGGTTGAGGCGGGAGCGAAATGCTCTCAGTCACCGATAACTGCCAAGGGCGGGCGGTGATCTCGAGCATATAGGAACGCCGTCACCCAATAGCGAGACGAGCGCATCAATCCGATCGGCTTTATTAGCTGTATCTTTGTGTTGGCATTGCTCTATGGTCACGCGGCCTGACGTCTGAGTTGACGGGGTTCCTCGCTCGATTTCATTATTGGCCGGCTGATCCCCTTCTCAGAAAGGTTTTCGGCTATCGGAGTCGCATGGTTTCAACGGATCGTTTCCGGCAAGAGATTCGATCCCGGCTCGAGTTGGCGAGCGCGGAAGGCCGGCCGAACCTGACCATCGAGTGTGGCGAGCTTTACCGGTCCATGAGCCAGCTGCCCACGTTCAATCGATGGATGATCTTCTGCTGCAACGCGATGCGCGCGGAAATGGCCTTGACCGATCACTTGATTTTCGATGACAGGAACGAAAGCCTGCTGACCGTTCACTATGCATTGCCGCGTCAATGCCGAGCAAAATCAAACCAGACACGATCGAAGTAACGCGTTTGGTTGATTTCGATGACTAGCCAGTCGTTGCTGCTGTGGCGGCTCCGAGGGCAGATGCTCTACGCCGATCGCTTCACCTCGGTCGCGCCGGCCGGTGCAATGTCGAGACGGGCGAGCATCGCCCGCGCCTGCTCGGCGCAGTGCTCGATCAGCCAGCGCTCGAACGCTACGGGCGCGAGCGCGGGCGCGTAGAGGAAGCCTTGCACGACGTCGCAGCCGAGCTCGGCCAGCACTTTGCGCTGCGCCTCGGTCTCAACTCCTTCCCCGACGACAGTCATGCCGAGGCCCTGCCCGACGCGCACCACAGCGGTGGCGATCGCGAGCGCGCCAGCGTCACGCTCGATGTCGCGCATGAAGCTGCGGTCGATCTTGAGCTCGCGGATCGGCAGATGGGCGAGCCGGCTGAGGCTGGAATAGCCGGTGCCGAAATCGTCCACGGAAAGCCCGACGCCGAGCTCCCGGATCGCGTTCATCGTCTCGAGCGCGGCGACGCTGTCCTGCATGAACGCGCCCTCGGTGATCTCGAGCATCAGCGCATCCGCCGCCAGATCGTATTCGGCGAGGATGTCCTTGAGCCGCGCGGCCAGCGTGACGTTGCGGAAATTGATCGGCGACAGATTCACCGACACAGATGGAATGTTCAGCCCGGCGCGGCGCCAGCTCGCCATCTGCCGGCAGGCCTCGCGCACCGACCACAGGCCGATCTGCTCGATCAGGCCGCACTCTTCGGCGAGTGGGATGAATTTTGCCGGCGAGACGTCGCCAAGCTCGGCATCGTGCCAGCGCGCCAGCGCCTCGACGCCATGGATCGCGCCGTCGCAGCTGCGGATCTGCGGCTGATAGCGGAGGGTCAGCGCGCCCTCGGCGATGGCGCGGCGCAGCGCCGCAATCAAGGCCAGCCGCTGCTCGGTGAGCCCGTTCATCTCGGCGCTGAACAGGCGATGGGTCGAGCGGCCGGCCTGCTTGGCCATGTACATGGCCGCGTCCGCCTGCTGCATCAGGGTGTCGATGTCGGTGGCGTGATCGGGATAGAGGCTGACGCCGATGCTCGCCGACATCTGCAGCTGCCTGGAGCCGAGCCGCAGCGGCGCGGCCAGCGCTTCGGTGATTCCGGCCGCGACGCGCTCGGCACCCTCGGCGTTGCGCTGCGGCAGCAGGATCACGAACTCGTCGCCGCCGAGCCGCCCCAGCATGTCCTCGGGCCCGATCTGCTCGCGCAGGCGCTGCGCGAGCAGGATCAGGAGCTCGTCGCCGGCGGCATGACCGAGTGTGTCGTTGACGTCCTTGAAATGATCAACGTCGAGGAAGGCCAGCGCGACGTGGCTGCCGGTCGGGCAGGCATCGATGGCGGTGGTGATCAGGCGCCGCAATTGCGCGCGGTTCGGCAGGCCGGTGAGGATATCGTGATAGGCGAGCCGCGCGATCTCGGCGCGCGCTTCCTTGCGCTCGATCGCGAAAGCGCCGAGATTGACGCAGGCCTCGACGATGCGCCGATGCCAATTGCTCGGCGCGCGCGGCTCCCGGTAGTAGAAGGCGAAGGTGGCGATGACCCGTCCGTCCTTGGCCTTGACCGGCGTCGACCAGCATGCGCGCAGGCCAATCGCGAGCGGCATCGCCTTGTACGGCTGCCAGCGCGGATCGGTCTCCAGATCCGTCGCCAGCACCGGCTCGCCGTAGAAGGCCGCGGTTCCGCACGAGCCGACATTGGGGCCGATGGCAACGCCGTCCAGTGCGCGGGAATAGTCCTCGGGCAGGCTTGGGCCGCCGAGCGGATGGATCAGGCCCGCGGCATCGATATGAAGCAGCGAACAGACGACGTCGGGCGCGATCTGCTCGACACGGCGGCACAGCCGGTCGGCGATCTCGCCGATCGGAACCTCGTCAGCCAGCGCGCCCATGATGAGCTGCTGCAGCGAGCGCAGCTGCTTGGTCTCGGTGATATCCTCGAGCAGCGCGAAGATGTGCTTGACCTGGCCCTTCCTGTCGCGGAAGGCATCGATGCGAGCGCAGACCCAGATCTCCTCGCCGTCCTTGTCATAGGCGAGCATCTCGACCTCGCCGCGGTGGCCACCCTCCATCAGGCGCTTGACGAGCTTCGCAACGGCCTTGCGATCGGTGTGGCGGCCGGCGAGCAGGCCCCTGGCACGGCGGCCCTCGGCTTCCTCGCTGGTGTAGCCGAACAGCGTCGTGAAGGCGGCATTGACGTAGACGATGTTCTGGTCGGTGTCGGTGATGAGCACCGCGCGGTTGGTCTGGTCGGAGACGGCGTGGAGAAGCCCGATCCTGGCGCGGCGTTCGGCATCCGCGGTGACGTCGCGCGCGAACACGATGCGATAGGTGATGCCTTCACTTGCAATGGATGAAAGCGAGATGGCCGCCCGGATGCGGCTGCCGTCGTTTCGCACGAGGCTAATCTCGTCACGGAATTCTGCAACCGGATCGGCCTGAAGGCATTTGAGGGTGAGAATTTCGGCGTCGTGACCGAGCACATCAACGCGTGCGAGTTTCCAGATCCGCTCCGCACCGGCATTGAAATGCGTGATGCGATGCGCGCTGTCGACGATGACGATGCCCTCGTCGGCGCGTTCGAGCGCGGCCAATAGCACTTCCGGAGTTTCTGTCATGGCACAATCGGAGGCGGACATCGCTAGACCCGGAGGCATCGGGAAAATTTGCAACCGACGCTAGCGCCACCATGGTGTCCAAGTCGTTTTTGCAGTCCCCTCGCACCGCGCCAAGACGCGACATGATTAACATTCCGCGAAAGAAACGAAGGTAATTGGGCGCGCACGGAACCTATTCGGCGCCGGTTCCCGCCTGAAGCTTGCCGGCGACGGCGCGCACCTTGCGCGGCGCGGCTTGCCAGATCGAGAGCGCCGACAGCCCACTCACGATAATGGCAACTCCAAAGGCGAGCGTGTAGTCGCCGGCCCGATCGTAAAGCAAGCCGGTGACCCAGGGACCGGCGGCGCCGCCGGCCAATGCTGCCAGCATGATCGTGCCGAAAATGCTGCCCTGGTGCTTGCCCTGAAAAATCTCGAACACCACCGCGCCCATGATCGAGGTCAGGCCGTAGCCGAGCGCGCCTTGCGTGAACACCATGAGATAGACCAGCCACAATGACGGCTGGAATTTCAGGGCCATCAGCGCCGCGAAAGAGATCGCAAAACCCGCGCAGCTGATCGCCCACACCCATTCCCGCCCGATCCGGTCGGAGACATGGCCGAGCAGGATCTGGCCGGGAATGCCGAGCAGGCTGACGATGCCGAGTGCCCACACCGCGACACCCGGGCTAAAGCCGATGTCGAGCAGGAATTTGGTCTGGTGCACCTGCACCGCGTACCAGATGTAGAGGCCGCAGAAATAGCCGAGCGCGATCCACCAGAACCGTGTCGTGGCGACCGCTTTCCGGAGTGTCCATTCGGTCCCGGCCCAGACGGGATCGACGACGTTGGAGGCGGGTTTTGCGGCGCCTGCGGCCGGGGCCGCATCGCCGTCAGGCCGAAGGCCGATATCCTCGGGACGTCGATGCAGGAACAGATTGATCGGCGCCAGCACGATCAGGATCATCAGGCCCATCGCCGTACAGGCGGTGCGCCAGCCGGTCCCTTCGATCAAGTGCTGCACCCACGGCAGCAGCGTCACCGAGCCGATGCCGACCCCGGCGAAGGCGATGCCGATGGCGAGGCCGCGCGTGCGGATGAACCAGTTCGGCAGGAACAACGACTGTCCGGAATAGCCGAGACACACCGAGCCGGCACCGACCATGACGCCGATGGTGACGTAGAGATGCCAGGGCTGGCTCGTGAGCGGCGCAAGCAGCAATCCGCCGCCCATCAGAACCACGCCGAGCTCCATCACCGCGCGCGGGCCGGCGCGGTCCATCAGCCGGCCGATCAGCGGGCTGACCATGCCCGACACGACGAAGCCGAAGGAGAAGGCGCCCGCGGTGACGCCGCGCTCCCAGCCGAATTCGGAGATGATGGGAGGAAAGAACAGCGAGAAGGCGGTGCGCGCGTTGACGCCGATGGCCATGGTGACGAAGGTCACCGCGACCACGACCCAGCCGTAGAAGAACGGAAGCCGCATTGTGTGTTTCATCCCTGGACGGTCCTTCCGACCATCCAGGACTGCCCGGGTCAAGCGCTTTTCGCGCATGCCTCATTGAGCGATCCTTGGGCGGCCGCCCTCAGGCCGCGTCGCGTTGCGACGATTTGGCGGGCGCGTCGAACAGGATCCGTTCGATCGGCTGCGGGCGGCCGAACAGATAGCCTTGCGCGAAATTGACGCCGAGCGCCTTCAGCCGCTCGTACTCCTCGCGGGTCTCGACGCCCTCGGCGGTGACCGACATGTCCAGCCCGCGCGCCAGCGTCACGATCGAGGAGATGATGGCGGAGCTGCGCGGCTGATGCGTGAGGTTGCGGATGAACGATTTGTCGATCTTGATCTTGTCGAACGGGAAAGCGGTCAGATAGCTGAGCGACGAATAGCCGGTGCCGAAATCGTCGAGTGCGAGCGCGATGCCGATGCTCTTCAGCCGCTCCATGAAGGCGTGGTTCTCGACGCCACGCTCCAGCAGCACGGATTCCGTGATCTCGATCTCCAGCCGCTGCGGCAGCAATCCGGAATCGGCGAGCGCCGCGCTGATCGTCTCGAACAGCTCGGCCTCCTTGAACTGGATCGGCGACAGGTTGACGGCGACCGCAAGATCTGACGGCCAGCCGGCCGCGTCCGCGCAGGCGCGCCGCAACACGAATTCGCCGAGCGGCACGATCAGCCCGGTCTCCTCCGCAAGCGGGATGAACTGGTCCGGCGCGATCAAGCCGCGCGTCGGATGCCGCCAGCGCACCAACGCCTCGAAGCCGCGCCGCGTGCCGCTGAGGGCGTCGACGAACGGCTGATAGTGCACCTCGAGCTGGCACCGCGCGATGGCGTCGCGCAGATCGCCTTCCAGCGTGCTGCGCGCCTCGAGCTCGGCCGACATCGCCTTGTCGTAGATGGTGAAGCAGTTGCGGCCCGACGATTTCGAGCGGTAGAGCGCCAGGTCCGCCTTCTTCAGCAGCTGCTCCTGATCGCTGCCATGATCGGGCGCGATCGCAATGCCGATGCTGGTACCGATCTCGACGCGGTGTCCGGGAAGAAGGAACGGCTCGGCCACGAGCTTGGCGATCCGCCCCGCCAGTTCGGTCGAGCAGACGCGCTGATCCTCGCAAGCTTCCTGGATGATGGCGAATTCGTCGCCGCCGAGCCGGGCCAGCACGTCGCTGGTGCGCAAAGCGGATTTCAGCCGCTGTGCGACCTGACGCAGCAGCGCATCGCCGGCACCGTGACCGAGCGAGTCGTTGACGTTCTTGAAGCGGTCGAGGTCGAGCATCAGGATCGAGAAGGTCGGACCGGCGTCCTTCAAACGGCCCTTGAGCTCGTCGAGCCGGGCCAGGAAGAAAGCGCGGTTCGGCAATCCGGTCAGGATGTCGGTCTGGGCGAGTTCGAGCACCCGCCGGTTCGCCAGTGACAGCCGCTGCGAATTGCGGCTTGCGAGCATGAGATAGGTCGAAAGCGACAGCGTCAGCAGCATGCCGACGATCAGCACCGCACCCGCGCGATCGTAAGTCGTCTCCAGCGGACCGCCGGCAGCCGGAACCGCCCGCACCTGCCAATCGGTGTCGCCGATCTTGAGATTGCCCGACCAGTGCAGGGTCCGCGCGACGTCCCGCATCGTCTGCGGCGCCGTCGCGGCCGACGAGTAATCCGGCAGCATTTGCTCCAGGCCGACGATCTGACCCGCGAACGGCGGATAGACGTTGACGCTGACCGCGGGGCTTGCCCCGGTGGTCACGCGAATGGACTGGATCAGCAGCGGCAGGTCGAAGACGCCGACGACGAAGCCGGCGAGATTGCGGCGCCGGTCCACGACCGCGTCGCGCGACGTTCCCTTGGCGTAGACGGGAATGGCGACGAGGACGTCGGGCAACCGGCCGCCCTCCTTCGGCTCGTAGAGGCGGGTGCGAATGGCCCCTATCCGGTCGGTGTCGCGCGCGCGCTCGAGGACCGCGCGGCGCTCCGGAACGGTCGCGTAGTCCATTCCGTAGACTGGAGACGTCTTCGGCTGGGTCGAGTAGAACACCGGAAAATATTCGTCGCTCTGCGGCGCGGTCGCGAACGCATCGCCCTGGAGCGACTTGATGCGATAGCCGGACACGCCGTCCGTGATCGCCGCGGCCTCGTATTCGGCGCGCTCCTTGCGGTTCACCCGCGGCACCCAGGAGATGCGCAGCATGCCGGGATGGCGCTCGAACAGGCGGGCGCTGAAGGTCTCGAATTCGCTGCGGGTGATCTCCTGATTGGTCGATTCGAACAGCGTGCGCAGCGCGACGAGCCTGGAGATGTACTCGCTCATGCCGTTCTGCATGACGATCACTTCGGTCTCGGCCGCGTTCTCGAACTCGATCTTGTTGACGCGGCCTTCCCATCGCGCCACGGCGGCTGCAGCCACGACCGAAAACAGAAGACCGACGCCGACTGCGACGAGCGCAGGGCGATAGAGCCCGAGCAGCGGCGCGGCACGCCACCATCCGGTCATACGCCCCCGATCCTGATCGTTCTGATCCCGACCGCCCATTCCAAAAACCGCCGTCCCCTGTCCCGCTCAACCGAACCTCTGGTTGAGCCGCCGGAGCCACTATCGGAACAGGACCGCGGTTAAGAACTGCACAATTTCGGAACCCGGCTTTTCCGCATTACCCGGTTTAGTTAATGAAGTGCAGGATGATGCGGGCTCTGTCGAAGCAAGTTGCCGGTTTTCCCCGGAGTAGTACGGAGCCGTCGATACATCGCCGATTCATCCCGTGGCGATAGCTTTCCCGAAGCTACTCACCGCACCCGGCAAGACTTTCTCTGATGTATCGATCTCGATCTGCGACATGCATCGTCATGACCGTCGCCGTCCTGGCAGCAATCATGCTGCCGGCGAAAGCCGACGAGATCGGCGTCAGCGAGGATGCGATCCTGTTCGGCCAGGCCGCCGCTCTGGAGGGTCCCTCCTCCGCGCTCGGGCAGCGGATGCGGCAGGGCATCGTCGCGGCCTTCACCGAGATCAACACCAAGGGCGGCGTCCACGGCCGCAAGCTCCAGCTCATCAGCCGCGACGACGGGTACGACCCCGACCGCTCGGTGGTGCAAACGCTGCGGCTGATCGAGGACGACAAGGTGTTCGCGCTGATCGGTGCGGTGGGGACGCCGACCGCGGTCGCGACGATACCGATCACCAGCGCCAGGAACGTGCCCTTCATCGGTCCGTTCAGCGGCGCTGAATTCTTGCGCGACCTCGAGCTTGCGAACGTGGTCAACATCCGTGCGAGCTATGGCGCCGAGGCCGAGGCGTGGGTCAAGCATCTCACCGAGGATCGCCATTTCACCCGCATCGCCATTTTCTACCAGGACGACTCGTTCGGGCGCGACGGTCTTTCCGGCGTGAAGCGCGCGCTTGCCAGGCGCGGCCTCGAGCTCGCCGCCGAAGGCACCTTCGAGCGCAACACCCGCGCCGTCGCGTCGGCCTGGCGCACGATCAAGCGCGTCGAACCCGAGGCGATCGTCATGGTCGGGACCTACGGTCCCTGCGCCGAGCTCATCAAGCTCGCGCACCGCAGCGGCGCCAGTCCGACCTTCGTCAACATCTCCTTTGTCGGCGCCGTTGCGCTCGCCAAGGAGCTCGGCCCCGAGGGCGAAGGCGTCGTCGTCACGCAGGTCGTGCCGTTTCCCTGGGACCGCTCGCTTAAGCTGGTCGCCGACTACCAGGCGGCGCAGACGGCGTTCGACCCGGCGCTGACACCGAATTTCGTGGCGCTCGAAGGCTATATCGCCGGCCGTCTCGCGGCCGCGGCGCTGGAACAAGCCGGACCGCAACCGACGCGCGCGAGCCTGCTGCGCACCATCAACGATGTCGGCCGCTTCGACATCAGCGGCAGCACCATCACCGTCGGCATGCGCATGCTCGACGCGCCGCCGAAGGTGTTTTTGACGGTGATCCAGAAGGACGGGACGTTCAAAGCTGTGGACCGGCTATAGAGCAGATCACGGCCGCCGCGTCCAGCGGTCGGCGTTGACGGCGCCTTGCGGGATCTCGCCTTTGACGATCGCTTCGACCTGCCGCACGGTTTCCAGCGACTGATATTCGATCGCCTGCGGCGTCAGGCCGCCGACATGGGGCGTGGCGATGACGTTGGGAAGCTTCGCAAGCTCCGGGCTTGGCATCTGGTCGGGCGCGCGGCCCACATCCATCGCGGCACCCGCGATTCGATTTTCAAGCAACGCCTTCGCCAGCGCCGCTTCGTCGACCAGGTTGCCGCGGGAGAGATTGATGAAGACCGCATGCTTCTGCATCCGCGCCAGCGCCGCCTCGCCGATCAGATTTTCGGTCTGCTCGTTGGCGATGGCAAGGCAGACGACATAGTCGGACGCGGCGAGGAGCTCGTCGAGGCTGACCTGCCGGATGGCACCGTCGGTCACGGTCGCAAAGGGATCTGCGACCAGCACTTCCATGCGCATCACCTTGGCGATTTCCCCGAGATAGCGCCCGATGCTGCCATAGCCAATGATGCCGATCTTGCTGCCGGCGAGTTGACGGCCCATCCGCGCTTCCGGCTTGCGGCCGGCGTGATAATCGGCCGTCGCTCGCGATACGCCGCGGGAGAGATCGACCATGAAGCCAACCGCGAGCTCGGCAACGGCTTGCACGAAGCCAGGCCCGGCGCGGGTCACGAGCACGCCGGCGTTCGAGGCCGCCTCGACATCGACGTTGCGGATGTCGACGGCGCAGCGGACGAAGGCGCGCAGGCGCGGCAGTTGTGCAAAGATCTCGCCGCGTCCCTCGGTCATGCGATCGGCCACGATGATGTCGACATCTTGCGCAGCGCGCACGAGGCTGGCTGAGACCAGCGTCTCATCGCTCTCGTGCAGGATCACCTCGGCGGTCGCGCGCAAGCCGTTCAGGCTGCGATCGCCGTAGTAATTGCGGCGCATCTCCGGCGTGTGGGCCAGCAGGACTTTCACGGCGATACTCCCTCAATAGCCGAACGCGCGCGGCAATGCCGTGCTGAGCCATGGCACAAACGCGATCACGAGCAGGCAAAGGAACAACAGGCCGAGATAGCCCATGATCGGCTTCACCGTCTGCTCGATCGGCACATTGCCGATCAGGCAGGCGCCGTAAAGCCCGAGCCCGAGCGGCGGCGCGAACAGGCCGATGCCCATCGCGATCACAAGCACGACGCCGAAATGCAGGGGATCGATGCCGAGCTGCACGGCCACCGGCAACAGCAACGGCCCGAAAATAATCAGCGCCGCCGCGCCTTCGAGCACCGAGCCCATCACGATCAGCACGGCGATCGCGAGCAGGATGAACAGCCAGGTGCCGCTGGTCTTGGACAATCCCAGCATGAAATCGCCGACCGCATGCGGCACCTGCTGCAGGGTCAGCGTGAACGCCAGCGATTGCGCTGCGGCAACGATGAACAGCACGAGCCCCGCGCGCGTCGCGCCCTGGACGAAGCTGTGCGCAGCCGATGTGAAGCTGAGTTCGCGGAACACCACGCTGCCGACGACGAGTGCATAAGCCACGGCGAAGGCCGAGATTTCCGTGGCGGTGGCAAAGCCGCTCTTGAAGCCGAAGAAGATCATGAAGATCAGGCCGAACGAGGCGATCGCGCCGCTCCACAGGCCCGACACCGGCATCTGCGGCGCGATCTCCTCGGCATCAGCTGGAGACTCAGTTGGAGTCTCAATTGGAGTCTTGCCGAAGATGATGGAGACGGCGATCAAGGCCAGCGCCATCAGCGCCGCGGGCAACAGCCCTGCGACGAACAGACCACCGATCGACAGGTTCGCGACGAAACCCAGGATGATCAGGTTGATGCAGGGCGGAATAGTCTCCGCCATCACCGCGGAGGCTGCGAGCAGCGCCACGGCGCCGCCCGGATTCTGCTTGGAGCGGCGCGCGGCCGGAATCAGCACGGAGCCGACCGCGGCGACGTCGGCCATCTTCGAGCCGGAAATGCCGGAGAACAGCACCATCGAGGCCACCATCACGACGTTCAAACCGCCGCGCATCCGCCCGACGCCCCGCTGCAACAGCTCGATCAGCCGCACCGACATGCCGTTGGCTTCCATGAGGTAGCCCACGAGGATGAAAAACGGAATCGCGAGCAGCACGAAATTGTCGATGCCGCGCGCCATCTGCTGGGCGAAGATCACGCCGGGCAGCGCGCCCTCGACCCAGATGAAGATCAGCGCGGCCAGCGCCAGCGCAAAGCCGATCGGCAAGCCACCGACCAACGTCGCAAAGAAACCGATCAGCATCAGCGTGCCCGCCGACGGCACCGTGGCGGGCGACAGATAATCCCAGGCGAGATAAAGGCCGGTCACGACGGCAATCGCGACGAGGCCTCTGACGATGTCAGGGAGCGGCCTGGCGCAGAGCTGGTCGATCGCAAACACCGTCATGAACAGCGCGCCGGCGCCCATCGGGTAGAAGGTCAGCTCCAGCGGCAGGCCGGATCCGGTGGTCTGGCCCGCCGTCAGCGAGCCGAGCTTGATGGCGTTGTAGGCGACGTAGCCCGAAATCAGCACCACCAGCAGCGCGCTCGCGGCGTCGACCAGCGCGCGCAGCCGTACCGGAGCCAGATCGCGGAAGAAAGAGACGCCGACATTCTCGCCGCGCGCGAGCGCGCTCGCCGCGCCGAAGAAGGCCGATCCGACCATCAGTCCGCGCGCGACGTCGTCGGACCACTCCACCGGCGCGTTGATGCAGAAGCGCAGCAGCACGGAACCGCAGACGACGACGAGATCCGTGGCCAGCAGGATGGCCGCGATCGCGTCGCTGAAGCGAAGCAGCAGGGCGATGCTCCCGTGGCGGCCGCCCGAGAGAGGTACGGCAGCTGTCATTGCCACGTCAGGCCTGCGTGGCGCGGATGATGTCGATCACGGCCTTGGATTCCGGCCGCGCCTTCATGAAGTTCTCGATCTGCGGCGCGACGCGCTTTTTGAACGCCTCGCGGTCGCATTCGGCCACCGTCACGCCCTTCTCGGTCAAGGCCGACAGGGCCTCCTTCTCGACCGCGAGCCCGTGGGTCCGCGTGTCGGCCGCAGCCTTCTTCGCGGCGTCGAGGAAACCCTCGCGCAGCTTCGGATCCATGCGATTGTAGGTCGTGTCGCTGAAATAGATCGCGAGCGGCGAGAAATTGTGCTGCGTCAATGCATAGAATTTCGCCGTTTCGAAGAACTTGCTGGCCAGGATGGTCGGCGGGTCGTGCTCTAGCCCGTCCAGCACGCCGGCCTGCAATGCCGTGTAGATTTCGCCGAACGCCAGCGGCGTCGCGGCAGCTCCCATCAGGCGCAGGCATTCCGTGATGACGGGATTTGGCAGCGTGCGAATCTTGAGACCGGCGAGATCTTCCGGCGTCTTCACCGGTTTCCTCGCAAGTACGCTGCGTGAGCCGAAATTATAGGCCCAGGCGATGATGCGGATGTTGCTGCCCTTGAGCAGCGCGTCCTCGATCGGCTTGGCCGCGCCAGCGTCGAACGCCTTGGTCTGCTGCGGAAAGCTCGAGAACAGAAAGCCGAGGTCGTAGGTGCCGACCAGCGGCACCAGATTGGCCGAGATCGAGGAGCCCGACACCATGAGGTCGATGACGCCGAGCTTCACTGAGTTGATGACGTCGATTTCCTGACCCAATTGGTTGTCGGGAAAGAACGCGACCTCGACCTGCTCACCGAGGCCGTTCGCCTTCAGGTTCTTCACCAGATTGTCGTAGTAGACCCGGCCGTTGGCGAATTTGGGATCGTTCGGCAGCGAGGAGGAGCATTTCAGCTTCAGCGTCGCGGCTTCGGCGCGGCCGATGAGTGCGGGGGAGAATACGAGGCCGGCGGCAAGTCCCGTCGACGACTTGATGAACGCGCGACGGTTCACGGGCACGATGGACATAATGCGGTTTCTCCCCAATTTTTGTTTTTCGAGCGACGGTCGTTGCCGCAGCCCGTTGCGCGGACTGTATGGCCAAAGCGACGGCGCAGGCAAGGCTTGCGGCCGGCCGTTGCAAAGCGGTGTGTCGCGAGGATCAACGGCATCAGCGCGCGGCGAAACAGCCATGTTTTTGCGGGATTCTCGATCGGATCGGCATGGGGCCGATGCGCGAGAAGATGCTTTCGCGCAGCGTTGGGCATCGATCCAATTGCCGCATGGATCAATGCGCAATTCACATGGATGGCGCCAGAACGATGCCGCATCAGCTCTGGCAGACCTTCTGCCCCATTTTGCCGCAGCTCAACGTGATCCAGTGCACAGACAGACGCATGGCGGCCACCTAGAAAAGGTGACATCATCGCGCGCATTGCCGATGGAGGTGACACCATGCGCCGTCCAGTCTTTCGCAATTTGTTTCTTGCATCCGCTCTTCTCGCGCTCACGCAATTGACGATGCCGACGGGGGCCGCGGCCGAAGCGCGGCTCGCACTGGTGATCGGCCAATCGGCCTATCGCACCGTGCCGGAACTGCCCAACGCAGCCAACGACGCCAAGGGCATGACGGAGCTGCTCGCCAATGCCGGCTTCACCGTCACCACGGCATCCAATCTGGCGCAAAACGATATGCGTCAGGCGATCTCGGATTTCGCCGGCAAGGTCAGCGCCAGCGGCGCCGACACCGTCGCGCTGGTGTTCTATGCCGGCCATGGCCTCCAGATCGACGGCGAGAACTATCTCGTTCCCGTCGATCTCGACCCCAAGCGCGAAGCCGACATTCCGCTGCAGGGTGTGCGACTGAACGATTTGCTCAACACGCTCGGCGCACTGCCGACGCGGGCGCGCATCTTCATGCTCGATGCCTGCCGCAACAATCCCTTCCCTGCGCTCAGCGGCGCCGGACACGGGCTTGCGATCGTCGACACCAAGGCCGGCGCGCCGGGCTCCTTCATTTCCTATTCGACCTCGCCGGGCTCCGAAGCCGAGGATGGCTCCGGCATCGACAGCCCCTACACCACCGCGGCGCTGACCGTCGCCAAGCAGCCCAATCTGCCGATCGAGGAAGTGTTCAAGCGCATTCGCGTCGCCGTGGCGCAATCGACCGACGGACGCCAGATCCCCTGGGAAAGCTCGTCGCTGACGACTGACTTCAAGTTCTTCGGCGGCGACAGCAGCGGCAGTCAGACTGCGCTTCCTGGCGCATCCTCCATGGCACTTGCGAGCGGCACGCGCAGCCTCGAGGACTGGCGCAAGGATTTGCAGGGCAAGCCGGCCATGGTCGCCTATGAGATGGTGATCACCGACGACACCGTGCCGGCGTATCAGGCCTATATCGAGTTGTACGCTCAGGATACCCGTACGCCGCGGCTGCGCACGATTGTGGAGCGCCGGCGCCAGATGCTGGCGTGGGAGCGCGCCACCGCGATCAACACCCGCGCCTCGTTCGAGGCGTATCTGGCGAACTGGGACAACAGCGATCTGGCCGCGACCGCACGCCGGCTGCTGCTCCGCGTGCAGAACCGCAACTACGTCTTGCCTGCCGCGGTCGCGGCCGCTCCTGCCCCGGTCGCCGTCGCGATGGCCCCGACCTGCCCGTGCTCGACGCCCACACCACCGGCTTCGCCGATCAACCCGACGATCGCGCCTGTGATCAAGAAGCGCGTCGACGACACACCGCCGAAGCGCAAGGTGGTCGACACGCCGCCCAGGCCGCGCCGGCCGCCGCCTGATGAGGTGATCTACGAGCGCGCGCCGCCACCGGATCGCGGCCCGCCGCCAGAAGCCTTAGGTGTCGGAATAGGCATCGGAATTGGCATGGGCATGGGCGGTCGAGGCGGCAACTACGGCGGCCCGGGACGCGGCGATGGCTACCGCAGCCGTTACTGAGACCGCTCGCGCGGCAGCCGGACGCGGACACGCGTGCCGCCACCGGGACGATCCTCAATGGCGACCGTGCCGGCGTTGCTTTCGACAACTTGCCTCACGATTGTGAGTCCCAATCCTGCGCCGCCGCTCTCGCGGCTGCGCGAGGTCTCCAGCCGGTAGAATGGATCGAATACGCGGGTGCGTTCGTCAACCGGGATTCCCGGCCCGCGGTCCTCGACCAGGAGTTCGATCACATCGGTCTCGGCGTACAACGAGATGTCCGCGGCGCCACCATAGAGGATCGCGTTGTTGACGAGATTGGCAACGACCCGAGCCATGCCCGCAGCCGAGCCGCGGATGAGGAGAGCCGGATCTTCGCAGGTGAGCGTCAGCGCTGCGCAGGCGCCCTTGCGCGCTTCGTACTCGGTCCGCGCGACGCGGGCAAGATCGACGGTTTCCGCCGACGGGCCTGCGAACGAGGCGCGGACAAAGGCGAGCGCATCATCCATCAGCGATTGCATGTCGTCGAGATCGACGGTTGCCTTGTCCCGCTGCACGCTTTCGGGCAGCAGCTCGAGACGTAGCCGCAGCCGCGTGACATAAGTGCGCAGATCATGGCTGATCGCGCCGAGCACGAGGGTGCGGCTGCGCAGCAGTTCGGCGATGTCCGCCTGCATGGCGTTGACGGCGCGGATCAGCGCCCGGACGTCGGGAGCACCCCGCTCGCTGACCGGCATGGTCTCCATGGCAGCGCCGAAGCGCTCGATGGCGACGGTCAACTCGGACAGCGGCCTGGTCTCGTGGCGGACCGCGAGCAAGGCCGCCAAAGCGACGACGAAGCCGAGAATTCCGGCCAGCAGGCCGACAGGAATGCCGAGCAGGCGAAGGCTGAGCTCACCTGCGGTCTCGATCACCAGATAGCCGCCGCCAGCAAGTTCAATGACAGCTTGCAGGCGCGAGGTGATGAGATCACGCAAGCGGGCCACCTGTTGGCCGTCCCTGACGTTGACGAAGGACAGTGCGACCAGCCGCTCCGCTGGCACACCGCTCAGCGCGCGCAACCGTTGCTCCGCGCTGCCCAGGAAACGGCCATGCAACGGGTTGGGCGGCACGTCCTGACGCACGACCGGCTTAAATCGCGCCGTCGTGGCCGCGCGCAGCACCAGGTCGCGATCGTCGCGCGGGACCCTGTCGATCGCCTCCGCCAAGGCGGCGACCTGCGCGAACAGAGCGGCAAATCCGGACGGCTCGCCGCGGCCGCGCTGCTCCACGAAATAGATGGCGACCGACAGCAACTGCACGAGAATGATGGCGCCGACGACGATAAGGCCGAGGCGGGCGGCGATGTGAAGCCTGCTCATTCCGCACAGGCTCCGTGCTCAGAGCGGGCGAACGTCAGCACTGAAGAGATAGCCGCCATTGCGCACGGTCCTGATCGAGAACGCAGCCTTGGGATCCGCGGCGACGAGCTTGCGGCGCAGCCGGCTCACCGACACGTCAATGACGCGGTCGAACGGATCCGCGGTCCGGCCGCGCGTCCAGTCGAGCAACTGGTCGCGGGACAGCACCCGCTTGGGCCGTTCGAGGAAACATGCCAGCAGATCAAACTCCGCTGCCGTCAACTCGACGATACGGTCCTGGTCGTTGGTCAGGCTGCGCCCGTCGAGATCGGCCACCAGCCTGCCGAAAGCAATTCGCCGCGGCGGCGGCATCTGCAGCGGGCCGTCCACACGCCGCAAGACGGCCTTGATGCGCGCCAGCAATTCCCGAGGATTGAAAGGCTTCGGCAGATAATCGTCGGCGCCGAGCTCCAGGCCGATGATGCGGTCGACATCGTCGGCCTTGGCCGTCAGCATCAGGATCGGCGTGCGGCTCTTGCCGCGCAGGCGCTGGCAGATCGACAGTCCGTCCTCGCCCGGCAGCATGATGTCAAGCACGATGAGATCCGGGCATGCCTGCATCAGCGCCCGGTCCATCGCCGCGCCGTTCTCGACGCAAACCGGCGCATAGCCCTCCCGCGTCAGCAGGTCCGCCAAGAGCGCGCGGATCTCGCGGTCGTCCTCCACGATCATGATCGTCCGAGTGTCCATCGCGGCCTCTATCGAGCAGCCCGCTGGCAGGAATGTGGCGACCCCGTCACTCGTTACAAAACGTTACACTTCCGGCCTCGCCGGCAACATCACGGCAAAAGATCGAGGCGAGATTGGCCCCATGCGGCGACCGGTCTCGTTCCGGCGCGTCCTCACAAACAGGAGTATCCGATGAAACCCATTCTGGCTTCGCTATCACTCGCAACGGTGCTGGCTCTCACGGGAGCCTCCGGTGCAAACGCCTGGGTTCGCAGCGGCAGCGTCACGACTTGGCGAGGTACCTACTACGGCAGCGCCAGCGGCGGATGCGCCGGCGGAACCTGCTCGCGTTCGGCTTCGGTGACGGGACCTTATGGCGGCACGATCGCACGCAGCGGCAGCATCACGCGCGTCGCTCCGCATGCATTCGACTACACGCGCACCACGACGGGTCCGAACGGCAACAGCGTGACGCGCAGCGGCACGGTCGGGACTCATCCCTATTACGGATACCGGTACTGACCCTCGCGCCGCACGACCGTGAAATTCCGGCCGGGGTCAGAACACTGGCCGCGGACTGCCTTCCTCCAACTTGCAAGCATGGATATCTCGAATGCGACGATTGACGATCTTGGCGTCGGCCGCGGCAGCCGCACTGGCCGCAGGTTCGACCGCGCTAGCCTTCACCCCCAGCCCTCACCCCGGCATGTCCGACGGCCTCACCGAAGTCAGCGGCGGCTGCGGACCCGGCTGGCACCTGACGGCCAACGGCCTGTGCCGGCGGACCATCGTGCCCTACGCCCATCCACCCTATGCCTATGCGGCGCCTCCCTATCCTGGGGCCTGTTGGTGGACCAGCACGCCATTCGGCGTGCGGAGGGTCTGCGCATGGTGAGACCTGTACAGCTACGGGAGCTGCGACGCGCGATCGCGGCCATCATCGCCGCGTTGGTCGCGATATCGTCCGCGGGCGCCGCGTCCGCCCAGCAACCGCGACAGGAGATACGCCAAGCGTGCACCGCGGACATGCGCGCGCTGTGCTCCGGCATCATGCCGGGAGGCGGCCGCGTCAAGCAGTGCATGATCGAGCATTTCAACCAGCTGTCGGATGGCTGCAAGAGCGCGCTGAAGCAGGCGCAGGCGTCGAAGCCATAGGGCGTGCCTCGCGGGAGTGCGCGTGGGGCTCGCAGACGCGATAAGTGCCCGAGCCCTGCGGTGTCGCACGATATACAGGCGAGGCCGGCAACCCCATGTTTGCCGACGACCGGCAGCTGTGGTCTGGTCGGCCAACGGAACACTTCGGGGATTCGCTGCTGATGGCGCAGGACGCTCACACCGCAACATCATGGCCGCTGTTTCGCTCACTCGCGTCCTATTCGCTGCCGGGCGATTTGATGGCCGGCCTGACGCTCGCGGCAATCGCGATCCCAGAGCAGATGGCCACGGCGCGGCTCGGCGGCTTCGCGCCGCAGATCGGCTTCTTCGCCTTCATGGCGGGATCGCTCGGCTTTGCGATGCTCGGCGGAAACCGCTTCCTGTCCTGCGGCGCCGATTCCACGATCACGCCGATCTTCGCCGGCGGGCTGGCGGCGCTGGCCGCCGCCGGCTCGCCTGAGTATCAGGGCCTCGCGATCGCACTGGCACTGATGGTCGGCGCAATGATGCTGGCCGGCGGCGCCTTCCGCCTCGGCGGCATCGCCAATCTCTTGTCCGTGCCCGTCATGGTCGGTTTCCTCGCCGGCATCTCCGTCCACATCATCGTGTCGCAATTGCCGGGCGTGCTGGGTCTGGACTCGCCAAGCGGGCCGACGCTCGATCGCATCGGTGTGCTCGCAAGCGAGCTCGGCCGCAGCAATCCCTTCACGCTGTGCATCGGCTTCGGTGTGCTGGCCGTGGTCTTCGCCGCCGAGAAGATCAGCGCAAAAATTCCGGGCGCGCTGATCGGGCTCGTCGCCGCGACCCTGGCCACGATCGCGCTCGGCCTCGAGAGCAAGGGCGTCAATGTCGTAGGCCTCGTGCCGGGGACGCTGCCGCGGCCGGCCTTCCCCGAGCTTGCACCGGAGCAATGGGTCCGCCTCGTGCCGCTCGCCTTTGTCATCACGGTCGTGGTGATGGTGCAGACCGCGGCGACGACGCGCTCATTCCCGTCCGATCCCGACAAGCCGGCCGATGTCGATCGCGATTTTCTCGGCGCGGGCGTAGGCTGCGTACTGTCGGGCCTGTTCGGCGCGTTTCCGGTCAACGCCAGCCCGCCGCGGACGGGCATTGTCGCCGAGACCGGCGGACAATCGCAGCTCGCGGGTCTCGCCGCCGCTGCGATCGTGCTGGCGCTGCTCGCGTTTGGAACGGGATTGCTGCAGCACGTTCCAGACGCAGCCCTCGGCGGCATCCTGCTGTTCGTCGCGCTGCGCATCATCCGCGTGAAGCAGATCGTCACGATCTATCGCCAATCCCCCAGCGAATTCCTGCTGATCGCCGCCACCGCCGCGCTGATCATCGTGCTGCCGATCCAGCAAGGCGCGTTCCTCGGCATCGTGCTGTCGCTGCTGCACGGCATCTGGAGCACGACGCGCGCGCGGCTGGTCGAGTTCGAGCGCGTGCCGGGCACCACGATCTGGTGGCCGGCACATCCGCACATCGCCGGCGAGCGCATCGCCGGCGTCGCCGTGCTCGGGCTGCAGGCGCCGCTGTCCTTCCTCAACGCGCCCGGCTTTCGCAGCGACGTGATCAAGGTGCTCGGCACGACGCCGCCACAGCTGCTGGTGCTGGAGGCGAGCGGCATGGTCGAGATCGACTTCACCGCCGCGCAGATCCTGCTGGACGTGTTCAGGGCGTGCAGCGAACAGGGCGTCACCGTCGCGCTGGCCCGGCTGGAATCGGTGCGCGCGCAGGACGCGTTCGAGCGGTTTAGATTGTTCGACGCCCTGCCGAGAGAGCGTGTCTTCCACAGCGTCGACGAGGCCGTGCGGAAGTTGGCGCGATAACTGGGCTCACTGCGCCAATGGCGGGTGATCGCGCTGGATCGTTTCGCGGATCCAGCTGGCATGGATCGCGCGAAACAGGATTTGCGCCGTCTTGAGGTCGTTCGCCTTCATGCAGAGATCGACGATGCGACGGACTGCGTCGTCGCGCATCAGTCCATCCGAGATCTTCATCGCGATTTCCATCGCGACTTTCGCCGCGCGCTCGTAGCGCTCGCTGTCGCGCTTGTCGCTGCGCGCGCTACCTGCCGCGCTCGCCGCAGCGGCGTCACAGATCGCACGGATGCGCTCGGCGGCCTCGATGTCGCCGAGCGGCCGCTCGATCGCTTCGTCCCAGACGTCCTGACGCGTCTTGCGCGCGAACCACTGCATTGCCTGCTCCGTGGTGAGGGAGCGAGCATAAACGGCGGCCACGCCGCGCGCTACGCCTCCGGTACGATCTTCCCGGGATTGAAGATGTTCTGCGGATCGAGCGCCTTTTTCAGCGCCCGCATCGCGTCGATCGCCTCGGGGCCGAGCTCCGCCTTGAGGTATTTCTGCTTGCCCTGACCGATGCCGTGCTCGCCGGTGCAGGTGCCGTCCATCGCCTGCGCGCGCTCGACCAGCCGATGCATGAACTCCTCGCCGCGCGCCATCTCGTCGGCATCGTTGGTGTCGCAGACCAGCGAGCAGTGGAAATTGCCGTCGCCGACATGGCCGACGATCGGCGACAACAGGTTGAGGCGCTTGAGATCTTCCTCGGTCTCGCCGACGCATTCGGCAAGCCGCGAGATCGGCACGCAGACGTCGGTCGCGACCACCCCGATGCTGTCGCCGGGCCGCAGCGCTTTCACCGACCAATAGGCGTCGTGCCGCGCCTGCCACAGTTTTGTGCGGTCCTCCGGCTTGGTGGTCCAGGAGAAATCGCCGCCGCCGCAATCCCTGGCGATCTCGCCGAAGGCCTTGGACTGTTCGGCGACCTCGATCTCGCTGCCATGGAATTCCATCAGCAGCAGCGGCGTTTCCGGCAGCGTCAGCTTCGAATAGGCGTTGCAGGCCCGCACCTGCGCGGCGTTGAGCAACTCGATGCGCGCCACGGGAATGCCGGTCTGGATCGCCAGGATCACGGCCTGACACGCCCCGTGCACGGTCTCGAACGACACCGCTCCGGCCGCGATCGTATCGGGGATGCCGCGCAGGCGGATGGTCAGCTCCGAGATGATGCCGAGCGTGCCCTCGGCGCCGACGAACAGATGCGTCAGGTCGTAGCCGGCGGATGATTTCTTCGCACGCGTGCCGGTCGTGATGATCTCGCCGTCGCCGCGGACCACTTTCAGCGCCAGCACACTGTCGCGCATGGTGCCGTAGCGCACCGCATTGGTGCCGGAAGCGCGGGTCGAGGCCATGCCACCGAGGGAAGCGTCCGCGCCGGGGTCGATCGGGAAGAACAGGCCCTGGTCGCGCAGATGCTCGTTGAGCGCCTTGCGGGTCACCCCGGGCTGGATCACGCAATCGAGGTCCTCGGCATGCACCGCGAGCACCTTGTTCATGTCGCGCAGGTCGATGCAGATTCCGCCGGCGGGTGCGTTGACCTGGCCCTCGAGCGAGGTGCCGGTGCCGAAGGCGATGACGGGCACGCCGTTTTTCGCGCAGATCCGCACCACGTCCTGGATGTCGGCAGTCTCCTGCGCCATCACCACGCCGTCCGGCGGCTGGTTCACGATCCATGTGGTGGTATGGCCGTGCTGCTCGCGGACGGCTTGCGAGGTGATGAGGCGGTTGCCGAACCGCGCGGCAAGTTGCTCCAGCGCGCTCGCGAGGGCTTTCGGCGCCGGCCGCGGCGGATTATTGGTGATGGTCGTACCCACGGACGTTCCTCCCGACGAGACGAACCGTGGCAAAGGACATCTCACCGGTCAAGTCAAGCGACCGGACGCATAGCTGGGGAAGGACACATGCCGGAGACTGCTGCCACAACGATCGAGGGCGTGCCGTTCCGCTCGTCAATCATGCAGATCGAGCCGCAATGGATCGACTACAACGGCCACCTCAACATGGCCTATTACAACGTGATGTTCGACCGCGCGATCGACCAGATGTGGCTGACGCTCGGGATCGGACCGGGCTACATGAAAGAGCGCGGCGGCTCGACCTTCACCGCCGAATGCCACGTGCGGTATTTGCGCGAAATCCACCTCGACGATCCCGTGCAGGTCTCGGTCTGGCTGCTGGAAGCCGACGACAAGCGGCTGCACACCTTCCAGGAGCTGCGGCACGCGACCGAAGGATGGCTGTCCGCCACATCGGAAAACATGTCGCTTCACATCGACATGGGCTCACGAAAGGTGGCGGCTTTTCCCCCAGACATCCGTGAGCGCATCGCAGCGGTGGTCAAGGCCCACAGCGCCGTCCCGCGGCCCGAGGGCATCGGCCGGAACGTGGCGATGCCCTCGAAGCGGTAAGCGCGCTAAACCCTGTTACGACCCCGTGCCAGTCCGACAACGGCCGAGACCAGGAACAACACGACTGCGATGAAGAAGATGATCTTGGCGATTTCGATCGACGCGCCGGCGAGGCCGCCAAAGCCCAGGATACCGGCGATCAGGGCGATAACCAGAAACGTAACTACCCAGCTAAGCATGATCCGAACCTCTGTTTCGATGTCTGTCTGCGATCGGCGCGGCTGACGCGCCTCACTTGCAGAACCAATCGCCAACTCGGAACAATGGTTCCGGGCCGCTGAAGCCGGAAATTCGCCTGACCGACAGGAACAAATTGGCTTTCGGCGCACGTGGAAAACCCCTGTCCGCGGCCCCATATAGGGACCAATCCCTGTTAAGAAGGCTCCCCTTTCACCACCCCGCGGTGCCAACGTGGGGCAAATGATTCGCATGACCGAGCCGAGCAAGATCACGTCCCAGAGCGTCCCCGACCACCAGCCCGCAGCCGGCGGCATCGCCGCGCGTGCGCGCGCCTCGGTAGGCCCGCAATACCTGTCCGGGCTCAATCCGGAGCAGCGCGAGGCTGTGGAGACGCTGGACGGGCCGGTTCTGGTGCTGGCCGGCGCCGGCACCGGCAAGACCCGCGTGCTGACCACGCGCATCGCCCACATCCTGAGCCAGGGCCGCGCCCGCCCATCCGAAATCCTGTCGGTGACCTTCACCAACAAGGCCGCGCGCGAAATGAAGCACCGGCTCGGCCAGATGCTCGGCCATGCCGTCGAAGGCATGCCGTGGCTCGGCACCTTCCACTCCATCGGCGGGCGCATCCTGCGCACTCACGCCGAGCTGGCGCAGCTCAAGTCGAACTTCACCGTGCTCGACGTCGACGATCAGGTCCGACTGCTCAAGCAGCTTCTGCAAGCCGACAATATCGACGACAAGCGCTGGCCGGCGCGCATGCTGGCCGGGCTGATCGACGGCTGGAAGAACCGCGGCCTGACGCCGTCGCAGGTGCCGTCGGGCGAGGCCGCCGTGTTCGCCAACGGCAAGGGCGGCAAGCTCTATGCGAGCTACCAGGAGCGGCTGAAGATCCTGAACGCCGCCGATTTCGGCGATCTGCTGCTCGAGGACATCCGCATCTTCCGCGAGCACCCGGATATCCTGCGGCAGTACCAGCAGCGCTTCAAATTCATCCTGGTCGATGAGTATCAAGACACCAACGTCGCTCAATATCTGTGGCTGCGGCTGCTGTCCCAAGCGCCGACTTCTTTTGCCTCTCCCCGCGTGCGGGGAGAGGTCGGATCGCCCGGCAGCGCAATTGCGCGCCCGAGCGATCCGGGTGAGGGGGACTCTCAGCAAGCTGAGCTCGTGGAGGCAGCCCCTCATCCCGACCTTCTCAGCGCGAGCGAAGCTCGTCGCGACCCCGCAAGCGGGGAGAAGGAGCAGACGCGCCACGTCAAAAACATCTGCTGCGTCGGCGACGACGACCAGTCGATCTATGGCTGGCGCGGCGCGGAGGTCGACAACATCCTGCGCTTCGACCATGATTTCCCCGGCGCCAAGGTCATCCGCCTCGAGCGCAACTACCGCTCGACGGGCCACATCCTCGCCGCCGCCTCGCACCTGATCGCCCACAACGAGGGCCGGCTCGGCAAGACGCTGCGCACCGAGGACCAGGACGGCGAGAAGGTCACGGTAACGGGCTCTTGGGATTCGGAAGAGGAAGCCCGCGGCATCGGCGAGGAGATCGAGCAGATCCAGCGCAAGGGCGACAAGCTCAACGAGATCGCGATTCTGGTGCGCGCCTCCTACCAGATGCGCGAGTTCGAGGACCGCTTCGTCACGCTCGGCCTGCCCTATCGCGTCATCGGCGGCCCGCGCTTCTACGAGCGCGCCGAGATCCGCGATGCGCTGGCTTATCTCCGCGTCATCAATTCACCGGCCGACGATCTCGCCTTCGAGCGCATCGTCAACACGCCCAAGCGCGGCCTGGGCGATGCCACCGTGCAGATGCTGCACGATCACGCCCGCAAGCGCCGCATCCCGCTGTTCGAGGCGGCGCGCGCGGTGGTCGAGACCGATGAGCTGAAGCCGAAGGCGCGCGGCTCCTTGCGCGACGTCGTCGCCCAGTTCGACCGCTGGCGCGCCCAGCGCGAGGTCACCTCGCACACCGAGCTCGCCGAGATCGTGCTCGACGAGAGCGGCTACACCGAGATGTGGCAGAAGGACCGTTCGGCGGACGCCGCGGGTCGGCTCGAAAACCTCAAGGAGCTGGTGCGCTCGATGGAGGAGTTCGAGAACCTGCAAGGGTTTTTGGAGCACATCTCACTGGTGATGGACCGCGACAGCGGCGCCGACGAGGACGCGGTGTCGCTGATGACGCTGCATTCGGCCAAGGGGCTGGAATTCGACAACGTGTTCCTGCCCGGCTGGGAGGAAGGCCTGTTTCCGAGCCAGCGCACGTTGGACGAACAGGGCCGCGCCGGCCTCGAGGAAGAGCGCCGGCTCGGTCATGTCGGCCTGACCCGGGCCCGCCGCCGCGCCAAAATCTATTTTGCCACCAACCGCCGGATCCATGGCACCTGGTCGACCACGATCCCCTCGCGCTTTCTCGACGAACTGCCCGCGGCCAATGTCGAGATCACGGAATCCAAGGGCGGCTCGGCCTGGGGCGGCACCGGCGGCTACGGCGCCTCCCGCTTCGACGACATGGAAGCGTTCGGCTCCACCTATTCGACCCCGGGCTGGCAGCGCGCCCAGGCCAATCGCAATCGCGGCGGCGGTGGCGGCGGCAATGGCGGCCGCGGCAGTTTCGAGGAACAGGCCTCGTCGTTTTCGTCCCAGTCGTCCTCGCCCGATTTCGGCAGCTTCTCCTCGCGCCGCCGCGGGCCGCTGACGATCGAGGGCGAGCTGGTGGCCAAATCCACCGGCACGACCTCGGAATTCTCCCTCTCCGACCGCGTCTTCCACCAGAAATTCGGCTATGGCCGCGTCACCAAGATCGACGGCAACAAGCTCACCATCGCCTTCGACAAGGCGGGGGAGAAGAAGGTCGTGGACAGTTTTGTGCAGCGGGCGTGAGGCCTGCATGCCGCACTACATCGCCATCATCGAGGATGCCGGCCCGGACGAAGCCGTCGGCGTGTGGTTTCCCGACCTGCCCGGCTGCATTTCCGGCGGCGACGACGTCGATGAGGCCCTGGAGAATGCGCCCGAGGCACTCGCGTTCTATGCACAGGAACTGACCGCGGACGGCCGCCAGCTTCCCCCGCCGCGGACATTGGACGAGCTCAAGGCCGACCCTGATGTCGCCGACGAACTCGGGAAGCACACGGTCGCCCTGATCGAATGGCCACCCCTCACTGAGGCCACGGAGTGAGGACTGTTCGCCGCACTGGTCGGACTCTCGACAGTTCAGGTCCGAACAGCCCTTGACCACCGTGAACTTCCCCGTATCAGATGCGACCATGGTCCGGGGCTCCATCACACTGATCTTGCTGGCATTGGGTATGCCGTCGCTTGCGGCGGCGGAGACCATGAGCTTTGGCGATGCGATCGGGCTGCTGGCGAAAAGTTGCGGCGCGGAAATCGTCGCCAATTGCCGCGGCGTCAACCCGGATTCGACCCGCCTGAAGGAGTGCCTCTCGCGCAACCGCGACGTGCTCTCGCAGCAGTGCCAGAGCGATTATCTCGGTGCCTTCGACGCCATCCAGAAGCGCGTCGCAGCCCGTGTCACCGTGGCGAACGTCTGCCAGCGCGAGATCGTCAAGGTCTGCGGCGGCTCGACCAAGGAGACCAGCAAGGCGGTCCCCTGCCTGGTCTCGACGCCCAAGGGCATCAGCAACAATTGCCTGAAGGCCGTTGACGACGCGGGGTATCGGTGATGCCAGCGACGAGGCTTTCCACCGCCGGAATATGCATCGCGCTCGGCCTCGCTTTGCTCGCGGGCACAGCGGAAGCGCAGACGGCGCCGCCAACCCGCGACGACATCGTCGGCAAGCTCAACCATTTCGAACAAGCCGCCGAGATCGATCTCCCCGCGCTGAAGCTGCAGGTGATGGAGCGGGCCAAGGCCAGGATCAAGAACGATCCCGGTCCGGTGAACCGGCCGCTGATCGCGCCTGATCTGGTCAATCTGCCGACCTTCACTGCGCAGATCCAGTTCGACGCCGACACGCCGATCATCCAGCCGGCGTCCTACCAGACCGTCGGCCGCCTCGCCGATGCGCTGGTCCATGCCTCGCTGCTGCCCTACACGTTCCTGATCGTCGGCCATGTCGAATCCAACGCGAAGACGCGCGAGGCCAATGCGATCCTGAGCCAGCGCCGGGCGGACGCGATACGCGACGTGCTGGTGAACACGTTCAAGATCTCGACCAAGCGGCTGCATCCGATCGGCCTCGGCGAGGAGCAGTTTCTCGACCGGGCCAGGCCGACCTCAGCCGCCAACGCCCAGTTGCAAATCCTGACCTACGCCAAGGTACCGGAGGAAGCGCCTGCGCATCCCGCTGCGACACCTGCGCCTGCGGCGAAAAAGCCCGCCAAGAAGCGCTGAGCGGACGCGCCACGGCGTCTGACGCAACCCTTTGAAGTCACGTTTCTTTTGTGACCTGTCTCACAGCGCAACAGCGCGGTTTCGCGCGACAATTACGCCGGTTTGTGCACCGCCCTATCAGGTGCTATAGGCTTTTTTCGCCCTGCCCGACCCCATGCTGCACGAGACCGAGATGGCCAGTTATTTTCAACGTCAGCTGGCCGACTACGTCGAATATCATCGCGATCCCTGGAACTGCGCGATGCACGTGGTCGGCATCCTCCTGCTCTTCACCGGCGCCGTGCTGCCGCTGACGCTGGTCCATTTCCCGGTGTTCGGGATCGAGGTCAGCCTGGCCATGGTTCTTGCCCTGCCGGTGCTGGCCTACTGGCTGATGCTGGACGCCGGGATCGGGCTCGGCATCCTCGCCTCGATGATCGTGCTGCTTTCGGTCGCAACCGCGATTGGCAATCAGGTCTCGATCGTCATGATGTGGTCGATTTTTGTGGTGCTGATCGGGCTCGGCGTCGCGTCGCAAATCGTCGGTCACAAGGTTTTCGAGGAGCGGCAGCCGTCGATGGTCGACCACCCCACGCATTTTCTGCTTGGACCGATGTTTGTCATGGCAAAATTATTCATTGCATTGGGCTTCCGTCGCGACCTTGCCGCGATTCTGGCGCCTGCTCCGACCAATTCCCTTTCAACCCGATAGTTCTAGACGCGAAACAGCAAACCTACTGCATGGCTCTCGTACTGGTTACCGGTGGCAGCGGCTTCATCGGACATCATCTTGTAGAAGCGCTCCGCGCCCGTGGGCAGCGGGTGCGTGTTCTCGACGTCCGTGCGCCTGCCGCGCCGTATGCCGACGTTGAATATGCCCAAGGCTCGGTGCTCGACGGTGCCGCGGTCGATGCCGCGATTGCTGGGGTCGATCAGGTCTATCACCTCGCGGGCCTGCCCGGCATGTGGGTCGCCGACAAGCAGGCCTTTCACGACGTCAATTGCCGCGGCACCGAGATCGTGCTCGCGGCCGCGATGAAGCGCGGGGTCTCGCGCTTTCTGCACTGCTCGACGGAATCGATCCTATTCCCCTATTCCGACCTCAACGGTGTTCCCGCCGAAGAGGCGCTGCAGCCGGCCGATGCGATGCCGGGCGCCTACACGCGGTCGAAATCGCTGGCCGAGCATTGCGCCGCGAAGGCCGCAGCTGAAGGTTTTCCGCTGGTGATCGGCACCCCGACCATGCCGATCGGTGCTGCCGACCACAATCTGACGCCGCCGACTGCGATGCTGTGGTACTTCCTGCAGAAGAAAGTGCAGCCGCATCTCGACTTCCCGGTCAATCTCGTCGACGTTCGCGACGTTGCCATGGGCCTCGTGCTGACCATGGAACGCGGGCGTAACGGCCAGCGCTACATCCTCGGCGGCGACTGCGTCAGGCTCGGCCAGATTCTGCGGATGATGTCCGCGATGAGCGGCCGCCGGCAATTCCCGGTCGTCGTTCCCGGCAAGATGGCCGAGCTGTCCGGCATCATGCTCGAATATCTCTCTGACCGCATCACGCGCAGGCCGCCCAACGGCACCGCCGAGGGCGTGCGCATTGCGCTCGCCGCGAGCGACCTCTCGATCAGCAAGGCGCGCACCGAACTCGGCTACGCGCCGCGCCCGATCGAGCCGGTCCTGCGCGAAACCATCACCCATCTTCTCGCCCGCGGCGGCGCGCTTGCCTCCGGCGCCATCGAGCATCACGCGCTCTCCTCGCGCGCCAGCTGAGCTGCCGCCCAACCCAAAGAACCTTTCCGCATGTCCTTCGATTTCAGCAAGCTTCTCTCTGTCGCCTGGGGTGGTTGGACCACGACTTGGCCGACGCAACTGCTCGCCCTGATCTGGCTCGCCTGGCTCGCAAGCTGGGTCGGCGCCTCGTTCTGGCAGGGCCGCACCCAGAAGCAGGTAATGACGCTGGAGTCCGGCCGCTATCGCATCCCGATCCTGGTCGGCGGCATCCTGTTCACGCCATGGACCGCGGAAGTGCTCGGCGAGAAGCCGCTCTGGGTGTTCAGCAATACAGCTGTCTACGTGGTGGCGCTGATCGTGCTGGCCGGCATCTCCTTCACCTGGTGGGGACGGCTGCATCTCGGACAATTCTGGTCCAACACCATCACCCACAAGCAAGACCACCGCGTCATCGACACCGGCCCGTACGGCATCGTACGCCATCCGATCTACACCGGCCTGATCCTCGGCATGCTGGTGACCGGCATCGCGGTCGGCACGGTGACCGCGATGCTCGGCGCGATCCTGATCTCGCTCGGCATGTGGCAGAAGGGCCGGATGGAAGAAGTGTTCCTGTCCAAGGAGCTCGGCGAAGACGCCTACGGCGCCTATTGCCGCCGCGTGCCGATGATCATCCCGTTCCTGTCGCCGCGCTGAGAGCGGCGGACGCGCCCCACATTCGCTGTCGTCCCGGCCTTCGCCGGACGACAGCGAGAGGAACTGCCTTCCCTCCAGGCCGTTAGCCTCTCGATACCTGCCACTGACCGCAGAGCATCGAGCCATGTCCGACGCCTACGATTATTTTCGCGAGCACGCGATCGCCGCCGTCCGCAAGGCGCGGGCGCTGCCGCCGGGGCGGCCGAAGCAGAAGCAGCGCACCGTGGCGCGTGTCTATCATCTCCTGTCCAGGGAGGCCGCGCTCGCGCCGAACATCCATCATCTGGATGATTTTCGCGCGGCGCGCCGGGCAGAGCGGCAGATCGGCCACTGATCTCCGGGCCCCGCTTGCCGGCATTCGTCCCATGCAAATTCGAACGGCTGCCATTCCACGGGAATAGAGCCCCGCGGCCCATCGCACAGGTTGACGTCTGCCCCGCCAGCCCGTTGGATGCGCCCGCAAACAGGGGCTTCTCATGACGTTTTCCAGCATCTTTGCGCAGTTCGTTGCGCTTCTCGGCGGCATCGCGCTGCAATGGCGGAAGCTGTCAGGCACCGTGCCTGCGCCGGCCTGGGGCCAGTCGCCCGCGATTCCCGAAGCAAAACCGCAAGGCGCCATTCCGACACTGAAGATGCCGACGGCGCGGGGCTGGAGCGAAGGACAGAAGCCGACGGTCGCACCCGGGCTCAAGGTCAATGCGTTCGCGACCGGCCTCGACCATCCGCGCTGGATCGAGGTGCTGCCCAATGGCGACGTGCTGATCGCGGAGGCGACGCAGATCGCGGGGGCGCCGCGGTCCGTGTTTCACTACGCAATGCAAGCGACGATGCGGCGCGCCGCCGCGCTCGGCGTCAGCGCCAACCGCATCACGCTGCTGCGCGACAAGGATGGCGACGGCGTCGCGGAGTATCGCGGCGCGTTCATGGAAAACCTCAGCCAGCCGTTCGGCATGGCGCTGGTCGGCGACACCTTCTATGTCGGCAACACCGACGGCGTGATGGCCTTCCCGTACGTGGCGAATGCCGATCGCATCACCGCGCCGGGCAAGCGCCTCACCACTTTCAAGCCGAGCGGCCACTGGACCCGCAGCCTGCTCGCAAGCCCCGACGGCAAGAAACTCTATGCCGGCGTCGGCTCGCTCAGCAACATCGGCGAGATGGGCATGGAGGTCGAGGAAGGCCGCGCCGCGGTCTACGAGGTCGACCTCGTCGCCGGTACGCACCGCATCTTCGCCGCCGGCCTGCGCAACCCGGTTGGTCTCGCCTGGGAGCCGAGCACCAACGTGCTCTGGACCGTCGTCAACGAGCGCGACGGCCTCGGCGACGAAACGCCGCCGGACTACCTGACCTCGGTGCGCGATGGCGGTTTCTACGGCTGGCCCTATTGCTACTGGGGCAAGACGGTGGATGACCGCGTGCCGCAGGATCCGGCGATGGTCGCCAAGGCACTCACGCCTGACTACGCGCTCGGCGGTCACACCGCCTCGCTCGGCCTGTGCTGGATGCCCGCGGGCACGCTGCCGGGCTTCCCCGACGGCATGGCGATCGGCCAGCACGGCTCGTGGAATCGCAGCACGCTGTCCGGCTACAAGCTGGTGTTCATCCCGTTCGAGAACGGAAAGCCTTCGGGTCCAGCACGCGACATCCTGTCCGGCTTCCTCGCGCCGGACGAGAAAGAATCCTACGGCCGTCCGGTCGGCGTCGTGATCGGTCCCGACAAGAAATCGCTGCTGATGGCCGACGACGTCGGCAACGTGATCTGGCGCGTGACGGGCGCTTGAAGGTTATGTTCCAACGCTAAGCGTGGCGCGCTGCTTGCGGAGCAGCGCGATCACCGACAGTGCCGTGATCAACCCGGTCTTGGGATTCTCGGAGGGGACGTTCTCGATTGACATCGAGAAGCGCGCGGAATCCGACTCGACCTCGATGCGATGAACATTGCGCGTCACGGTCGGGTCGGCCCAGATTTGCACCTGGGTGCGATCCGGCCCGACGCCCGCGAGCGACAGCGCGACCGCGACGTTGAGATTGGCCGGAAAGCCTTTCGCTGCCTCTCGCGCGGTCCCCTCGAACAGCTTGAGCGGCTCGCGCAGATTGTCGATATCGATGTTGTTCTGGACGATGAACGGCGCGCCCTTCAAGCCGTCGATCGGCTTGCGCGTCACCATCTTCACCGAGTGAATTGTGCCGATCGCGGCGGCGTTGACGGCGTCGAGCCCGATCAGCGCGCCGGTCGGCACGAGGATGCGGCCGCCATTGGCCCGGGCGAGATCGACGAGATCAAAATTGTCGAGCAGCCCACCGACGCTGACAACGACCGCGGCCCTGCCGCGTTTCACCGCGGGCTCGACGATCGCGCGGAGTTGGCTGCTCGGCGCGCACTCCACCACGATATCGGCGGCGTCGCCGAGCTGGTCGAGCGGCAGTAGGGATGGCGGACGACGCAGGCTGCCGAGCAATTTCTGATGCTTTGCAGGATCGCGCACCGCCACGGCGGAGAGCGTCAATCCCTCGATGCCCTGATCGAGCGCGGTCGCGATCTTGGTGCCGATCGAGCCGAGCCCCGCGACGGCAACCCGCAATTCGTTCGAAGCTGTCCGTTCAGCCATCGCATCACCCCTCTCGCCAAGTCGATGTCATAGCGCCTCAGGCGTCGCGCGCATAGCTGCGCAGGCGCGTCTCGAGCACGGAGAGCATTGCGTCGCGGGCGGGGTCGCGCGAGCCGCGCAGCCATGCGGCAGCGAGCGGCAGCCGGCCGACGGGCCCGATCTGCTTTGGCCGCAGCGGCACGAAGCGCACGCCTGACACCGCCATCCGCATGGTCCAGCGCGGCACGATCGCGACCCCGAGCCTGGTTGCGACGAGATTGATGATGGTCTGCTTCTCGTCGGCGACCTGCACGACGCGCGGCGTGAGGCCTGCCTGCTCGAATAGTCTTATCGTGAGGTCGTGGCTGTGCGGCCGCGAGCGACGATCCGGCACCAGCATCGCCTCCTCGGCGATCTCCGCCAGCGTGATCGACTTGCGTTTGGCCAGCGCGTGGCGCTGCGGGAAGGCCACGATGGCTGTTTCCTGCAGCAGATCGCGGAATTCGAGCCGCTTGTCCCGCTGAGCCGGTGGACGCACGAAGGCAAGATCGAGCGCGCCGGTCAGGATCTTTGGCAGCAGCCGGACGGTCTTCTCTTCCAGGAGCTGCACTGCGATATCGGGATGCTTTGCGCGAAAATCGCGCAGCAGCGCCGGTAACAGCCCCGCCGCGGCACTGTCGATGGCGCCGACCCGGAGTTTTCGAGCAGCCCGCGCGCGCGCGCGATTGCGCAGGTTGGTCTCGACCGCCTCGACGCGGGCGAGGATGGCACGGGCATCACGCAGCAGGGTCGCGCCATCTTCCGTCAGCGACACCGCACGCGTCGTCCGTGCGAACAGCCGCGTGTCCAGATCCTGCTCCAGCAGCTTGATCTGGCGGCCCAGCGCGGAGGGCAGCATCTGGAGATGCTGCGCCGCGTGGCCGAAATGCAACTGCTCGGCCGCCGCCACGAAGCATCGCAACTGATGCAATTCCATCCACCGGTCCTCTGATCCTGTGACGGGATTATATCATTTTTTTGTATAAACCAGCGCGGATTGAGTCCCGGCCCCTAGGTTCGCTAGCGTTACGCAACCCCACCGACATCTGGACGGAGCCCTTCATGCGCACCCATTCGATTGCAGCGATCCCCGCGGACGGCATCGGCCCCGAGGTCATCTCCGCCGGCGTCCGCGTGCTGGAGGCGCTGGCCAACCGCAGCGGTGACCTCGCCTTCAACATCAAAACCTTCGACTGGGGTTCGCACTATTACAAGAAGCACGGCGTGATGATGCCGGCCGACGGTCTCGCGGAGCTCAAGAAATTCGACGCGATCTATTTCGGCGCGGTCGGTGCGCCCGACGTGCCCGATCACATCACGCTGTGGGGCCTGCGGCTGCCGATCTGCCAGGGCTTTGACCAATACGCCAATGTGCGGCCGACCAAGATCTTGCCGGGCGTCGCCTCGCCGCTGCGCAATGTCGGCGTCGGCGACCTCGACTGGGTGATCGTGCGCGAGAATTCCGAGGGCGAATATGCCGGCATGGGCGGCCGCGCCCACAGGGGTCTCCCCGAAGAGGTTGGCACCGAGGTCGCGGTGTTCACCCGCGTCGGCGTGACGCGGATCATGCGCTATGCATTCGAGCTCGCCCGGTCGCGCCCGCGCAAGTTCCTGACCGTGGTGACCAAGTCGAACGCGCAGCGCCATGGCATGGTGATGTGGGACGAGATCGCAGCCGAAGTCGCGGCCGAATTCCCCGATGTGACCTGGGACAAGATGCTGGTCGACGCCATGACGGTGCGCATGACGCTGCATCCGAAGAGCCTCGACACCATTGTCGCGACCAATTTGCACGCCGACATCCTCTCCGACCTCGCCGGGGCGCTGGCGGGCAGCCTCGGCGTCGCGCCAACCGCCAATATCGACCCGCAGCGCCGCTTCCCCTCGATGTTCGAGCCGATCCACGGCTCGGCCTTCGACATCACCGGCAAGGGCATCGCCAATCCGGTCGCGACGTTCTGGACCGGCGCACAGATGCTGGAGCATCTGGGCGAGAAGGACGCGGCGGTGCGGTTGATGGCGGCGGTGGAGCGCGTCTGCGCGGCCGGCGTGCTGACGCCCGATGTCGGCGGCAAGGCGACGACGAAGGACGTGACCGATGCCGTGATCGAAGCGATCCACGGATCGAACGTGTAATCCGAGCTACGTCAGCGGGAGGCGCCAGGGTTTCCGAAAAATTTTGAGCCCCCCTCTTGAAACCAAAACGGGCTTTTTTTATTTTTCCGCTGCCGCCGAGAGGTGGTGTTCCCGACGCCTGTAGGGTCGGGAAGCTGAGACGGGCACCGGTCGTGTCCGGTGTCGTTCGTATCCATTTTGCTCCTTGGAGGATCTGGCTATGCGCACTTACGACTTCTCTCCCTTGTGGCGTTCGACCGTTGGCTTCGACCGCCTTTTCGACCTCGTTGAAACGGCACAGCGTGCCGGCGAGGACAACTATCCTCCCTACAACATCGAACGTCTCGGCGAGGATCGCTACCAGATTTCGCTTGCGATTGCGGGTTTCTCACCCAACGAGGTCGCGGTGACGGCCGAGCAGAATGCGGTGACCGTCGAGGGAAACAAGCCGGACAGAACCGAACGCGAGTATCTCTACCGGGGCATTTCCGCGCGACCGTTCAAGCGGCAGTTTAACCTGGCCGAGTATGTTCAGGTGCACAGCGCCTCGTTCGAGAACGGCTTGCTCAAGATCGAACTGGTCCGAGAAATCCCTGAAGCCATGAAGCCGCGGCGAATTGCCATCAATGCCGCGCCGTCCGGCAACGTGCATCAACTCGAGGGCAAAGCCGCCTGAATTCGGTCTGTCGGAGACCCGGTGATCCCGCCCGATCGTCGGGCGGGATGGGCCATGGCCTTCGATCGCGTACCCGAATGCAAGTCAGAGGTTTTAGAGAAAGGAGGAGGACCTCTCATGCTCGATCATGCCGACAACATCATCGATCTGAACGCGATATTGCACCCTGGCTCCGTCTATGATCATCCCCGCGACGTCATAGCCGATCCAACTTTGTCGATCGGCGAGAAGCGCGCGATCCTCGCGTCCTGGGCTTCGGACGCAGCCAGTGTCGCCTCGAGCCCGACATTGCGGGAGCTGCCCGGCTCGGACAAAGCCGTCACCATAGACGAAATTCTGGAAGCGCTCGCGAGCCTCGACCACCATCCGAAGGGCCCTCCGGGCGGCAAGCCGGTCCGCACGCGATCCGTCGAACGAACCGGCCTCGCAGCCTAGGCAACGACAGCTCAACGGGGATTGCGATGATGCTTGATGAAGAGCTGGCCTTGTTGCGCGGCCACCGCAGCAACATCAGCCGCTATCAGCGGTTGCTCAAGACCGAGCTGACCGAGTTCGAACGGCGGTTCATCGAGAGACGTGTGTCCGAGGAGCGCTCGGCGATCGAGAAGCTCGCCGTCTCCGCCTTTCCGCTCACCTTTCAGGCTCCGAGCCGGGCGATGGGGAACGCCACCACGCGCCTGACGGCAAGCCGGCACGGGTGATCGACATGCCCGAACACCTCCCGACATTCGAAGTGTTCCTGAAGAAGTGCGGTCGAAGGACATGGCGATGGCGTGTCTGCACGACGGAAGGACGCCTGGTCATGCACGGCTTCGAAAATGGCCGACCCGCTGCCAAATATGCGGCTGACAGGGCCTTGTTTATGATGCTTCTCGCCGCGCCCTATCGCCCGGCGGGCCGGGCTTCCGCCACGGCTCGCTCCTCCTTGGCGACACCCGCATCAAGATGGCTGCCGCGGCACAAGATGCGTGAATGACAGGTGCCGCGAGGGATGGTGCCTGCATCAGCCCATCCCGACCATCTCCGATGCTGACTGCTTACCGCCGTCCCGGCGGCGGGTTCGCCATAGCGGCTGTCGGCTCCGGCGGCGTCAGGTGGCGTGGAACGATGATGGACTGGCCGGGGGTGAGCGTCGCGTTCTCCGGCAGCGAGTTGCTCTGCGCCAGCGACCACAGCGGCACGCGATTGGCTGCCGCGATGCTCTCCATGGTGTCGCCGCGGCGCACCGGTAGCCGCACGCCACTGTCCCACAATTCGACCAGCGTATTCGCCGGCACGAGATAACGCAGCGGCACGGCATCCACCTGCGTCTGGGGCGGAATGCGCGGCAACTGCGTGACCATGTCGACGATCTGACGGTGGATGTCGTCGGACTTCTCGATGTTGATGTGGCTGACCCGCGCGTTCTCCTTCAGGTCATAGCTCGCATAGTGACCGCGATAGCCCGGCACCGCGACCACGTTGCCGCCGCCAAGCACGCTGTCGGAGAGGTAGATGTTGATGAAGCGCTCGACATTGAGCGGCACGTCGCCGGTCGCATGCGCGGGATCGATGGTGATGACGAGGCTGATCGGGATGTTCTCCTTGGCCGCCATCTCGGAGATGACGATCGAGCAAAGCCCGCCCATCGAATGCCCCATCAGCACGATCGGCGCCGGCGCTTCCTTGTAGCTGGAGATCGCACGATCGCCGATCCATCGGCAGATGGTGAATTCATAGACGTTGGCCGAAAAGCCGGCCTGCGTCAGCTTCTCTTCGAGCCGGTCCATGCCGGTGGAGAAGAACGGCCCCATGGCGCCACGGAACAGGTAGATCTTCGGCGGCGGCAATGGCTCGAACGGTGGGGGCGGCGGCGCGGCGGGTGCGGCCGCGGCGGGCTTCGTCTTGGCAGGTGAGGCAGCGGTCGTCCCGGTGCTCAAGGCGAGCAGCGCAACGGCTGCCAGCGCGAGAAGTCGCCTCAAATCGATCATCAGTCCAGCAGTCCCACTCCGGGAGGCTGCAGCCTCCCCCAAAGGCGCTTAGTGACGGTCGATTGGGTGGAATTTGGGGCACGGAACCGGGGCTCGATCCGCGCTCATTCCAGCATCTCGCCCCCCAATCACTGCATGCTCTTGAGCCTGCTGCGGTGTGCGGCCTGTTTCGCGCGGTTGCCGCAGACCGCCATGATGCACCATCGCCGCGCGCGTCTGCGCGTGTGGTCGGCGAACAGCATGGTGCAGTTGTGCCCCTCGCACGCCTTGACGTTCGAAAAATCCTCGTCGCAAACGAACTTCGCCATGGCTTCGCCAACCGGCAGCAATAGCGCCTCCGGCGATCGCCAGCGCCGCCTCATTCGCAATGCCAGAGCGCCGCCATCGGCATGGCCCGGCTCGATCCGGCTGAACGCTTCGTCGCGCTCCAGCAGGCTGTTCAACGGATCGAGCTCGCGCAATGCATCCGTCGTGAGCGGTCGGCCTGCATGCTTGCGCACGAAGCCCCTGAACCATTCGCGCAAGGCGCGCGCCTGATCCGCAACCTTGTCCAGCTCCTCCGGCGTGGCGCGCGCCGTCAGCGCGTGCAGATCATCCGCGGGCACCAGCTTCGCCTGCGCCAGCCAGTCGATCAGGCCATGACCATCATCGATCCAGTCGACCGGCGTATCGAGCGGCGTCGCCACCGAGTTGAGGAAGTCGAGGCCGAGAGAGTCGGCGATGAACATGGCGGGCGGGCGGTCCATGAGCGGTCCTTGGCCGGTCGGGAGCATGGACTCGGATAACCTGATAGAACGGCGTTGACAAGTTACGGTAAGGGGACGTAACCTCTTAGTAGGCAATTTAGTGGTTACTAAGATGGAGAATGTCATGGCCGCAATCGCGTACCGGACCGCGGATGTCGAGGGCTTCAAGGTGTTCTATCGCGAGGCCGGTCGTGTCGGAGCGCCAAAACTCCTGCTGCTGCACGGCTTCCCCAGCGCAGGCCACATGTTTCGTGACCTCATCCCGCTGCTGGCGGACAGGTTTCATATCGTGGCGCCCGACCTTCCCGGCTTCGGCCAATCCGACATGCCTTCGCGCAAAAGCTTCCGTTACACGTTCGACAATTTCGCGCGCGTGATCGAACGCTTCACCGAAATGATCGGGTTCGACCGTTTCGCGGTCTACGTTTTCGATTACGGCGCGCCGACTGGTTTCCGGCTTGCGCTCAGTCACCCCGAGCGGGTCACGGCAATCATCTCACAGAACGGCAACGCCTACGAGGAAGGGCTCAGCGACGACTGGACTCCGCTCAAGACCTATTGGCAGGATCCGTCGCCGGCCAATCGCGACGCGCTACGCGCGCTCCTCACGCCGGAAGCGACGCGCTGGCAGTACACGCATGGCGTCCCCGATCCGATGACCGTGTCACCGGACGGCCAGAGCCTCGACAATTTCTACCTTGCGCGCCCGGGCTCGGACGACGTGCAGCTCGACCTGTTCGGCGACTACAAGAGCAACGTCGCGCTCTATCCGGCCTTCCAGGACTATTTCCGCAAGCACACGCCGCCGTTCCTCGCGGTCTGGGGCAAGAACGACCCATTCTTTATTCCGCCCGGCGCCGAAGCGTTCAAGCGCGATAATCCGAACGCCTTGGTGCAGTTCTTTGACACCGGTCATTTCGCGCTGGAGACGCACGCGAAGGAAATCGCGGACAGCATTCGTACCTTCCTGACGTAACGGGGGCTGTCCTCCGCGAAAGTTACGCCGCCAGGCTCTGCTGAGCGCGGAATGCGCTGATCGCCATATGGACGAGATGCAGCTTGCCTTTGACCGCCGGCGATATGTCGAAGGGATATGCATCGCTCATCCCGAGCGAGCGGTTGAGTTCGTTGATGCTGCGAGCAAGCGGCATCCACAGTGCCAGGAGTGCCTCGAAGTCGCTCTCGAGATAGGGATCCGTCAGGGTCTGCCGGGCGCGCTCGTCCAGCGCCAACGGCAAACCTGCCAGCGAGTCGAGCGTCGACACGATATGCAGGAAATGCGCGAACGTTTCCGCCCAATCCTCCCAGGGGTGGGACGTGGCGTACTCGCTGATGAAGCCGCTTCGGTCGTATGAACGATCGGCGCGGCTGTAATAGGAGTTGATCGCGGCCTGATAGTCCTGCGCCTGATCACCGAAGATCAGCTTGAACGGGGCCTGGAATGTCGTGCCGTCGACGAGCAGGTCCCAATAGAAGTGACCGATCTCGTGCCGGAAATGCCCGAGCAGCGTGCGGTACGGCTCCCGGAACGCCACGCGGCGAGATTCTCGTTCGACATCGTCGGCCTCCGCAAGGTTGAGCGTGATCAGGCCCGAGAGATGCCCCGTCACGATCGGACCGACCTCGTCCGAAAGAATGTCGAAAGCCAATTCTGCGCCGTTGCGCGATGCGAGCGGAAGCTTGAGGCGACTGAGATCATAGAGAAGACGGCGCTTGGCTTCCTCCATAAGGCGCCAGAGCATGATGTTTCTGCTGCTGCCGATTTTTGGAATTGTGCGCGTGAGGCGGCACGAGCCGCAATACCAGTCCGCGCCCTCGACACACCAGTTGCAGCCGATGATCTCGCGGTTACGGCAAGATTGATGGGATGTAAGCCTAGTCATCTCGATGCGCGAGGAGTCGAACGCCAGCTCAGTGCTGCAATTCGCGCACGCGATGTGCTCGAACGAGACAGGATGGCGGCATGACGGGCACTGAAAGATCTTCACGTGGACTGGCCCCAGACAGACGGCACACCGGAAGGCCGGCCTGTCAATTCGAGGAACTCTTGCACTTCGAGGAACTCTTGCGACCGTCGCTGTTGCCGGCGAGCAACGCACGCTGCGTCCGCAGCGCGTGCTGTCTTAACAAGCCGGCTCGCGTCGCGCTCAACTGGCTCGATTGAGGCTGCGGCTTTTTCTCAAGGGCATTTTCGGAAACAGGCCGACCGGCCCATATCCGCTCGGGCTGAACCGCCATGGGGCCGACGTTTCGTCCGCTTGTCATGCTGTAACAACACCAGATCGTACGCCGAGTTCCCTTCCTCACCGGCGGGTGATCGAGCTTGGCTTGTGCAGATACGACAATGCCGCCGTCGGCGTGACGGCGGCATTGTCAATTCACCTGCTTGCGGCGAACGGCTTAATTCCGGGGAGCCGTTGCCGCCGCCGAGCGCGCCGACCTGGGCGCGCCGGGTTCGGCAACCGGAGCCGGTGCGCGCGAGCGCATGATTGCGGCGTCGATCTCGGCAATCACGCGGCGCTGGATCGCTTCGTTCTTGTCGATCGAGATGTGGCCGACGCCGGAGCCGCGGACGTCGACATTGTCGAGCTTGCCGCGAAAACCGTCCGCGCGCTTCACCGGCTCGCCGGGGCCGTCGCCGATATAGATGTTGATGTAGCGCTCCGCGCCGGTCGACAGCTTGGTCTTGAACACGGAGTCGAGCCCGATCGCGAGTTTCACGGGCACGCCGAGACGGTTGAGCTTGGCGATCATGTCTGGCAGCGCAGTCGCGCCGGAGGAGTGCCCGACCAGTACGATGGTCTTGAGCCGGCCGGCCTTGTAGGCGGTCGCGGCCTCATCCGCGAGCGAGGACCAGGACACGAAATTCGCCACGGTCACCGGGATGCCCTGCGCCTGGAGCCGGGCGCCGATCGTGTCGAGCCCGAGCGAGAAGATGTTGAGCACGCCGCGGAGCAGGTAGACATGCGTGGTCGCGACGGCAGCCTGGCTTGGCGCCGCCTTGGCGGTGGTCGGGCTGATGGCAACAGCTGACAGCAGGAGCAGGCCCATCGCCCAGGCACGGAGGGCGGACAACTGGCTGACGCCAGCGGTGTGACGGCCGTTCGGTCTCATCGATCTTTTCCCTGGGAATATGCTTCGGCCGGAATCGTAGCCATGGCCTGCTCGCAGACGCAACAAAGAGCCGCGTGAACGACGATCTTAGCATCAAGCCGTGACCATCGCGCAACACTTGCCCGAAACCTGCCACGGAAGGAGCTGTTTCGAGGCCATTTTTCTCCCGCTAATTGCAGCCGCGCAAGGGCCTTCCTATGTCAGGGCTCCGCTGACCCGCCCCTCCCGGTAGGTTCCAGCCTCCCCTCCCCAGCCTTAGCCCCTCAGACTTGCGGCCATCATGTCCTCCATCATTTCCGTCGCCAATTTGTCGAAGACCTATGGGTCCGGCTTCAAGGCGCTCAAGAACGTCAATCTTGACATCACGCGCGGCGAAATCTTCGCCTTGCTCGGCCCCAACGGCGCCGGCAAGACCACGCTGATCTCGATCATCTGCGGCATTGCCAATCCGAGCGAAGGCAAGGTCCTCGTCGGCGGCGAGAACATCCAGACCTCCTATCGCAAGGCGCGCTCGCTGATCGGGCTGGTGCCGCAGGAATTGCACACCGATGCCTTCGAGAGCGTGTGGGCGACCGTGAGCTTCTCCCGCGGGCTGTTCGGCAAGCCGAAGAACCCCGATCATATCGAGAAGGTGCTGAAAGACCTCTCGCTGTGGGACAAGAAGGACAGCAAGATCATCACGCTCTCCGGCGGCATGAAGCGTCGCGTGATGATCGCCAAAGCGCTGTCGCACGAGCCGCAGATCCTGTTCCTGGACGAGCCGACCGCCGGGGTCGACGTCGAACTGCGCAAGGGCATGTGGGAGGTGGTGCGCACGCTCCAGCAATCCGGCGTCACCATCATCCTGACCACGCATTACATCGAGGAAGCCGAGGAGATGGCCGACCGCATCGGCGTCATCAACAAGGGCGAGATCGTGCTGATCGAGGACAAGGCCACCTTGATGCAGAAGCTCGGCAAGAAGCGGCTGACGCTGCATCTGCAAGGCAAGCTCGATGCGCTGCCGGAGAGCCTCAGGCATTACGAGCTCGACCTCTGCGACGGCGGCGCGACGCTGGTCTACGACTACGACACCAAGGGCGAGCGCACCGGCATCACCAGCCTGCTCGGCGATCTCCGTACAGCCGGCATCCGGTTCAACGATCTCGACACGACGCAATCGTCGCTCGAGGACATCTTCGTCGATCTCGTGAGGGCGTCATGAACTACCGCGCTGTCCGCGCCATCTACCTGTTCGAAATGGCGCGCACCTGGCGCACGCTGCTGCAAAGCATCGTCTCGCCGGTGGTCTCGACCTCGCTGTATTTCGTGGTGTTCGGCGCCGCGATCGGCTCGCGCATCAGCCAGGTCGAGGGCGTCAGCTACGGCACCTTCATCGTGCCGGGCCTGATCATGCTCTCGGTGCTGACGCAGAGCATCGCCAACGCCTCGTTCGGCATCTACTTCCCGAAATTCACCGGCACGATCTACGAGATCCTGTCGGCGCCGATCTCCTATTTCGAGATCGTGCTCGGCTATGTCGGCGCGGCCGCGACCAAATCGATCATCCTCGGCCTGATCATCCTCGCCACGGCTGGCCTGTTCGTGCCGCTGCACATCCATCATCCGGTCTGGATGCTGGCCTTCCTTGTGCTGACGGCGGTGACGTTCAGCCTGTTCGGCTTCATCATCGGCATCTGGGCCGACGGATTCGAAAAGCTGCAGATGATCCCGATGCTGGTGGTGACGCCGTTGACCTTCCTCGGCGGCAGCTTCTATTCCATCGACATGCTGCCGCCCGCCTGGCGCACGGTGGCGCTGCTCAATCCGGTCGTCTATCTGATCTCCGGCTTCCGCTGGAGCTTCTACGAGATCGCGGACGTCAGCATGGCCGTCAGCATCGGCATGACAACGGCGTTCCTGGTGATCTGCCTGGTCGTGATCTGGTGGATTTTCCGCACGGGATATCGGTTGAAGAACTGATCCGGCCGTCATTCCGGGGGGCACGCGCGCGCCCCGGAATCGCAAGCTCTACCGATAGCAGTGGAAGCGGTTGTATCCGTCGTAATAGCCGCGACACCGACGGTGGCCGCGATGGGGAATGCCGAACACCCCCTCGACCGCGCCGACGGCACCGCCGACACCGGCGCCGACCGCGCCCCCAACCACGCCGCCGACGGGGCCGGCGATCCGGTTGCCTTCGTAAGAACCTTCCTGGGCGCCCCGAACGATGCCTTGGGCATGGCCAGGCTGGGGGACGCAGGACAGCGCGGCCAGAACGGCCGCGCCAGCGAAGAGCACACGGAAAGGCAGACCAGCCGGCCGAGAAGCGGCGGCGACGCAAACTTTGTTCATCTTCATTCCCAAAGGTAAAACCGGCCGCGGAAGCGGCCGGTCGAGGCAGCGATCGTCAACGCCGATGCGGCCAAATGGTTGCGCCCCGGATGGTTGCACCATTGTGATGAATTGTCGGCGTTGTGAACGCATCTCCCGCTCGCGAAAATGTCAGCGCTGCCGCTCGCTTTGCGGCACAAAGCGGCCTTGCTTACGCCGGGCGTCCCGTTAACGATGGCAATAAGGTTTGCTTTGCAGGCCGCTGGAACGAAAGCGCGATTGCAGGCATAATGCACGCCGGGGGACGGAGAGCCGCGGCGCCTAGTATGAACAGGCCGGAGGCCACGAGTCAGATGCGTTCGTTTTTTATTGCTTTCACCTCCCTGATGCTTTTGAGCGCGGGCGCCGCGCAGGCCAAGGTCGACATCACCGTCGACAAGGACAATCAGCAGATGACCGTCGCCGTCGACGGCGTCGCGCGCTACCACTGGCCGGTGTCGACAGGCATCCCCTCGCGGGAGACGCCGAACGGCGCGTTCCGCGCCTTCCGCATGGAAGAGGATCACTATTCCAAGGAATTCGACGACGCGCCGATGCCGCACGCGATCTTCTTCACCAAGGTCGGGCACGCCATCCACGGCACCGACTCGGTCGGCCGGCTCGGCACGCCCGCCTCGCATGGCTGCGTGCGGCTGTCGCGCCAGAATGCCACCACGCTCTACGCGCTGGTGCAGCAGCAGGGCGTGCTCAACACCACGGTAACGCTGACCGGCTCGGCGCAGGTGGCGCTCGCCCGCAATCCGCGTGGCCGCAATCCCACGGCAGTGGCCCGCGCGCCGCAGCCCGCCGAAGAGCAGTACGCCACATCAGGCGATCCCGTGAACCTGACGCCTCAGGCCGCACCTGCCCGCCGCTACATGCCGCAAGACGACAACTACATCTATCCGGCCGACGGCAGCGACACCGGCGCGCGCTACCCCGCGCCGCGCAGTAGCCGCCCGCTCTATGACGCGCAGGTCTATCAGCCGCAGCCGCAGCAATACTACAATCAGGGCTACGGCCAGCAGGGCACCTACTATCAGCCGCAGCCCCGGCAGGTTTACCAACCGCGTGGCTATTACTACCAGAACTGACCTACTTGAACGCGGCGTTGCCGCGCCAGCGAATCAGGAAGCCGCGGCCGCGACGGGCGCTTGCCGCAATCGACCGCAGGAAATGGCGCCAGCCCGTGCACGGATTGGGCACCGGCCGACGCAAGGAAGCAACAGTCCACAACCTTCAACGCGGCGGCGTTCCGACCAAATTGACAACCAGGGGGTCGCCCCTATTGTCGTTCCCATTGTTTCTGGGACATGACATGACACGCGAGCAGATTTCGGATTTCTGCGTTACCGCCCTGGCAAATATCCTGCGAATTTCGAGCGACCGCGTCGATATCGGCACGAAATTCAGCCGCCTCGGCCTCGATTCGGCGATGCTGGTCTACCTGATGATGGAACTCGAGGAGAAGCTCGACCTCGAGCTGTCGACGGACGACTTCTACGACCATCCGACCGTTGAGGCGTTGTCGCGGTTTCTCGCCGACAAGCGCGCAATCCGCCCCGCCGCCTGAGGGCGGCTGAAGTCGGCGCAACCCATGGAAACCTTCCGCTCGCTCGTGGCATTGCTGGCCCGGCGTGCGGCGGAGCAGGCCGACGACCGCGCCTATGTCTTCGTCTCCGATCGCGGGACGGAGGACGCTGTCCTCAGCTTTCGACAGCTGCACGATGCCGCGGGCGCGCTCGCGTCGCGACTGACCGTGGCCGCGCGTCCCGGCGATCGCGCCATCCTGGTGTTTCCGCCCGGCATCGAATTCATGGTGGCGTTCTTCGGCTGTCTGATGGCCGGCATCATCGCCGTGCCGATGATGATGCCGCGGCGAAACGGCGCGCGCGATGCCAGCGCCGCGATCCTCGCCAATTGCACGCCGGCGGTGGCGCTGACCAATTCGGCCGTCGCGCTCCGCGGTGATTTGCGGGCACGCTTCGCGCATGAGCACATTCGCTGGATCGAGGTCGATCTCGCCGCGGCCGAAGGTGAGACAATCGAACTACCCGAGCCGGCGCCGGACGACATCGCCTTCCTGCAATACACCTCCGGCTCCACGTCCGCGCCCAAAGGCGTAATGGTGAGCCACGCCAATCTGCTCGCCAATCTCGAGATGATCCGGCTCGCGCTCGGCAACAGCCGGCAATCGACTTACGTCAATTGGGTGCCGCTCTATCACGACATGGGGCTGATCCTGAACGCGCTGCAAGCGCTCTATGTCGGCGCGACCTGCGTACTGATGGCGCCGAACGCGTTCATGCAGCGGCCGCTCGGCTGGCTGCGCGCGATCGCGCATTATCGCGCGGAAGTGGCATGCAGCCCGAACTTCGGCTTCGATTTCTGCGTCAGCCGCTATCGCGCCGACCAGATGGAAGGCATCGAGCTGTCCTCGCTCAGGATCGCACTGAACGGCGCAGAACCGGTGCATGCGGAAACCATCGAGCGGTTCATCCAGACATTTGCGCCCCACGGCTTCGATCCGCGCGCAATGTATCCCGCCTACGGAATGGCGGAAGCGACGCTCCTGATTTCCGGCGGACGCCGTGGCGGCGGTCATGTCACACGCAGCGTGAGCCGCACGGCGCTGCAGGCGCATGCGGCGCAGGCGCCTTCCGACGCCGAAGATACACAGGTCGCCGTCGGCTGCGGGCGCCCGCTCACCGGCGAACGGATCGCCATCGTGGACGCGGACAACCGCACGCGGCTGCCCGCGGACCGCGTCGGTGAGATATGGGTGAGTGGGGCCAATATTGCCCGCGCCTATTGGCGCAACGACGAGGCGACGCGCGAGGGGCTCAATGCGCAGATTGCCGGCGAAGACGGAGCGTGGCTGCGCACCGGCGACCTCGGCTTCATCGACGTCACAGGCGAATTGTTCGTCACGGGACGGATCAAGGACCTCATCATCATCCGTGGCATCAACCATTATCCGCAGGACGTGGAGCGCACGGTGCAATCGCTCGATGGAGCTTTGCGCGAAAACTGCGGCGCGGCGTTCTCGGTGCCGGACGAGACCGGCGAAGAAATGCTCGTCATCGTCCAGGAAATCGAGCGCACCGCGCGCCACTCGATCGACACCGAAGCGATCAAGGGCCGAATTCGCGAGGCCGTCGCCGACAACCACGAACTCTCCGCGCGTCACATCGCGCTGATCCGGCCCGGCACGCTGCCGAAGACCACCAGCGGCAAGATCCAGCGCAAGCTGGCACGCAAGCTCTGGCTCGATGGCGGGTTCGAACAGCTCGGCTGAGACCACTCAGAAATCGATCTTCGCGCTCTCCCCATCGCGCAGGCTCGCATCGATCCCCTGCTCGATCTTGCGCGCGAGAATTGGGCGATAATGGATGAAGTCGGCAAAATTGGCGCGGTCGCGCGTGAGATCGTTGTCGACGCGATAGCTGATGAAATTGCTGCGCGGTCGGTCCGCGACCACTTTCTTCAGCGCGGCATCGCAGGCGCTGCGCTCCAAGGCGGCTTCCGTACTGGGCTTCGGCACAGTGGTCGCCAAGGTCGGCGGCACGATGATGACGACGGGCACATCGGCCGGCAATGCCCTGACGATATCTGCCAGCGCAGCGATCTCGGGAAATGTCGCCCGCATCTCGGCAGACGAGGCTGGCGCCGGATCCCTGGGCCAGCCGACTTCCTTGAATTGGCCCGGCGGCCAGATGTCCTCGTAGCTGACAAAGCCGTCAGGGTTCATCCGTGGTCGCCGGCCAAGGCCGATACTGATGCGTTGAAAGGCGTGCTCGATTGCCTGCCAGGAGATCAGCCGTGCGGCGTAGGTGACGACGCTTCTGTCATAGAGCCAGTCGGGAAACGGGACGCCGCCCTCCTCCTTCGCCCGTGCATGCGTGCACCAGCCAGGGTCGGTCACGATCACCAGTGCGCCGACCTCCCGGTGATTCCGCAGGAAGAAGTCCAGCACTGCGAGCTCCTGGCGGGGAAATGCACCGGTCATGTAGAGCTGCACGAACCGCAGGCCGGTTGCGCGCGACAATTCCGCCGGCTCGACCATCTGCGCCGTCGAATTGCCCAGGATCGCGGCATTGAAATCCGGATCCCGCGCGCGGCTCGCGGCCGTGATTTTGGTCAGACGATTATCGACGCCGTCGATGCCAAGCAGGCCGAGCTTGCCGCTGTCATAGGGATCGACCGCCACCATCAGTGCGAGCACCAGCAGCGCAGCCCCGATCAGCGTGCCCAGACACGCCAGCAAGCTCCGGCCCCAGCCGAGATCGGTCTCAGAACTTGAAGTAGACGAACTCATGGAGATCCCGACCACCCATGTGAAGCAGCAATGCGAATAGCCCAAGACCGAGCAGACCCGCGAGCCACGGATTGGGACGGCGCGTGAGCACCGCCACGATGTCCTGGCTCGCCGGCAGCAGGAAGGCGAACAGCGGCGCTGCGATTAGCGGCCACAAATGCTTTCCGCGCTCGAGCGGGAGCGGCGAAGCCAGTCCGGCGAAGACATGCCAGGCCGCCTCCACCGATCCCGCACGAAAGATCACGCCGGTCGCGAGCACGAACAGCACGGTAAGCGCCCAGCCGAGCCATGACGGGAACTCCGGGCCATAGCGACGCCACAGCGTGCAGGCGACCAGCGCAAGCCCGTGCAGCACGCCCCACAGCACGAAGGTCCAGCTCGCGCCGTGCCAGAGGCCACACAGCGCCATCGTGATCATCATCGCGCCGAAAAACTGCACCGGCAGCCAGCGCCGCGGCAGCAGGCGCAGATTGACCAGCGGATAAAACACGTAATCGCGCAGGAACAGCATCAGGGTGATGTGCCAGCGCTGCCAGAAATCCTGGATATTGGTCGAGCGCAGCGGCGCATCGAAATTGTACGGCAGCTGCACGCCGAAGAGCAGGCCGAGGCCGATCGCGATGTCGGAATAGCCGGAGAAATCGAACAGGATCTGGAAGGAGAAGCAGAAGGCGAGCCAGGCGTCACCGCCCGCGAGCGGCCCGTTCGCGGCCTGCGCGTAGATGGGATCGAGCAGATGCGCGAGGCCGTCGGCGATCACGATTTTCTCGAACAGGCCGATCGCGATGAAGCAGGTGGCGATGCAGAACTGACGCTGCCAGCCCGGAACGTAGACCTGCCTGCCGAACTGATGCATCACCTCCGACCAGCGCGCCAGGGGGCCGGCGATCGCCTGCGGGAAGAAGGCGATGTAGAGCGCATAGCGGTCGAACGCATAGAGCGGCGCCCTGCCGCGCTTCAGGTCGACCAGATACATGATGTGATGGAAGGTGAAGAAGGAGATGCCGAGCGGCAGCCCGACGTCGAGCACCGGCAGCGTCGTACCGAGCACGAGACCCAGATTAGCGAGAACGAAGTTGGCGTATTTGAACAGCGCCAGCACCACGAGATCGAGCCCGATCACCAGTGTCAGCAGCGCCGGCCATTTCACGCGCCCATAGGCAAACGAGGCGAGCCAGTTGATCGCGATCGAGCCGATCAGGAGCAGGATGAAGGACGGGCTGCCCCAGGCATAGAAGGCGAGCGACAGCGCGACCTGCACGCCGATACGCAAGCCCGGATAGGGGTCGGCCAAGCGATAGATCAGCAGCGCCGCGGGCAGGAAGACCAGGAGAAAGGGATAGTCGTTGAACAGCATCGGTTCACAGCCGCGCCATCGCCGGCGTGAGCCGGCGATGATGCTCAGCCCGTTTCGAGGTCGGGCGCAGCGTCACCCGGCTGCCGCAGCATGCGTCGCGCAATCTTCTCGTCGCTCGGCACCTTGACGTCCCAGGCCAGTCCCAGCGCTTCCAGCGCCCTGATGAAGACAAAGCCCGGATCGAACTCGAACCAGCGCAAGCCGAAGGCCGCGGAATAGGGAAAGGCGTGGTGGTTGTTGTGCCAGCCCTCGCCCCAGGCAAGCCAGGCCACCACGCCGAGATTGCGGCTGTTGTCGTCGCGGGTGACGAACGGCTGCGCGCCAAAGCTATGCATGACGGAGTTGATGGCCGACATGGTCTGCTCGACCACGAACATGCGCACCACGCCGCCCCAGAGCAAGCCGGTCAGTGCGCCCCACGGGCTCATCGTGGCGAGGCCGCCGATCGCGGCCGGCAGCACCAGGCCGAGACCGACCCAACTGTAATAGTAGCTGTTGACGGCAACCAGCCTGCGATCCGCCATCAGATCCGGAACATAGTGCGCAACATTGGGATAATCGTGCGCGATCATCCAGGTCAAATGCGCGTGCAGGAAGCCGCGCAGGCGGCCGAATGCGCCCTTGCCGTGCAGCCGCGGCGAATGCAGATCGCCGTCGTGATCGGACAATTCGTGGTGCCGGCGGTGCATTGCCGCCCAGGACAGCATGGGACCGCGGCCGGCCATCGATCCCATCACGACCAGGATCGCACTCATCGCCGTGGAGGTCGCGAAGGCGCGGTGGGTGAAGAGCCGGTGATAGCCGACGGTAAGGCCGAGGCCGGTGACCAGCCAGAAGCCGACGAACAGGCCAAGCTCCATCGCGCCGATCGGGCGGTAGAACAGAAGGACCAGCGCCAGCAGCGTGCCGACGAAGGGCAAAACGTCGAAGATCATGAAATGCCGGCGCTGCATCCGGCGAAAATGCCGGCTGCGGATAATTCGATGATCGCGTTGCTGCTGCACGGGCGGGATTCCAGGGCACCGACTATGAGTACATACCCCCGCGGCGGCCGCAACCCAAGCCGCCGCCCAAGGTTTCAACAGCCAGGAAAGCCTATACAATAGGACGGACGCGCCAAACGCGTTGAAATATCGCCCCTTTCCCCTTGCCCCATGAGCCACCATGCCGTCACGTGCTGCGACGATCTTGACCGTACTGTCACTTCTCATTGCGGGACCGGGCATGGCATTTGATTCGGCTTTCGACCTCGAGGCCCATCGCGGCGGGCGGGCACTGCTGCCGGAAAACACGCTTCCGGCCTTCGCCAACGCGCTGTCGATCGGCGTGGACACGCTGGAGCTCGATGTCGGCATCACCGCCGACGGCGAAGTCGTCGTCTCGCATGAGCGCGGGCTCAATCCTGATATCACGCGGGATGCGAACGGCGCCTACGTCACGCCTCCCGGCACGCCCTTCGTGAAACTGCGGCTCGCCGATGTCAGGACCTATGACGTCGGCCAGATCCGGTCAGACAGCCCTTACGAAAAGCAATTCCCCGACCAGCGCGCCATGCCCGGGACCCGTATTCCGACCTTGAGCGAGCTGTTCGCGCTGGTGCGCAAATCCGGCAATACGCGCGTGCGCTTCAACGTCGAGACCAAGATCGATCCGAACCATCCGGACGAGACGCTCGATCCGCAATCTTTCGTCACCAGGCTGCTCGGCGTGATCGAAGCCGAGAAATTCTCCGACCGCGTCATGATCCAGTCGTTCGACTGGCGGACCCTGCTGCTCGTCCAGCAGCGGGCACCAAAGATGCCGACGGTGTACCTGACGCTCCAGCGCGGCTCGGGCCAGACGGTGGCGCTGGACAAGGCGACCAATTGGACGGCGGGCTTCAGCCCGGCCGATCACGGCGGGTCGCTGCCGCGGACCATCAAGGCTGCGGGCGGCGCGGTCTGGTCACCCTATTTCGGCGATGTGACCGCGGCACTGATCGCCGAGGCCCATGCGCTCGGGCTGCGTGTCGTGGTCTGGACGGTCAACAAACCCGAAGACATGGCGCGCATGATCGAGATCGGCGTCGACGGGATCATCTCCGACAGGCCCGATTTGTTGCGGCAGGTCGCGGGCGAGAAGGCAATCGCGTTGCCCGCGGGGACGCCGGTGGAGCCGTAGAAGCGGGCCCTACTCCCCGTCCCGCAAGCGCCGGTACAGCGCGCCCAAAATGTTGGAGTAATCGTCGGTCCAGACCCGCACCCGGTCGTCGGCTTCGGTCTGCTCCCATGTTTTCGACGATGCGAGCCTGCCGACGTCGGCATCCTCGCGGGCGGAGATGACGACGTCGGTCGAGAAGATGTAGTCACCATCGCGCCCGGAATCCTCGTTGTAGACCCAGCTCTTGAGATCGTTGGCATCGGCGATACCGACCACGACCGTATCGAGATCGAGGTGGCGGTTGGAGACGTGCATCACCACGGCGCCGTGCGGAGCGAGCTTGTCCTTGTAGATCTTCATCGCCTCTTCGGTCGCAAGATGGATCGGGATCGCATCCGACGAATAGGCATCGACGATGATGAGATCATAGGCACCGTCCGGCTCCTTCGCGAAGGTGAGGCGGGCATCGCCGATCACCGGCTTCAGGCCCGGCATGCAGCTCGAGATGTAGCGGAAATTCTTCGGATCGCTTGCCGCGTCGACCATGGACTGATCGATCTCGAAGAATGTCCAGCTCTCGCCGGGCTCGGCGGCGCAGGCGAGCGTGCCCGATCCGACGCCGATCGCCGCGACCTTCAGCGGCGCGCCCTTGCGCTCGCGCATCGCGGTCACGGCCTGACCGATGCCGCCGTCCTTGTGATAGTAGGTGATCGGCTCCGGCCGGCCGGTGACCGGCGTGCCGTCATTGTTGAGGAAGCGCTCGGCGCCGTGAATCGTGGTGCCGTGCATCAGCACGTGGAAATAGCCGCCGGGCGTCACCACGATCTTGTGCACGCCGAAGAAGCTGCGCACCGTGGTGACGCGGCCTTCGTCCGCCGGATAAACCCGGATCAACGCCAGCGCGAGCGCGACGGTGGCGAATATCTTCCAGCGGCCGGCGTTGACCGCCAGCGCCAGCAGCGCGGCGAGCACGCCGACGCCGCCGGCCATCCAGACCCGGTGATCCTCGAACCAGGTCGATAGCCCGCCCGTCGTGGTGGACGGCACAACGAGCACGACGGCGAGCGCGGCAAGCGCCAGCCAGTACCATTTGACGATGCCCGCCAGCCGCTCGTTCGCGGGCGGCCGGCACAGCGCGGCAAGCGCAACCAGGATCGGATATTCGGCGATCCAGGAGAATGTGAACGGCGCAAGGAGCCCTGCGAACAGGCCGCCGACCATGCCGCCGAACGATAGCGCGACATAGAATCCGGTGAGATATTTGGCGGCCGGCCGGGTTCGCGCCAATTCGCCGTGGCAGGCCATCGCGATGACGAAGAAGCACAATTGATGACCGCCGAGCGTCAGCAGCAGGTTCTGTTCGCCGCCGAACGCCAGCAGGAAGACGACGCCCGCGATCGCGACCGGCTGGAGCATCAGCATCCATTTGTGCGGCAGTAACGGCCGCGACTGGAACACCACCACCCAGGTCAGGAGATACAGCGACAGCGGCAGCACCCACAGCAGCGGCGCTGCCGCAACATCGGTCGAGATGTGCGCGGTGACGGCGATGAGCAGGCCGGACGGCACTCCGGCGAGGAATATCCAGCGCAGCCGCGTCATGAGACCGGGCGCCGGCGCATTCAAATCCTCGGTTCGCGCATCGACCATGGCCAGTTTCGGCGAGCGCAACAGCAGCACGCCGCAGGCGGCGATCAGGACGATCAGAATGCCGTAACCGCCGGTCCAGAGCCGGTTCTGCGTGTGCAGCGTGAACATCGGCTCCAGCAGGAACGGATAGGACAGCAGGGCGAGGAAGCTGCCGATGTTGGAGGACGCATAGAGGAAATAGGGATCGTGTCCGGCAGGATGCCCGGTGCGGACGAACCAGGCCTGCAGCAACGGATTGTTGGCGGCAAGCGCGAAGAACGGCAGCCCGATCGAGATCACGAACAGACCGAGCAGCCAGATCGCGTAGCCCGAAGCGGGCGGATCGCCATAGGCCGAGGCGATGCCGAGCGGCAACGTGACGAACGCCGTGATCAGCAGCAGGAGATGCACCACCACCGGAACGATGCGGTTCCTCACCTGCATCAACAAATGCGCATAGGCGTAGCCCGCCAGCAGCAGCGACTGGAAGAACACCATCGCCACCGACCACACCGCCGGCGAGCCGCCGAGCCGCGGCAGGACCATTTTCGTGAACAGCGGCTGCACCGAGAACAGCAACAGCGCGCTGACGAAGATCGCGGCGGTGTAGACCGTCAGCAGCAGCCGGTTGCGTGACGAGGACGGCTGCTCCGTGGCGGCGGGTTGCACGATCGAATCCATGGAAGCTCCAGCCCCGGCGGGCGCCGGGCGCGCGCAATGGAGCACAAGGCGCCTGAACGGGCAATAAAGGGTCTCGTGATGTTGCAGCGGGGAATGCTTGATATACAGATGTCCCGAGCCCGGTCGTTCAGACCATCCCGGAATGGGCGTGGAACAGCTGACCCCTTCATGATCGAAACCGACGTCATCATCATCGGCGCTGGCCATAACGGCCTCACCTGCGCGGCCTATCTCGCGATGGCCGGCTTGCGCGTGCGCGTGGTCGAGCGCCGCAAGGTGGTCGGCGGGGCCGCGGTCACGGAGGAATTTCATCCCGGCTTCCGCAATTCGGTCGCGGCCTACACCGTGAGCCTGCTTAATCCGCAGGTGATCCGCGACTTGAAGCTGGCCGAACAGGGCCTGCGCATCGTCGAACGGCGCGCGCAGAATTTTCTGCCCGCCCCCGACGGCAGCTATCTGCTCACCGGCGAGGGGCGGACGCAGGCGTCCGTCGCCCGGCTGAGCCCGCATGACGCAAATGCACTCGACGGGTTTTCGCGCGAACTGGAAGATATCGCCGACGTGCTTCGGCAATTCGTGCTGCGCGCGCCGCCAAACCTGCTCGATGGTTTCGGCACGGCCTCGATCCGCGAAGCCGTGAACGCATTCCAGAGCGCCAACATCCTGCGCGGGCTGTCGCTGGAGCAGAGCCGCAGCCTGCTCGATCTCTTCACCCGCTCGGCCGGCGAGATGCTGGACGAACGTTTCGAGCATGATCTGGTCAAGGCGCTGTTCGGCTTCGATGCCATCGTCGGCAATTATGCCAGCCCCTACGCCGCGGGCTCGGCCTATGTGATGCTGCATCACGCCTTCGGCGAGGTGAACGGCAAGAAGGGCGTCTGGGGTCACGCCATCGGCGGCATGGGTGCGATCACGCAGGCCATGGCGCGCGCCGCACGCGACCGCGGCGTTGTGATCGACACCGATGCAGGCGTGCGCGAGGTCATCGTCGAGCGCGATCGCGCGGTCGGCGTGGCGCTGGAGAACGGTACGACCATCCGCGCGAAATATGTCGCAGCCAACGTCAATCCGAAACTGCTCTACACGCGGCTGGTCGCCGCCGATGCGCTTCCCCAAGACTTCCTCGCCCGCATCCGGCACTGGAAGAACGGCTCCGGCACCTTCCGCATGAACGTGGCGCTGGACCGCCTGCCCTCCTTCACGGCGCTGCCGGGCGACGGCGATCATCTCACCTCCGGCATTATCCTGGCCCCTGATCTCGGCTACATGGACCGCGCCTTTTTCGATGCCCGCGCGCACGGCTGGAGCCGGGAGCCGGTCGTGGAAATGCTGATCCCCTCGACGCTCGACGACACGCTCGCGCCCGCAGGACACCACGTCGCAAGCCTGTTCTGCCAGCACGTCGCGCCGGAGCTTCCCGATGGGAAGTCGTGGGACGACCATCGCGACGAGGTTGCCGACCTCATGATCGCGACGGTGGACAAATACGCGCCGGGTTTTGCGACAAGCGTGCTCGGCCGCCAGATCCTGTCACCGCTCGACCTCGAACGGCAGTTCGGCCTGCTCGGCGGCGACATCTTCCACGGCGCGCTGACGCTGAACCAGCTGTTTTCGGCGCGGCCGATGCTGGGCCACGCCGATTATCGCGGGCCCGTGAAGGGCCTCTATCATTGCGGCTCCGGCGCCCACCCCGGCGGCGGCGTCACCGGCGCGCCTGGCCACAACGCCGCCCAGGCAATCCTGAGGGATCACCGGTCGTTGTTCGGAAGCCGTGGATAAGCCTGTGGATGGGCTGTGGACAGACTGTTGGCAAAGCTGTGAAAGGGCGGTGGGTTATGCCCCTTCAAAGCCTGCTACAAATCGGTGGAAAATCCGAGAATGAGCGGCGGGATAATCCGTGGACAAAGTCCGGACAAACCAGCGGGTAGCCTGTGGGCATTCTGTGAAAACCTCTCCCCAAAACGACTTCGCCCGCCAGGGGGCAATTCCCCCGGCGGGCGCGGCTCGAAAGCAGTCGTATGGAGAATTGCCCCGCCGGGAAATGGGAGGCGGAAATTACTTTAAGGAGCTGCTAATCGAAGTGAACTTGTCGTTCATGGTGGTGCCCAGTCCGTTCACGACGGTGATGATCGCCAGCGCGATGCCGGCTGCGATCAGGCCGTACTCGATTGCGGTTGCACCTGAATCGTCGGTCCAGAATTTCAAAATCATGCGCTTCAAGTCTCGCCTCCTTTTCCATTTCAAGCTGTGTGGGTTGCCCAACACCCGCAATTCTACGTGGCACAACCTGCGGTCGGGTTAACCTCATAAATGCAAGTTATTAGAAAAATCGGGAACAAAAGTTCCAAAAATTGAACCGGACGGAACCCTGAGATGCAGCCTGCCCCCACCCATCGCGCCAGTTTTTCGATCGGCAGCGAGATCGCTGCCAAGCGCATCGTCGACGTCCTCACCGAGGTTTTCTTCGAAGACGATGCGGCGGTCGCCGCCTTCGAGCAGCCGAACGGACAGTGGGACGTCGCGCTGCATTTCGCGCACGCACCGGACCGGGCGTGGCTGCGCGAACTCGTTGCAACATCAGCAGGAAATGAGATCGCGGACACGCTGGCCTTCGACACCGTCGAAGCCAGGGACTGGGTCAAGTCGAGCCTGGAAGATCTCGTCCCGGTGCCGGCCGGGCGCTTCGTCGTCCACGGCAACCATGACCGCGACCGCGTGGCGCCAAACAAGCTCGCCATCGAGATCGAGGCGGCTCTCGCCTTCGGCACTGGCCATCACGGCACCACACGCGGCTGTTTACTCCTGCTTGACCATGTCCTGAAACGCACCCGGCCCGGCCGCGTGCTCGACCTCGGCACCGGAACCGGCGTACTGGGAATTGCGGCGGCAAAGGCGCTGCATCGCGCGGTGCTAGCCTCCGACATCGACCCGGCCTCGGTCAAGGTGGCAGCCGAGAACGCCTTGTTGAACGAGGTGGGTCACCATGTGCGCGTGATCCGCGCCACCGGCTTCGCTGCAGCTGATTTCGGCAGATGCGGCCCGTTCGACCTGGTGCTGGCCAACATCCTTGCCAATCCGTTACGGCAATTGGCGGGCCCGATGACGCGCCACCTCGCCCCTGGCGGGCGCGTCATCCTCTCCGGCCTGTTGACGCCCCAGGTCCCCGCCGTGATCGCCGCCTACCGCGCGCGCGGCCTCGTGCCTCTGAAGCACATGCGAATCCAGGGATGGAGCAGCCTGTTGCTGCGGAAGATGGGGTGAGTACGGCCGCTGCCGTAGATGCCGCTACTTTGCCGTCTCTTCGTCCCGGCGCATCGCGCGCTCGGCCTGCGAGGCGCGCCTCGCGCGGCGTTCGGCGAAACGGTCGATCATCTGGCTGATCAGGCCGCGCGGTTTCTTCGGTGTTGCCGCAGCCGGGGCGCGGCGCACCGGCGGCGTAATCTTTTCAAACGTGAACGCAGGCATCGAGTGTCCCCTCGTCGTTGAGATGAACAACTTGCTCGAATTTCCCTGTCATCTGGACGAAGCGCAACTGCCGCATCCTGTACTCCACTCAATTCGAATGGAACTTGTTCAAGCACAGTCCATGCCAGATGCGACCTCAAATGCGTCTACATTGCGGACTGATCCGCATGATCCTAAAGTGATCCACCATGTTCGAAGCGCATTTCCAGACATTCGAGGAGCCCGAGGCCGGCGTCGCGTTGACAGCCCGGCTGGCCGCGCTCCGTGAAGAACTCGCCCGCCGCAAGCTGACCGGTTTCGTGATTCCACGCGCCGATCAGCAGCAGAATGAGTACGTGCCGCCGTCCGAAGAACGTCTCGCCTGGCTGACCGGTTTTACGGGCTCGGCGGGACTGGCGGTGGTGCTGACGCACGAGGCCGCGGTCTTCGTCGACGGCCGCTACACGATCCAGGCGGCCAAGCAGGTCGATTCAAGGGCCTGGGCCGTGGAATCTCTGATCGATCCCCCGCCGGAAAGCTGGATGTCGGCACACCTGAAGGCCGGCGACCGCCTAGGATTTGATCCGTGGCTGCACACTTTTGCAGCAGCCGAGCGTTTGGCCGCCGCCTGCACCAAGGCCGGTGCCGAACTGGTCGCCGTCGACAGCAATCCGGTCGATGCGATCTGGCATGACCGGCCACAGCCGCCGATTGCGCCGGTCACGGTGCACGGAATGCAACATGCCGGCGTGACTGAAGCCGAGAAGCTGACGCAGATCAGGAGCGAGATCGGCAAGCTCGGCGTCGATGCGTTGGTGCTGTCCGACAGCCATGCCGTGGCCTGGACCTTCAACATCCGCGGCGCCGACGTCGCGCATACGCCGCTGCCGCTGTCCTATGCGCTGGTGCCGAAGGACAGCCGTCCCACCATCTTCATCGATCACCGCAAGCTCTCAAATCTGACCCGCGACCATCTCGAGCAGTCCGCCGACGTGCGCGAGCCCGATGCGATGGCGCCGACGCTGATGGCGCTCGCCAAGAGCGGTGGATCGATCGCGCTCGACAATGCGACCGCGGCCGACGCCCTCAGCCGGCTGATCACGGGCGCCGGCGGCAAGCCGGTCCGCGGCAGCGATCCGATCGCCCTGCTCAAGGCGGTCAAGAACACGACCGAGATCAAGGGCACGCAAACGGCGCACCGGCGCGACGCCGTGGCGCTGGCACGCTTTCTCGCCTTCATCGACCGCGAGGCGGCAAGCGGCAAGCTCACCGAGATCGACGCGGTCGAGGCGCTGGAGACATTCCGCCGCGACACCGGCGCGCTCAAAGATGTGTCGTTCCCGACCATATCGGGCACCGGCCCGAATGGCGCGATCGTGCACTACCGCGTCACCCGCAAGAGCAACCGGCGGATCGTCCCCGGCGATCTGCTGCTGATCGATTCAGGTGCACAATACGAAGACGGCACCACCGACGTCACCCGCACCATGGCCGTGGGCGAGCCGACCGACGAGATGCGCGACCGCTTCACGCGTGTGCTGCGCGGCCACATCGCAATTGCGCGGGCGATCTTTCCCGACGGCACCACCGGCGCGCAGCTCGACACACTCGCACGGCAATATCTCTGGGCCGCCGGCGTCGATTTCGAGCATGGCACCGGCCACGGCGTCGGCAGCTATCTGAGCGTGCATGAGGGGCCTGCGCGAATCTCGAAGCTCGGCACCACGCCGCTCAAGCGCGGCATGATCCTGTCCAACGAGCCCGGCTACTACAAGACCGATGGTTTCGGCATCCGCATCGAGAACCTCGAACTGGTGGTCGCGGTCGACATCAAGGGCGCGGAAAAATCGATGAACGCGTTCGAGACGCTGACCCTGGCACCGATCGACCGCCGGCTGATCGAGGTCGGCATGCTCAGCAAGGACGAACTCGACTGGCTCAACGCCTACCACGCGCGCGTCAGGGCCGAGGTGCGGCCGGCGCTGGACGAGACGACCAAGGCCTGGCTGGACCAGGCCACGGCGGAGCTGAAGGCGTAAATTCGCCATTCACGGGCTCGACGCATAGCACCACGCGATTTGCGCAAGGCTCATTCCCACCTCCGCTGTCATGCCCCGCGAAGGCGGGGAATCCAGTATTCCAGAGACAGCAAACGCATGCGGAGAAGCCGCGGCGTACTGGATCGCCCGGTCAAGCCGGGCGATGACACCGACTTTTTGGCACGAACATCGCGCCCAATCGGTCGCCACTATAACCGTCCCGGAATCCGTATAGCCGCATTCCGAAACGCCGATATGCGTCTTGTGCGAGCGCGCTACAGTCCGATTCGAATTTCTACGAGACGGACACGCATGCACGGCATGATCAGCAAGCCGCCGGACACGGCGAAGAACCTCGCGACCTCGCGCGTGGTGTTGCTGCTGCTCGTCGTCATGACCGGCATCGCGCCGATCTCGCTTTACATGCTGGTTCCGGCGCTGCCGGTGCTGGCGACGACCTTTGGCAGCGACATCTCGGTCGCGCAGATGACGGTGTCGCTGTATATGGTCGGCATCGCGCTGTCGCAACTCATCATGGGCCCGCTGTCGGACCGTTTCGGGCGGCGACCGGTGCTGCTCGGAGGACTGGCGCTGATGGTGGTCGCCAGCGCCGCCTGCATCTTCGCGGAAACCCTGCCGCAGCTGATCGCCGCGCGCTTTTTCCAGGCGTTGGGCGGCGCCGCGGGCATGGTGGTGAGCCGCGCCATCATCCGCGACATCTACGAGCGCGACCGCGTCGCCTCGATGATCAGCCTCGTGGTCGCGGCGCTGATGATCGGGCAGATGGTCTCTCCGCTCACCGGCGGCCTGATCGAAACCGCGTTCGGCTGGCGCGCGATCTTCTACGCCATCACCGTCGCCGCGATCATTGTCGCCGTCGGAATCGCATTCGCGCTGCCCGAGACCCGCCGAGACCGCGTCGCCGGCAGCGGCTTTCGCGGCGATGTCGGCATCCTGATCCGCAACCGCGCCTTCGTCGGCTACGTGATGTGCCAGGTGCTGGCCTCGCAGATCATCTTCACCTTCGCGGGCGGCGGCCCCTATATCGTGGTAACGCAGATGGGCAGGACCAGCGCCGAATACGGCGCGTGGTTCGCGACGACGGGCTTTGCGTATCTCGTCGGCAATCTGCTCTGCGTGCGCTTCGCGCCCAGGCACTCGCTGGAGAAGTTGATCTGGTTCGGCCTCGCGCTTCAGCTTTGCGGCAGCCTGTTGAACCTGCTCTGGAGCTTCACCGGCTGGAACGAGGCGCCCGCCTGGCTGTTCGGCACGCAGATGATCGTGATGGTCGGCAATGCCTTCGTGATGGCAAACTCGGCCGCCGGCGCGATCAGCATCCGTCCCGAGGCCGCCGGCACCGCGTCAGGTGCGATGGGCTTTCTCCAGCAGGGCATCGGCGCGCTGATGTCGCAATTCGGCGCCTATCTCGGCGGCCATTCCGCGACCACGCTGCCGCTCACCGCCGCGGTACTGGCGATCTCCCTGCTCTGCGCCTGCACGATGACCTTCGTCGTCCCCCGCCGCGAGGTCATGGTGAGCGAGACGCTGATCGAGCAGGCGGAAGAGGAAGAGAGCGGGATGATGTGATCGGGCGCGGTGAGGCCTTCTTCCTTCTCCCCTTGTGGGAGAAGGTGGCGCGCGTAGCGCGCCGGATGAGGGGTCTCTCTCCGCACGGGTCCCCTCTCAAAGTTTGAATTCGAGGATAGAACCCCTCATCCGGCGCTGCGCGCCACCTTCTCCCACAAGGGGAGAAGGGAAGAGTCACTCCCCGATCAGCGCCAGCCACTCGTCCTCGGTCAGCACCTTGACGCCATGCTTGTTGGCCTCCGCGAGCTTCGAACCTGCGCCGGGGCCTGCGACGACGAGATCGGTTTTCTTGGACACCGACCCGGACACTTTTGCGCCTAGCCGCTCAGCGGTGGCCTTGGCCTCGTCGCGCGTCATCTTCTCCAGCGAGCCCGTGAACACCACGGTCTTGCCGGCGACGGCGGAGTTACTCTTCGGCTTCTCCGCGTCGATGATCTCGACCTCCCTGGTAAGCCGCTCGACGATGCCGCGATTGTGGCTCTCGCCGAAATAATCGGCGATGCTCTTGATCACGGTCTCGCCGATCTGGTCGAGCGCGTCCATCTCGGCCATCGCCTCCTCGTCGCCCTTGGCGACCTTGAGGCTGGCATCGTGGAAGGCGTCCCAGGAGCCGTAGCCGCGGGCCAGCGCCAGCGCCGTGGTCTCGCCGATATGGCGCATGCCGAGCGCGAAGATAAAGCGCTCCAGTGCAATCTTCCGACGGCTCTCGATCGCGCTGAACAGATTGCGCACCGAGGTTGCCCCGTAACCCTCGATGTCCTCGAGCTTGAGTTTCGAATTGCGCTTTTCCAGCGTGAAGATGTCCGCTGGCTCCTTCACAAAGCCCTCGTCGAAGAAATACTGGAGCTGCTTCTCGCCAAGACCGTCGATGTCGAAGGCGCGCCGCGACACGAACAGCTTCAGATGCTCGATCTTCTGGTAGGGGCAGGCGAACTCGCCGGTGCAGCGAGCGCGTGAGCCCTCTTCGCCCGCCGCCGTCTCCTCGCGCGTGACGTCGGTGTGCAACGGGCACGGGCACTTCTTCGGAAACTGGAATTCCCTGGCAGCCTTCGGCCGCTTGTCGAGGACGACGTCGACCACCTGCGGGATGACGTCGCCGGCGCGCTGGATCACGACGGTGTCGCCGATCCTGATGTCGCGGCCCTCGCGCAGCACTTCGCCCTTATTGCCGATACCCTTGATGTAGTCCTCGTTGTGCAGCGTGACGTTCTGCACGATCACGCCGCCGACGCCGACCGGTTCGAGCTTGCCGACCGGCGTGAACGAGCCGGTGCGGCCGACCTGGATCTCGATGTCGCGCAACACCGTCGTGGCGCGCTCGGCCGGGAATTTGTGGGCAATGCCCCAGCGCGGCGTGCGCGAGACGAAGCCGAGCCGC
>NZ_JBVVOU010000012.1:0-204152 GCF_055807635.1 Bradyrhizobium sp. Kon56 | reverse complement strand
CGCTGCCGCGTCCACCGCAAGCCCGGCTCGCGAACATGACGACCACAAGATCGCCCCTCAAGGATGAGCCGGGATGGGCGACACATACGCCAATTCCGAATTTCGGTAAAGCGGAATATTTTTGTGAGAGCGGATTGACACGGGGGCGACACAGGCGCGGTCCCGTGGCCCGGATGAAGCGAAGCGACATCCGGGGTCTTGCCACAAGCGACAGCGGTCCCGGGTGTCGCTGCGCTCACCCGGGCTACCAGAGCTCACCGCTTCGTTCGCACCGGCGTTCCGTCCGCCATGAGTGTCACTCCCTTCCGTTCGACAATCATCCCGTAGGCGTGCGGCTGACGGTGAACGTCGAAATTGAAAGTGGTGCGCTTGTAGGAGTTGCAGAGATCGAGATCGCAACGGGCGAGCGCGATCTCGTCGCCCTTGGTCGTGCATCGCGCGATGATCTCGCCGGAGGGCGCGATGACGCAGCTACCGCCGATGTGGTCGACGCCCTCCTCAACACCGGCCTTGGCGACGCCCACCACGAAGGTGCCGTTCTGGTAGGCGCCAGCCTGCATCACCAGATGATTGTGAAACAGCGAGAGATCGTCATGCTCGGGCGCCGGCGGATTGTGCACTGGCGTGTTGTAGCCGATCATCACCATCTCGACGCCCTGCAGGCCCATCACCCGGTAGGTCTCGCTCCAGCGGCGGTCATTGCAGATCGCCATCCCCATCACGCCGCCAAAGGCCTCGGTCACGCCAAAGCCATCGCCTGGATCGAAATAGCGCTTTTCCAGATGCTGGAATTCGCGCCAGGGCTCATGCTCGGCATGCCCGGGCAGATGAACCTTGCGATATCTGGCGACGATGGCGCCACTCTTCTCGACCAGGATGGAGGTATTGTAGCGCCTCACAATTCCGGCCTCGACCGTCAGCTCGGCATAGCCAAGGTAAAATCCGATACCAGTTTCGCGCGCGAGATCGAACAAGGCTCTCGTCTCCGGCCCTGGCATCTCGCGCTCGAAGAAGCTGTCGATCTCCGTCTGATCCTCGAAATACCAGCGCGGAAAGAACGTGGTCAGCGCGAGCTCGGGATAGACGATCAGGTCGCAGCCGTTGGCGTGCGCCTGGCGCATCAGGGCCATCAGGCGCGCCACGACCGCGGTTCTGGTCTCGGTTCGCGCGATAGGGCCAAGCTGGCCGGCCGCGATCGTCACAAATCTCGTCACGAATCTTTCCCTCGTCCGCTTCCCGGGTCAGGTCGCGGCAGAGACTATCGCGCGATGCGCCGCGCGCACAGCCTCGCTGTCCGGCACGGTGCCCAACCTAGAGGCAGCCCGACCGTCATGTGGAAAGTACCGAGAACAGATAATCTCGCAAACCTCCGCTCGTGCTGCTCAGGCGATCGAGCATAGGCAGCTACACGCCTACCGGGGGGAAGATGCATCTCACGGAGCGCGACTTACCAACCCGCCGATGCAGGTTCGTTGAAGAACATCGTCTGATCGCGCGCCGCCATGCGCGAGGGCTGGCGTCGACGGTGCCTCTCCGCACTGCGCTTGTTCGGAACGGTCCGAGCTGCTTGCTTCGGCGTCGCATCAGGCTGCGCCACCATTGCAAAAGCTTGGCGGGGCTTCTCCTGCGTGGGAAGCGCGTCGGCGACGGCAGGTGCGGGAGTCGGCGGAACCGACTCGGCTTTGGACAGCGATATTTGCCGCACGCTGGTGTCCAGGACGATCTTCTCAGGCCAGGTTTGCGCGGAATGAACGCGCACAATCGACCGATCTGGCTCGGCCGGCGCGGCGGCGCTCACGGGGGCGGTCATGTACCGGTCGGCGAGGAAAAGGAGGGCGAGCAGAGCGCCGCCGGTGAAGACGAAATAGCGGATGAGCGGCATGGGTCCCTCGATCGCCTCGTTGTCGAGGCCCCTGCAGCAACGGGAAAGAGTGGCAATCGTTCCGGTGCGCTGTCGAGCAATCGTGGGAGACGCTCAGCCGCCCACTGGCATTCCGCTTGCTGCACGGGAGTCAAATCCCTCAGACCCGCAGTGGGTCTGTCTCATCGTGAGGCGATCATGCACCCGACGTCCCGTTTCGAAGCGACCATGCCGACACAGCTCCACGCATTGATCTCCGATCTGCGTTGGCGCTTGCAAATGATCGACGCCGACATTCTGGAGGAAGAACGGAAGGCCGGAATCTCCGATCCCCAAAACCTCGCCTACCCCATGCTAGCGCAGAACCTGCGGGCCCGGCGCGACAATATCCGGGTGAGCATCGCGATTCTCGAAAGCCGCCTCGAAAAGCGATCGACGGAGCGGCCGCGCGCGGCCTGATGCGGCGACGGCGATTGGCTCCCGTCGCACCCAGGTTAACGCGAAGGAACTCCCGTTGCCGATCTGCAACGGTTCCCGTCCGTCTGAAGCCGGACAAAAGAAACTCCCATTGCGGCCACGAACCCCTCTCACAACGCCGTGAGACGAGCAGGGGAACGACGATGCGTGCGCAAAGAGTCTGGGTGGTGAATGGGGCCGCCAGCGTCGAACAGTTGCAAACCAGATTGGACGATCTGAACAAGCGGCTCGGTCAACTCGAGACTCAGCACCCCGAGAGCTGGAAGGTCGAAGAGCTCAGATCGACTGCGCTCAGCCTGTCGCGCGAGATCGACGACATCCGCTGCGCCGAGGCGACGGCGGCGCTGAGCGAGCTCCTGCGGAAATAGCCGGCGTTCGCGATTCGCCCGTCGCGCAGGAACCAACGCCGCCTCCCCGCCATTGCCATGCCGAGCATGGAGCAAAATCATGACCAGGCACCTGACGCGGGCCGATCTCGCGCGCGGCGTGGCCGGCGCGGTATCCACGCTGGTCCTGTGCGCGACGATGGCATTCACCATCGCGCGCCACTTCGCTTTGTAAGGCATTTGGCGCTGTGAGGTATTTTCGATGACGTCCGACCCTGAGGAATCGGTCAGGCTGCAAGGCTACGGCGAGATGACCCTGCGTACGGCCGTCACGACGATGATGTTGCTTGCGCCGCGCGAGCGCGCGGATGCCGCCATCTTCCGCGTCCGCGACGGCGTCCGGCTTGCCTCAAGCGAGATTGCCGAACTCGCCTCCGAATGGGGCATCACGCCAACGCCGGAGATCAGGTCTCCGAACCTCGTCCCGGAGCAGCACTGGACCCACGTCGTTCGCGGCATGGTGCGTGAGGCGCCGCTGCCGGCGCTGATGATTGCGTTTATGGTCGGCGTGCTGGTGGCGAGGCGGTAGTCCTCTGACCTAGCTTGCAACGCCGAGTTATCGAAACAGGCAATGCCGAGCCATGCCACCGCGACAGACCGCCCTGTCCGGCCAAATCGGCCGTGGACCCGCCCTGAAAATCGTTGCAAGAAGACGCTCCCGGGCGCCGGCGGCTGGTCCGCCAAGCTTGGGAACGAGCCTCTAGAAAAACGTCGACTTTTGGAAGAATGGTCGGAGTGGCAGGATTCGAACCTGCGACCCCTGCGTCCCGAACGCAGTGCTCTACCGGGCTGAGCCACACTCCGACAAGAGGCCGGCTTATAGCGTCGGGTTTGGCGCACCGCAAGCGGCCGAGCTGAGGAATCTTATCCCTGTGAAAACGGGTCTTGAAACGCTGATTTTACCGGCCGGCGAGACCGGCGCGGAAGCTGCCGCCCGGACATTGGCAGCCGGCGGGCTGGTCGCGTTCCCGACCGAGACGGTCTACGGGCTCGGGGCGGACGCCGGAAATGCCAGTGCCATCGCCCATCTTTACGCCGCTAAGGGGCGGCCGGCCTTCAATCCGCTGATCGCGCATGTCGCCGACCTCGCGGCCGCGCGCAGGATCGGACGATTCGACGCCTGCGCCTTGCGCCTTGCGGAGGCGTTCTGGCCGGGGCCGCTGACGCTGGTGGTGCCGAAGACGGAAAACTGCCCGGTGGCCGAGCTTGCCACCGCGGGCCTCGACACGGTCGCGATCCGCATTCCGGCCCATCCGGTGGCGCAGGCGATCCTGCGCGCCTTTGGCGGGGCGGTGGTGGCGCCGTCCGCCAACATCTCCGGCCACGTCTCGCCGACGCTGGCGGCCCATGTCGAGAGCGACCTTGCGGGGCGGATCGACCTGATCGTCGACGGCGGGCCTGTTACGGTCGGCGTCGAATCGACGATCGTCGGCTGTTTTGCGGCGCCGATGCTGCTGCGGCCCGGCGGGCTGTCTCGCGAGCGGATCGAGGCCGTGCTTGGTGCAGCGCTGGCGCGACTGCCCGCGGAGACCGACAGCGAAGACAGCCAGCCGCTGGCGCCGGGCATGCTGGCCTCGCATTACGCGCCACACGCCCATGTGCGGCTCAATGCGCTGGACGTCGCGCCGGGCGAAGCGCTGCTGGCGTTCGGCCCGGCGCGCCTGCCTGGTCTGGAGGCCGCCGTCGCCGTCATGAATTTGTCGCCCACCGGCGATCTCGATGAAGCCGCCGCCAATCTGTTCGGCTATCTTCGCGCCCTCGATGCTAGGGGGCCGCGGGCGATCGCCGTGATGGCGATCCCCGAAGAGGATCTGGGCGAAGCGATCAACGACCGGCTGCGCCGGGCGGCTGTGGCGCGATAAGAGCGAAGCAAGAGACAAGACAATGAACATTAATCATCCCGCCACCCCTCCGCTTGCGCCCGAGCTGATCGAACAATTCCGCAAGATCGTCGGCGAGAGGCACGCCATCACCGATGTAGCCGACATCGAGGCCTACGTCACCGAAGAGCGCAATCTATTCCACGGCCGCTCGCCGCTGGTGCTGCGCCCGGGCTCGGCCGCGGAAGTCGCCGCAATCTGCAAGCTCGCCTCCGAGCACAAGATCGCGCTGGTGCCACAGGGCGGCAACACCGGGCTCGTCGGCGGCCAGACCCCGCACAATGGCGAGGTGGTGGTGTCGCTGCGCCGGCTCGACAAGATCCGCGAGATCGACACCGCCTCCAACACTATGACCTGCGAGGCCGGCGTCGTGCTGCAGATCGCGCAGCAGAAGGCCGCGGACGTGGACCGGCTGTTTCCGCTGTCGCTGGGGGCGGAGGGCAGCTGCACCATCGGCGGCAATCTCTCGACCAATGCCGGCGGCACGGCCGCGCTGGCCTATGGCGTCGCGCGCGAGATGGCGCTGGGGCTCGAGGTGGTGCTGGCGGACGGTCGCGTGCTCAACGTGCTGTCGAAGCTGAAGAAGGACAACACCGGCTACAATCTGCACAACCTGTTCATCGGCGCCGAAGGCACGCTCGGCATCATCACGGCGGCGACGCTGAAGCTGTTTCCGAAGCCGCGGTCGATCGAGACCGCCTTCGTCGGGCTGAAGTCGCCGGACGCCGCGCTGAAGCTGCTGGCGATCGCGCAAAGCGAGGCCGCCAATGCGCTGACGAGCTTCGAGCTGCTCTCGGAGATGGCGGTCGATTTCTCGATCCGCCACGGCATCGACGTGCGCGATCCGCTCGCGCAAAAGCATGCCTGGTACGTGCTGATGGAATTGTCGTCGCCCGGCGATGACGCCCGGACGCCGCTGGAAACGATCCTTGGCCGCGCCATGGAGGACGAGATCGTCGACGACGCGGTGATCGCGGCCAATCTGACCCAGCGCGCCGGCTTCTGGAAGCTGCGCGACGAAATGTCGTCAGCACAAAAGCCGGAGGGCGGCTCGATCAAGCACGACATCTCCGTGCCGGTGGCCACCGTGCCGGCCTTCATCGCCGAGGCCAATGAAGCCGTGGTGAAGCTGATTCCCGGCGCGCGGCCGGTGCCGTTCGGCCATCTCGGCGACGGCAATCTGCACTACAATGTCAGCCAGCCCATCGGCGCCAACACCGCGGACTATCTGGCGCGCTGGCACGAGATGAACGCGGTCGTGTTCGCCATCGTGCTGCGTATGGGCGGCTCGATCTCGGCGGAGCACGGCATCGGCGTGCTCAAGCGCGACGAGTTGCCCGACGTGAAGGACAAGACCGCAATTGAGTTGATGCGACAGCTCAAGGCGATGCTCGATCCGCTTGGAATCATGAACCCGGGAAAAGTGCTGTGAGTGCGCTCAAGATCGACGCGATCACCGAGGCCGATGTCGAGCCCGTGGTCGCGCTGTGGCAGCGCTGCGGGCTGACGCGGCCGTGGAACGATCCGCATGCCGACATCGCGCTGGCGCGACGGCGCGACAATTCCACCATCCTGCTCGGCCGCGACAACGGCGCCATCGTCGCCACCGTCATGGTGGGCCATGACGGCCATCGCGGCTGGGTCTATTACGTTGCGGTCGATCCGGATAGCCGGAAGCGTGGCTACGGCCGAGTGATCATGGCCGCGGCCGAAGACTGGCTGCGCGCGGCTGGAATTTTGAAGCTCCAGCTGCTGGTCCGGCGCGGCAATGAGCAGGCCAATGCGTTCTACCAGTCGCTGGGTTTCGAGGAATCGACCTCGGTGATGTTCCAGAAGTGGATCGACGGCCGCACCACAACGCCAAGCAACTGAGATCGAAGCATGACCATATCCGACCGCGTTCGCATCAAGGACGTCCGCGTGCTCTCGGACGGCTGGACCCCCCTCAAGACCACCACGTTCGAGTACCGGCGCGCCAATGGCGAATGGCAGACGCAGCACCGCGAGACCTATGAGCGCGACAACGCCGCCGCCGTGCTGCCCTACAACCGAGCGCGGCGCACGGTGATCCTGGTGAAGCAATTCCGCTTGCCGGCCTTCATCCGCGGTTACGACGATCTCCTGATCGAAGCCGCCGCCGGGGTGCTCGACGACGCCTCGCCCGAGGTGCGCATCCGCGCCGAGGCCGAGGAGGAAACCGGCTATCGCCTGCACCACGTCCACAAGGTGTTCGAAGCGTTTATGAGCCCCGGCGCCATCACCGAGAAGCTGCATTTCTTCGTCGCCGAGTACGAGCCGGAGATGCGGGTCAGCGACGGCGGCGGCCTCGAACACGAAGGCGAGGACATCGAGGTGCTGGAGCTCGGCATTGACGAGGCGCTGGCGATGATCGCGGACGGGCGTATCATCGACGCCAAGGCGATCATGCTGCTGCAGCATGTGGCGCTGCATGTGTTTCGGTAGGTTGTCTTCCTTCCTTCTCCCCTTGCAGGAGAAGGTGGCGCGAAGCGGCGGATGAGGGGTTTCTGTCCGCGCGCGCATCTCATGCAGTTGAGCACGCGAGAGACCCCTCACCCGTCTCGCCGCTTCGCGGCGAGCCACCCTCGCCCGCAAGGGGAGAGGGGAAAAAGCGGACCTGGCTCTATCAGTGCAATTCTGACCTGCATTGCCCCGCCCCCCGTTGAGCTCACCCCCGACTATCTCTAGTCTGTCGCCAACAAGAACCAGGAGACGCGCCCCATGTCCGCTTCGCGCGACGACGAATTCGGCTTTGCGCCCGACTATGACGCCCCCGTTCCCTATATGCAGCGCACGCGGGACTATTACGCCGCGATTGGCTACACCACGGCGTATCGCTGGGCTCACTACACCGAGGCGCCGTTCCAGCCGCTAAAGAAGCCGTTGTCGCAATCAAGCGTCACCATCATCACGACCGCCGCGCCATACGACCCCACCAAGGGCGACCAGGGACCGAGCGCGGCGTATAATGGCGGCGCGAAATTCTACCAGGTCTATGAGGGCGACACGGCGAAGCCCCACGACCTTCGCATCTCGCATATCGGCTACGACCGCAAGCACACCACGGCCACCGACAACGGCACCTGGTTTCCGCTGCCGCAACTCTTGAAGGCGAGCGCGGCGGAGCGCATCGGCGAGGTGGCGCCGCGCTTCTTCGGCGCGCCGACCAACCGCAGTCATCGCGTCACCCTCGACACCGACGCGCCGGAAATTCTGGCGCGCTGCCTTGCCGACAAGGTCGATGTCGCCGTGCTGGTGCCGAACTGTCCGGTCTGCCACCAGACCACGGCGCTGGTGGCCCGGCATCTCGAGGCGAACGGCATTCCGACCGTGATCATGGGCTGCGCCAAGGACATCATCGAGCACGCCGGCGTGCCGCGCTTCCTGTTCTCGGATTTCCCGCTCGGCAATTCCGCCGGCAAGCCGCACGACATCGCCTCGCAGGCGCAGACGCTCGAGCTGGCGCTCAGACTGCTGGAGACCGCGAGCGGCCCGCAGACCACGATGCAGTCGCCGCTGCGCTGGAGCGAGGACGCTTCCTGGAAGCTCGACTACAACAACGTCGCGCAGCTCTCAGCCGAAGAGCTGGCGCGCCGCCGTGCCGAATTTGACAAGCAGAAGGAGATCGCGCGCGGCAATCGCGCGGCCTGACGTCCTCCGACAACCAAAACAAACAGGGAGAGCGACGTGACGCGACCGTTCGAGGGCGTGAAGATCCTGGACTTCACGCAAGTGCTGGCCGGCCCCTATGCGAGCTACCAGCTCGCGCTGCTGGGCGCCGACGTCATCAAGGTCGAGCGGCGCGAGGGCGAGGACATGCGCCGCACGCCGCTGTCACGCGGATGGGCGGAGCGCGGGCTGGCGCCGGCGTTCCAGGCCATCAACGGCAACAAGCGCAGCCTGACGCTCGATCTGCAAAAGCCCGATGCGATCGCGATCGTGAAGAAGCTCGCCGCGCAAGTCGACGTCGTCATGGAGAATTTCCGCCCCGGCGTGATGGACAGGCTCGGCATCGGCTACGAGGCGCTGTCCGCGATCAATCCGAAGCTGATCTACTGCGCGGTGTCCGGCTTCGGCCAGACCGGTCCGGACCGGCTGCGCCCCGGCTATGACGGCAAGATGCAGGCGCTGTCCGGCATCATGGCGATCACGGGTCATCCCGAGACTGGGCCGACCCGCGCCGGCTTTGCGGTGTGCGACGTGCTGTCGGGCGCCACCGCTGCGTTCGGCGTGTCGAGCGCGCTTTACCAGCGCGACCGCACCGGCAAGGGCCAGCTCATCGACGTCTCCATGCTGGAGGCGACGATGGCGTTCCTGTCGGGGCAGATCGCGGACTGGTCGGTCGCGGGCCATCGCCAGCAGCTGTCGGGGAATCAGGCCGTCAGCCGCAGGACCACGGCGAATTTGTTTAGATGCGGCGACGGTCACATCCTGCTCGCCGTCAACAACGAGAAGCAATATCGCGCACTGATGTCTGCGCTCGGCCGCGAGGACGCGCTCAGCGATCCGCGCTTTGCCGACTGGTTTGCGCGCAACGAGAACGAGCCGGCGCTGCGCGCCATCATCGAAGAGGCGCTCGCGGCAAGGCCTGCGCGCGAATGGGAGACCATTCTGGAAGACGCCGGCGCGCCCTGCGCCAGCATCTGGAAAGTCGAGGAAGTCATCGACCATCCGCAGATCAAGGCGCGCGGCGCGATCCAGCAACTCGATACGCCCTACGGCCGGCTTCGTTTCGCCGGCAGCGGATTCAAGCTCGCGCATGGCGGCGGCAGGCTCGACCGGATGGCGCCGGAGCTCGGCGCGGATACGGATGCGGTGCTGGGCGAGCTGGGATTTGACGCAGCGGAGATCGCGGCACTACGGGCGCGGGAGATCGTGTAAGGGCGAAGCGCCTAAAACAACGACCCCTGCCCGTCATCGGCCGGCCCGGCCGCCGCTTTCCGCGCCACCTTCTTCTTCGGCGCCTCCGCCTCCATGTCCTCCGCGCTGATCGGCAGGAGTAACTGGTCGTCGTCATTGGCGACGCGGTTGACGCGGGTGGAGACCGGGTGCCAGGCGAATTCGCCGATGCGCGGGGCGGTCATCAGCGGCAACACCGCATCGAGGTCATCGCTGCGGCTGTCGAGCCAGCGCTCGAAATCGCGCGGGCTGATGGTGACGGGCACGCGATCATGCAGCGTGACGAGATCCTCGCTCGCCGCCGCCGTGACGATCGCGACCGTGTCGAGCTCCTCGCCGTTCGGCCCGACCCAGGTCTCGAACACCGCTGCAAAGCCGAGCGGCGCGCCGTCGGCGCGATGGATGAAGAAGGGCTGCTTGCGGCCACCCTCCGCCTTCCATTCGTAATAGCCGTCGGCCGGAATCAGGCCGCGGCGCCGGCGAATCGCGTTCTTGAAAGCGGGCTTCTCCAGCACCGTCTCGGAACGGGCATTGATCAGGAGCGAAAATCCCTTGGGATCCTTGACCCAACCCGGCAGCAAACCCCAGCGCATCAGGCGAAAATGGCGCGCGCCGTTCTCGCCCAGCACGACCGGAATCGGTTGTGTCGGGGCCACATTGAACCGGGGCGGGAAGTTCGGCTGCTCAATGTAGCCGAACAGTTGCCGCAAAGCCGCGGGGGCCGAAGTTATGACGAAGCGTCCACACATCCTTGAGGGCCTATATAGGGTCCGTTCAGGTCCTTTTAACCCCGAACGTTAACACTGCGGCAGATGAGCTCAACGGTCTCCCAGCCGGCGCGAATGCATGGACAGACGGGGCCCGAGGCTGCAGCCTGGGCCGAGCGGCTGCGCGTGGCCAACATCAACCCGCGGACCGGGCTTGCCACCGACTATCTCAACCATTTCAATGAAGCCGTGATGCTGCTGGAAATGGTCCCCGACATGCCGGAATGCGCGGAAGATTTTCTGACCTGGTCGCCGCTGTCCTATGCCGAGCATTTCACCGCCTCGAACTTCAAGGCCCGGGATCTGGCGATCGAGGCCTATGAAAAGGCCGACCCGAACGTGCGCGCCCAGTTCGACCACCTCACCGACACCATGACCTCGATCCTGACGGCGGTCGGCTCGGCCATGCGCGAGGTCGAGAAGGACACGACCCGCGTTCGCCTCGCCGAGCAGGCCGCCCACTGGGTCAAGCCGCTGATCGCGGCCTGCGGCGGCATCATCAATGGCGGCGCGGAAGCCGACGTCGACAACATCATGGCGAACTGAGCCCGAGCAGGTGAAGTCATGGCTGCGATCGTTCAGCCCACCCGTCCCCAGATCGCGGTCAGTGCCGCGATTTTTCGTGACGGCAAGGTGCTTCTGACCCGTCGCGCACGCTCGCCGGCAAAGGGGTTCTATTCGCTGCCGGGCGGCCGGGTCGAGTTCGGCGAATCGCTGCACCAGGCGCTGGCGCGCGAGATCGACGAGGAGACCGGGCTAGATATCGAAATCATTGGCCTCGCGGGCTGGCGCGAAGTGCTGCCGGCCGCGGCCGGCGCCGGCCACTACCTGATCATGTCCTTTGCCGCCCGCTGGGTGGCCCGGGAGCCGGTTCTCAACGACGAGCTCGACGACTACCGCTGGATCGCCCCAAAGGCCCTGGCGAGCCTTGGCGACCTCAAGCTGACCGGCGGGCTGGAAGAGGTCATCCAGTCCGCTCACCGGCTGATGGGCCCCTGACGGCCCCGCCTTGCGTCTATCGCCCCGAGGAGGCATACACCCGGCCGATGTCAACGCGATTTCTGGCCATTTTTGCCCTGATTCTCGCCTGCGCCTCGGTGCCCACGAGGGCTCAGGACGGGGCAGCGCCGTTTGACGGCGATTTGCAGCGACTGGCGGAGATCCTCGGCGGGCTGCACTATCTGCGCGGCATCTGCGGGTCCAACGAGGGCAACAAATGGCGCAGCGAGATGCAGGCGCTGATCGATGCCGAAACCCCCGCCGGCGAACGCCGCACCCGCATGATCGCCGGCTTCAACCGCGGCTATAACGGTTTTCAGCAGACCTACCGGAGCTGCACGCCGGCCGCGACGGTGGCGATCCGCCGCTATATCGAGGAAGGCGCCAAGATCTCGCGCGATCTCACGGCGCGTTACGCGAACTGAGACAGCGGCGGGAACCCTGTCATCGACTTTGTACACAGCCGTTAACCGTTCCTAAAGATGTGGCCTAGCGGGCGTTAACGTGCGTGCTACACCTCTCGCACAGCGCATCGCCGTGGATTGCGCCCCAGCCCCGACGAGTTTCATGAGCCATCCAGTGTCCTACGCTCCCGCACGCGCGCCGCTGCCCGATCACGAGCAGAAGCAGGCCGCACTGAGTTATCTCAACGAGGCCTGGGCCGAAGCGCGCCATGATGGCGTCGACGGCGACTGCCTGGCGCAGGCGAGCCTGTTTGCGGCCCTTGCCGAGCTCGTCGGCACCTATGGCGAGGACGCGGTGGCGAAGTTCGTCGAAGGCTTTCCCGGCCGCATCCGCAACGGCGAATTCTCGGTCGACATTTCCAGACAGTAAGTCTTTCTCCAGGCAGTAAGCCTTGCCGAAAATGACCCCGCCACGTAGGCGGGGCCAGCTTCGGTCGGGAATACGCTCCGAGCCCGTTACGGCTCGATCTTGAGCGTCGCTTTCATGTTGGGATGAAAGCGACAGTAATAATCGATCGTGCCCGCCTTCTTCAGAACCAACGTCCCTGATTTTTTCGCCGGCAGGTTGACGTCGAAATCGCCGTTCCTGGCTGTCGCGGTGTGGACGAAGACGTCCTTGTTGATCCATTCAATGGTGTCGCCGACCTTGGCCGAAGCGTCTTTCGGCGACACTTCGAGATTCTCCATCGTGATCTCGATGGTCGCAGCGTGCGCCGGGACGGCCACCGCCACGAGCAGGACCGCTGTCGCGATCGCGGACAATCGTCCCAGCATCATCGCCTCCCTATTTCAGCTCCGCCGCGACGTGCTCGGCGTGCTGCTGATGGCCCTGGAAGATTTTCAGGCCGGTCTGCAGCAGGCTCTTCAGTTCGGCATTGCTGGCGGACGGAATGAGCTGGGTTTCCAGCGCGCCGTTGACCGTCTTGTGGTAGGCGACCTCGTTCGCGACATAGGCCTTGTCGAAGGCCGCACCGCTCAGCTTGTCCAGTTCGGCGAGCTTCTCGCTCGCCTGCTTTGACAGCGCTTTGCTGGTGTCGTTGTCTTCAGGCGTGACGTTCAGCTTCTTGACCAGCGCGAGCGCCTGCTTGTTGACGGCCTCGTGGTCGCGCAGCATGTCCTCGGCAAACGCCTTCACGTCCTTATTCTTGGCTTTCTTCTGCGCCTGCTTGGCTGCGTTGATGTCGATCACGCCCGCGGTGTAGGCGATATGGGCGATCTGCGGATCGGTCAGCTTGTCGGCTGCTCTGGCGCCTTGCAGCAGCGCGGGGCTCGACAACAAAATTGCAGCGGCGATCGCCGTGGTCCAACGAACGAACATGGTTTGACACTCCTGTGGTGCCGGACGTTTTGCCGGCGCGTTGCTTCACAGGCGTTGGATGGAATTCTCGCGCAAACGTTCCCGAAAAATTCAGCCGCCGATGCCAAGCCGCTTCAGCACTGACACGGTCAGCCGCTCGCAGCGCCACCCGGCGAACGGGAACGCATCCATCACCACCGGACCGATCTCCTTTTCGACGTTCTCGCGCAGCATGGTCCGCGCACGGTGCAGCCGCGTCTTCACGGTCTCGGGCTTGACGCCGAGCAGCTCGGCGGTCTCCTCGATGTTCATCCCTTCCATGACGCGGGCGACGAAGACCATGCGGAAGACATCCGGTAATTCATCGATGGCGCGCTCGACGACGCGCTGGATTTCACGTTGGGCCATGGTCCTTTCCGGATCGCCTGGGGGAGAAGCGGGAAATTTGATGATCTGCGCCTCGAGCGTCGCTTCGGGCACCGAGCCGAGCTCGACCTGCGGCCTGGCGCTTCGCGCCCGGCCAAGTGCCTCGTTGATGGCGATGCGCGACAGCCACGTCGACAGTCCGGATTCGCCGCGGAATCCGTCGAGATGGGTGAAAGCGCGGACATAGGTTTCCTGAACGACATCCTCGGCTTCGCTGTCGCTGCGCAGAATTCCGCGCGCCAGACGATAGAGCCTGCGGTTGTTGGCCTGCATGATCTCGCGCAGCGCGGCCTCGTCACGGCCCCGCGCCCGCTCGACCAGTTCGGCTTCCAATGTCCTGATTTCTGAAGTCTTGGCGCCGGCGGACAGGCCGGCTGCGATCCGTGGCATGGCGGTCACCTGCTCGTTTGGCTTCGTTCCGGACATTGGATGCCGCCCCAAGGGAAAGGTTCCCAACTTTCTGTCCCTCCCCTGGGGAGGGGCCAAGGAATGTCCTAATCCGTCTCGATCGGCAGCGCCGGATCCTTCGCCCACTCCCCCATCGAGGCATCGTACAGCGTCAGCTTGTCGTAGCCGAGCTGCGTCAGCAGCAGCAGGTCGATCGTCGCCGAGATGCCGCCGCCGCAATAGCAGATCACGTTCTTGTCGCGGGTGACGCCTGCCGCGGCGAATTTGGCTTCGGCATCGGCGAGCGTCGTCAGCGTCTTGTCGGCATTGGTGAGAACTGCCGCTGATACGTTGACGCTGCCGGGAATGCGGCCGGGCCGCCCGTAGCGACTCGGCTCGAGGCCGCGATGAAATTGGGGACCGAGCGCGTTGACGATAACAGTCGCGGGATCGCCCAGCCGCGCCTTCACTGCATTCTTGTCGACGAAGAAGCCTGCGCGCGGTGTGGCCTTGAAGGTCGTGGCCGGATAGCCCTTCGGGGCGCCTGTTACGACTGGGCGTCCCTCGTCCTTCCATTTGTCGAGGCCGCCGTCGAGCACCCGCGCGTCGACGCCGAGCGAGCGCAGCATCCACCAGACCCGCGTCGACCACATCATGGTGCCGATGCTGTAGAGCACGACGGACTTGGATGCATCGAGGCCGTGGCGGCCGAAGGCGGCCTCCAGCTGGGCCACATCAGGCATCATGAAGAATTGCTGCGCAGAGGCGTCGGAGAACTCGCCTTGCAGGTCGAGAAAATCGGCCCCCGGAATATGGCCGGCCTCGAACGTCTTATCGCCCGGCACGGCGCGATAGGGCACATCGCTGCCTGGCGGCACCGGCTCGTTGTAGGTCGTGCAGTCGTAGAGGCGCAGGTTGGGATCGCCGAGCTGGGCTGCAAGTTGCTCGGTGGTGATGAGGGGTGTCGGTTCGGTCATTCACTCCTCCCTCAGCGTCTCCAGAAACCGCACCGGCTCACCTTGCGCGGCCGTCACGAGCTCGCCCTGCCACATCACGCGGCGGCCGCGGATGAAGGTGCCTACGGGCCAGCCGGTGACGCGCAACCCGTCATAGGGGGTCCAGCCGGCCTTGGACGCGACCCATTTGTTGGTGATGGTCTCGCTGCGCTTGAGATCGACGACGGTGAAGTCGGCGTCATAGCCGGCGGCGATCCGCCCCTTGCAGGCCATGTTGTAGAGGCGCGCGGGGCCGGCGCTGGTGAGATCGACGAAACGCGCCAGCGACAGCCGACCCGCATTGACGTGGTCGAGCATGAGCGGCACCAGCGTCTGCACGCCGGTCATGCCGGAGGGCGAGGCCGGATAGGTCTTCTGTTTCTCTTCCAGCGTATGCGGGGCGTGGTCCGAGCCGAGCACGTCGATGATGCCCTGCTCGATGCCGCGCCAGATCCCGGCGCGGTGATCGGCGCCGCGCACCGGCGGGTTCATCTGGGCCAGCGTGCCGAGCCGCTCGTAGCATTCGGGCGCAACCAGCGTGAGATGATGCGGCGTCGCCTCGCAGGAGGCGACGTCCTTGTGGTCGCGCAAAAATTCGATCTCTTCCTTGGTCGAGATATGCAGCACGTGGATGCGCTTGCCGGTCTCGTGTGCGAGCTTCACCAGCCGCTGCGTCGCCATCAGCGCGGCGGTCTCGTCGCGCCACACCGGGTGCGAGCGCGTGTCGCCCTCGATACGCAGCGATTTGCGGTCGTTGAGGCGGTATTCGTCCTCGGCGTGGAACGCCGCGCGGCGCCGGATCACCTGGAAGATGCGGCGCAGGCTTTCGTCATCCTCCACCAAGAGCGCGCCGGTCGAGGAGCCGATGAACACCTTCACGCCGGCGCAGCCGGGCGCACGCTCCAGCACCGGCAGGTCCTGCACATTCTCGCGGGTGCCGCCGATGAAGAAGGCGAAGTCGCAATGCATGCGGTGATGGGCGCGCTTCACCTTGTCGGTGAAGGTGGCCTCCGTCACGGTCAACGGCGCGGTGTTTGGCATCTCGAACACGGCGGTGACGCCGCCCATTACGGCGCTGCGCGAGCCGGTCTCGAGGTCTTCCTTCTGCTCCAGCCCGGGCTCGCGGAAATGCACCTGCGTATCCATCACGCCGGGCAGGATGTGCAGGCCCTTGCAGTCGATCACTTCCGCGGCGGAAGCCTGCGACAGCGCGCCGATCTCGGCAATGCGACCGTTGACGACGCCGACATCGCGGGTCCCCTCGCCGTCCTGGTTGACGACAGTGCCGCCCTTGAGGATCACGTCGAAACGCTGGGTCATGGCTGAAGGCCTCTCTCGTCCCCAAGCGCAGGGCTTGAGGTCTTGTCGTTTTTGCCTTGCGGGCTTACGTTCCGGAGCAACATGTCGCAAGAGATTTTCGTATGAAATCAGCGTTTCTTCCGGACCGGGGCGTGATCAAGGTCGCGGGCGAGGATGCGCGCAACTTCCTCAATGGCCTCGTCACGACCGATGTCGACAAGCTGAAGCCGGGCCTGGGCCGATTCGGCGCGTTGCTGACGCCGCAGGGCAAGATCATCGTGGACTTCCTGATCACGGAAGCGCCTGCCGGCCATGGCGGCGGGTTCCTGATCGATTGCCTGAAGCCGCTTGCCGACGGCCTCGCCACCAAGCTGAAATTCTACAAGCTGCGCGCCAAGGTCACGGTGGAAAACCTGTCCGACGATCTCGGCGTGCTCGCGGCCTGGGACGGCAAGCCCGCGGCCCAGCCCGACCTCGCCTTCGCCGATCCGCGCAATGGGGACCTCGGCTACCGCATCCTCATCCCCGAAGATCTCAAACAGAAGCTGTCCGATCTGATCGGCGCCGAGCTCGTCGACGCCGCCGCATACGAGGCCCACCGCATCGCGCTCGGCGTGCCGCGCGGCGGGCTCGATTTCACGTACAGCGATGCGTTCCCGCACGAGACCAACATGGACCGCCTTTCCGGCGTCGATTTCGACAAGGGCTGCTATGTCGGCCAGGAGGTCGTCTCGCGCATGCAGCATCGCGGCACCGCGCGCACCCGCAGCGTGAAGGTGCTGCTCGAGGATTTCTCGCCTGAGCCCGGCGTCAGCGTCATGGCCGGCGACAAGCCGGTCGGCACGATGGGCTCGTCGGCGAAAGGAAAGGGTATCGCGCTGGTGCGCATCGACCGCGTCGCCGATGCGCTCGATGCGGGACAGGCGCTGACTGCCGGTGGGCTCGCTGTGAGGCTTGCGGAACCAGACGTCGTGCGCATTCCAACGAAGCAACCCATCGCATGAGCCGTGCCCCTCGCCTGCATCCCGACGGAAAGACGCGTTGCCCCTGGCCCGGCGAAGATCCGCTTTACGTCGCCTATCACGATACTGAATGGGGCGTGCCGGAATATGACGACCGCGCGCTCTATGAGAAGCTGATCCTCGACGGTTTCCAGGCCGGCTTGTCCTGGATCACGATCCTGCGCAAGCGCGACAATTTTCGCAAAGCCTTCGACGATTTCCAGCCGGAAAAGATCGCACGCTACAACGAGAAGAAGGTTCACGCGCTGATGAACGATGCCGGCATCGTGCGCAACAAGGCCAAGATCGACGGCGCGATATCAAGCGCGAAATCCTATCTCGCCATCATGGAGAAGGGCCCCGGCTTCTCGAAATTCCTGTGGGACTTCATGGACGGAAGGCCCAAGGTCAATCATTTCAAGACCACCGCGAGCGTGCCTGCCTCGACGCCGCTCTCCATGCAGATCTCCAAGGAGCTGGCCTCGCGCGGCTTCAAATTCGTCGGCCCGACCATCGTCTATGCCTTCATGGAGGCGACCGGCATGGTCAACGATCATCTCGTCGACTGCCATTGTCACGCGAGCTGCGGCAAGTCGCAGCGCAAGCCGCGCCTCAAGGCCAAATGAGCGCGAAGAAGACGGACCGCGGCGCCGACACCCGCGCCTGGCAACGCATGCTGTCGGGCCGGCGGCTCGATTTGCTCGATCCCTCCCCGCTCGATATCGAGATCGCCGACGTCGCGCATGGGCTGGCGCGTGTTGCCCGCTGGAACGGCCAGACCATCGGCGCACACATCTTCTCTGTCGCGCAGCATACGCTGCTGGTCGAAACCGTGATGCGGCACGAGAATCCCCGCGTGGATCAGCGCATGCAGCTTGCCGCGCTGCTGCATGACGCGCCCGAATATGTGATCGGCGACATGATCTCGCCGTTCAAGGCCGTGCTCGACGGTCATTACAAGGCGGTCGAGAAACGTCTGCTCGGCGCGATTCACATCCGCTTTGGCCTGCCGCCGGTACTGCCGGACGAGATCACGCTGGCGATCAAGGCCGCCGATCGCGGCGCGGCCTATCTGGAGGCAACGACGCTTGCCGGCTTCAGCGAGAGCGAGGCCAAGCGCCTGTTCGGCAAGGATCCCGGCCTGTCCGACAGCGTCCGGCGCGACTATCTCACCCCCTGGACGGCTGCCCGGGCCGAGAAGCAGTTTCTGGAGCGGTTTGGCGCCGTGTTTGCGTGATCGTTGTCGTGGGTTAGAGTCTGCAGGGCGGGCAAGGGGGCCCTTGCCGCCCACTGTTTTGCGCAATGAGACGAAAGTGGTGGGTACGCTTCGCTTTGCCCACCCCGCCAACGCTCGCTATAATCTGCGGAAAAAGGTCCGCCATGATCCACGTCTGCTCCCTCGCCGCCCTTCCCGAAACCGTCCGCCTCACCAAGGCCAGCCACGTGCTGACCGTGATGGCCAATGTCGAACAGGTGGCGCGGCCGGTGTCGGTGCTGCCGGCCAACCATCTCAAGGTGTCGATGGACGACATCACCGAGGAGATGGACGGCTTCGTCGCGCCGTCGGAAACGCATATCGAGCAGGTGCTGAACTTCGTGCGCGGCTGGGACCGCGACGCGCCGCTGGTGGTGCATTGCTATGCCGGCATCAGCCGCTCCACCGCGAGCGCCTTTGCCGCCGTGTGCGCACTCAATCCGAATCGCGACGAGACCGAGATCGCGAAGAAGATCCGGGCGGCGTCCCCGATCGCCTCACCGAACCGCCGCATCGTCGGCCTTGCCGACCGTGCGCTGGGGCGCAACGGCCGCATGCTGCGCGCACTCGACGAGATGGGCCCGGGCGCGATGATGGTCGAGGGCCGCCCCTTCGTGATCGAGCTCGAATGACAGTTGCGCACCACAGCACAGGTGTGCCCCCTCTCCCGCTTGCGAGCAGAGCAATCGCATGCGAGCCTTTACGCAGACGCCTCCACATCGTCATGGCCGGGCTTGTCCCGGCCATCCACGACCTTTGCTGCGGCACGAAGAACGTGGATGCCCGGGACAAGCCCGGGCATGACCAGTTCACGGCCGCACCGGCGATCGCCATCGCATGAGCGAAAAGCTGCTGACGCCGATCGAGATCGGCCTGACCGCCGCGATCGTCGCGATTGAGGATCACGAACCGCTGATCCTCACCGCGCGCGACAGTGACGGCCTGGCCGGCCTGCCGTTCGGCCCGTTCGATGCGCCGAGCCATCGCACTTTCGAGATCGGGCTGCGGGCGTGGGTCGAGGAACAGACGGGCCTGCGGCTCGGCTATGTCGAGCAGCTCTACACGTTCGGCGATCGCGGCCGGCATGCCGAGGCTGGCGACACCGGCGCGCACATGGTGTCGATCGGCTATCTCGCACTGACGCGCGCCTTCGGCGGCGAACTGGCAGCCACGAGTGCGAGCTTCGCGCCGTGGTATCGCTTCCTGCCTTGGGAGGACTGGCGCGAGGGGCCGCCCGCGATCATCGCGGACGACATCATCCCGGCATTGACCGGCTGGGCCGAAGAGGAGACGCCGGAGACGACGCGCGCATTGCCGCGCAAGGATCGGGTGCGGTTCTATTTCGGTCTCGACGGCGCGTCCTGGGACGAGGAGCGCGTGCTCGACCGCTACGAGCTCCTGTACGAGGCAGGGCTGGTCGAGGAAGCGCGGCGCGACGGTCGCCCTGCGGCATTAGCGCGCAAGGCGCTGTCCGCGCTCGGCACATCCATGCGCTTCGACCACCGCCGGATTCTTGCGACAGCGGTCGCGCGACTGCGTGCAAAACTGAAGTATCGTCCTGTGGTCTTTGAACTTTTGCCCGCCGAATTCACACTTACCGAATTGCAGTATACGGTGGAGGCGATCTCCGGCCGACACCTGCACAAACAAAATTTCCGCCGCCTGGTCGAAATGGAAGCCCTGGTCGAACCGACCGGGGTGATGTCGACACAGACGGGCGGACGTCCGGCGGCGCTCTACCGCTTCCGTCGCGACGTGCTTCAGGAGCGACCCGCGCCGGGCTTGCGCGTACGCTCCCGGCGCTAACCCGAGATATGCGTGATCGGCCCCTGCCCGCCGGTTGCCTGGAGGCTTTATGTCTGACGGCCCGTTTGACGTCTTCGCGCTGATCATTGCGATCATCGCCTTCATCATCGCGATCAAGGCTTCCAGCCAGGCGGCTGAACTGCGACGACGGCTAAGCTCGCTCGAAGAGATGTTCCGCGCGCAACGGCCCGTGCAGCCGCCGCTGATCCCCGCAGATGTGTGGGCTGACGCGCCCCCCACAACTTCCGCAGCGCCGCCGCCGCTTGTGCCCCAAGCCGAACCGGAAGCCGAGGCGCCGCCCCCGCTCGTCACCGAAGATATTTCACCGCCTCCGCTCGAAGCGAGCACCGAGGCCGACGCGACGCCGCCGCTGCCCGCACCCGCGCCCGGGTTCGAGGAACGGCTCGGCACGCGCTGGGTAGTCTGGATCGGCGGCCTGGCGCTCGCGCTCGGCGGCTTCTTCATGGTGCGCTATTCGATCGAGGCTGGCCTCCTTGGCCCCGGCGTGCGCGTGTTCCTTGGCGGCGTGTTCGCGCTGGCGCTGCTGGGCGCCGGCGAATGGTCACGGCGCAAGGAGAGCATCTCCAACATCGCCGCGCTGCCGATCGCCAACATTCCCGCTATCCTCACCGCAGCCGGTACGGCGGTGGCATTTGCGACCATCTACGCGGCGTACGCGCTCTATGGCTTCCTCGTGCCCGCGACCGCCTTCGTCCTGCTCGGCCTCGTCGCGCTCGGCACGCTGGCTGCCGCGCTCCTGCACGGGCCCGCGCTCGCCGGCCTCGGCGTGGTCGGCGCCTTCGTGACGCCGATCCTCGTCTCCAGCGGCAAGCCGGACTATTGGGCGCTCTACATCTATCTCGCCGTCGTCACCGCCGCGAGCTTCGGCCTTGCCCGTATCCGGCTGTGGCGTTGGCTTGCGGTCACGACAATCGCCTTCGCCGTGCTCTGGATCTTTCCGGGGCTCGATACCAGCGACCTGCAGGTCGCGCCGCACGCTTTCCATGTGATCGCAGGATTCGTTCTTGCCGCTCTTCTCGTGGTCTGCGGCTTCATGTTCGGCCCGACGATCGAGGACGGTGAGATCCAGCCGGTCTCGTCGGGCTCACTCGGTGCCTATCTGTTCGGCGCGATGCTGATCGTGCTGTCGAGCGCCCATGCGGACCTGGCGCTGATGGCCTTCACGCTGCTGGTCGGCGCGACGCTGCTTGTCGCCTGGCGCGCGCCGGCGGCCACCGGCGCGCTCGGCGCCGCCGCCGCGACCGTCTTCGTCGTGTTCGCCGAATGGGCGGTGCGCGCCAATCCTGACATGCTCGTGCTGCCGGGCGGTCCCATGGCCGACATCGCACCGACGGCGATCGATAGCGCGGTGACGCTGCATCTGGTGATGGCGGCGATCTTCGCCGCCGGCTTCGGCATCGCGGGCTTCCTCGCGCAGGGACGTTCGAACTCGGCGATCATTCCGGTGGTGTGGTCGGTCGCGGGGGTCGCGACGCCGATCGCGATCCTGGTCGCGCTCTACGCACGCATCGCGCATCTCGATCGCTCGATCCCGTTCGCCATCCTCGCGGTGCTGCTCGCCGCCGCCTTCGGCGCGGCCACCGAAGCGCTTGCACGCCGCGAGACCCGGCCGGGCGCCATGATCTCCACGGCCTTGTTTGCGACCGGCACGCTCGGTGCACTGGCGCTGGCGCTGACGTTTGCGCTGGAGAAGGGCTGGCTCACGATCGCACTGGCGCTGATGTCGCTCGGCACCGCCTGGATCTCGATGCAGCGGCCGATCCCGTTCCTGCGCTGGCTCGCCGCGATCTTCGCCGGGCTGGTCACCGCACGGATCGGCTATGATCCGCGCATCGTCGGCGACGCCGTCGGAACCACGCCGATCTTCAACTGGCTGTTGTGGGGTTACGGCCTGCCGGCGGCATCGTTCTGGGCGGCGAGCCTGTTCCTGCGCCGCCGCGCCGACGACGCCCCGCTGCGCATGCTCGAGAGCGCCGCGATCCTGTTCACCGCGCTGCTCGCCTTCATGGAGATCCGCCATTTTGCGACCGGCGGCAACATGACGTCAGCACCCTCGCTGCTCGAATTCGCCCTCCAGGTCTGCATCACGCTCGCCCTGGCGATCGGGCTGGAACGCCTGCGACTGCGCAGCCGCAGCGTCGTGCACAATGTCGGCGCGGTCGTGCTCACGGTGATCGGCGGGCTCGTCGGCGTGTTCGGCCTCCTGCTCCTGGAGAACCCGCTGCTATGGCGCACCGACGTCGGTGGCGCCGTGTTCAACCTGCTGCTGCTCGGCTACGCGCTGCCGGCGGTGCTGATGCTGCTCTTGTCCTATGCCGTGGCCGGCGAACGCGGCAAGGCCTACGCCAACACGATTGCAGGCGGCGCGCTGCTGTTCGCGCTGACCTATGTCACGCTGGAGATCCGCCGCTTCTATCACGGCCCGATCCTCTCCTCCGGGGCGACGACGGGCGCCGAGCAATATACCTATTCGATCGGCTGGCTCGGCTTCGGCGTGGTGCTGCTCGGCGTCGGCATTCTCGTCAATTCGGAGCGGGCGCGGCTGGCATCGGCCGTCGTGATCGCGTTGACGATCCTGAAAGCATTCGTCATCGACATGTCGACGCTGACGGGCGTCTACCGCGCGCTATCGTTCATGTGCCTCGGCATCGTGCTGGTCGCGATCGGCTGGCTCTACCAGCGTATCCTGTTCCGGCGGCAGATCGCACCGCCGCCGGCTTCGCAGACGAGCACGTGAGCGTCAGGCCGCGCGAACCGATTCCAGGAACTGCGCGACCTCGACCTTGAGACGGGTGCTGTCGGTCGCCAGCGATTTCGCCGCCGACAATACCTCGGTCGAAGCCTCGCCGGTCTCGATCGCACCGCGCTGCACGTTGGTGATGTTCGACGAGACCTCCTGCGTGCCGACCGAGGCCTGCTGCACGTTACGCGAGATTTCCTGCGTGGCCGCGCCCTGCTCCTCGACGGCGGCGGCAATGGCCGCAGCCACCTCGGAGAGCCGCTCGATGGTGCCGCCGATCTCCTGGATGGCACTGACCGATTCCTGCGTCGCCGCCTGGATACCCGAGACCTGCGCCCCGATCTCACCGGTCGCTTTCGCGGTCTGCTCGGCCAGCGCCTTGACCTCGGAGGCGACGACCGCGAATCCGCGGCCCGCATCGCCGGCACGCGCGGCCTCGATGGTCGCGTTCAGCGCCAGCAGATTGGTCTGGCCCGCGATGGTGTTGATGAGCTCGACGACGTCGCCGATGCGGGACGCCGCCTGCGACAGCGCATTGACACGGTCGTTGGTCCGCGCCGCTTGCTCGACGGCCTCCGCCGCCATCCGCGCCGAATCCTGCACGCGGCGGCTGATCTCGGTGATGGAGGACGACAGCTCCTCCGAAGCGGATGCCACCGCCTGGACGTTGGTCGAGGCTTCCTCGGAGGCGGCTGCGACGACGGTCGCGAGTTCCTGTCCGCGCTGCGCGGTGTTGGTCAGCGTCGAGGCGGAGGCCTCGAGCTCGGTCGAGGCCGAGGAGACGGTCCCGACCACCTCGCCGATCATGGCTTCGAACTTGCGGGTGATGGCATCGACGCGGCGACCGCGTTCGATCTTGACTTCGGCGTCGCGCGCAGCGGCCTCGTCGGCGGCCTTCTTGGCGATCAGCGCCTCCTTGAAGATCTGCAGCGCATCTGCCATCGAACCGATTTCGGTCTTCTCGCCGCGATGCGGAACGTCGGCCGAGAGGTCGCCCTCGCCGAGCGACTGCATCGGGCGGATGATTGAGGCAATGCCGCGAGAAACGTCGCGCACGAGATAATAGGCGGCGCCGATCGCGATTACGACCGAGAGCACGATGATGCCGACCAGCACGCGGAAGATCATGGCGTAGCTGTCGGCGGCCTGCTTCGTCTCAAGCTCGGCACCGCGGTTGTTGAGCTCGATGCCCTTTTGGAGCAGGGGATCGGCGGCCTGGGCCATCTTCGCAACCTTGGTCTGCAGCAGCTCGTTGGCGTCGACCGGGAAACGGCCAACGCCCTTGCGCGACAGTGCCATCACGTCCTGCACGCCGTTCAGATACTCGGCCCACGCCGTGCTCCATTGCCCATAGAGCGAGCGCTCCTCGGCGGAAGTGATCAGCGGCTCGTAGACCTTGCGGGTCTGGTCGATGCGCGCGCGCAGCGAGGCCAAGCGCTTCTCGGCGGCGTCCTTGCCCTCAACGCTGTCCTGCATCAGATGCAGACGGAGCGCGACGCGCAGCTCGTTGATGTCGGCGCGAAGCGAGCCGAGCGCGCGCACGCTGGGCAGCCAACTCTCCGCGATCTCGACCGTATGGGAATTGATGTTCTGCATGGTGCCGATCGCCGTCACGCCAACGCCGGCGAGCGAAAGGACCAGGACCGACAACACGGCCAGAAGCTTGAAGACGATCGACAATTTCGACATCACGACAAATCCCGATGTTACCTGGCAACGCGCAAATTGTCCGCGCCGCAAACCGCCACGAAGATGGCGAGACGGAGGTCAGTTCAACAATGCTGGCTGGTTCTTGTCCCGTAAGATTGCACACATAGTCGCAAGCAGGCGTTAACAGGGCCCTACGTAAAATTACGGGACAGCGCTGACGGTCGTTATTTCTCCTGCAACCAACTGTTGCAGCTGCACAGCCACCTGATGCTGCGACGCGACCTGTCCACTTGCGACGCAATGTGCGGAAGGCGACGGCTGTCACGCCGCCCGTACCGAATCCAGGAAGCGCGCGACCTCGCTCTTCAGCCGGTGGCTCTCCTGCGACAGTGATTGCGCAGCCGAATGCACCTGCGCCGAGGCCGCCCCGGTTTCGCCTGCGCCACGCTGGACATCGCCGATATTCGCCGAGACTTCGGAGGTGCCATTCGCGGCGTGCTGGATGTTGCGGGAGATCTCTTGCGTGGCGGCACCCTGTTCCTCGACCGCGGCGGCGATGGTTGACGAGATCTCCGACATCCGCGCGATGGTGTCGCCGATCTCCTTGATCGCACCGGCGGAATCTTCCGTCGCGGTCTGGATCGCGCCGATGTGCTGGCCGATCTCGCCCGTGGCCTTCGCAGTCTGCTCGGCGAGCGCCTTCACTTCGGAAGCGACCACGGCAAAGCCGCGGCCGGCCTCGCCGGCACGCGCCGCCTCGATCGTCGCGTTGAGCGCCAGCAGGTTGGTCTGGGCGGCGATGGTGTTGATCAGTTCGACCACGTCGCCGATGCGGGCGGCGGCCTTCGACAGTTCGGCGACGCGTGCATTGGTGCGCTGGGCCTGCCCGACCGCCACGTCGGCGACACGGGCCGATTCCTGCACCTGACGGCTGATCTCGGAGATCGAGGAGGTCATTTCCTCGCTCGCTGCAGACACCGACTGCACGTTCGCGGAGGCCTCTTCGGAGGCGGCCGCCACGACCGTGGCAAGCCCGTTGCCGCGCTCGGCAGCCTGCGTCAGCGTATTTGACGAGGCCTCCAGCTCGGTTGCCGCCGACGAAACAGTATCGATGATCTCGCCGACCGCGCCTTCGAAAGTATCGGCGAGCCGGTGCATGTCGGCCTTGCGTTGCTGGCGCCCGCGCGCCTCAGCTTCGACCTGCTCGGTGCGCAGCCGCTCGGCCTCCGCCATATTGGTCCTGAACACCTCGACGGCACCGGCCATCTCGCCGATCTCGTCTTTGCGCCCGATGCCCGGAACGGATATCGAAAGCTCGCCGCGCGCAAGCCGCGTCATCGCGCCGACCATGCCGGCAAGCGCCTTCGAGATCGAACGTCCCAGAAGGAAGCCCACCGCGGCGAGCACGACGACGGCAATGGCGAAGGCGACCATCATCCACATGCGCACGGCATCGCGGGTCGCAGCTTCCGCAACGTCGGCCTTCCTGTAGAGGTCTTCGACTGTGTTGCGCACCTCGATCATGCTCGGTTCTAACCCACGGAACGTTTTCATCATGCTGGCGTCGAGGGCCGCAGTTTGCTGCGCCGTCTCCACCCACGCCGTGAACTCGGATTGATATTTCTGCAGCTTGGCTGTGATGTCGTTCATCACTGCCGTAGGGATTGCGACGACCTCTATCGCCTTGGAGAATTCGACCGCGGCCTTCTTCATCTCGGCGATGTATTTTGGGTCGCGCCGCAGCATGAAGTCCTTCTCGTGCCGGCGCATCATCAGCATCCAGCTCGTGGACCTGGGATCGTCGATCTCCTTGAGCTTGGCCTCAATGTCGTGCACGGCGGCGCGGAGCGAGCCGGAGAGGCCCAGAGTCTCGTTTAGGCCGAGCCGGGTCTCCGCGGCCACCAATGCGCCGAAGTCCGACGCGTATCGCTTGAAGCCGTCCTGGGCCTGCTTCATCCGGTCGGACAGCGCGCCCAAGCCGCCGGCCGACATCAGCCGCTCCACCTCGTCGAAGTCGCGATTGATCGGCCCGATCAATTCGGCATGTGCCTTGGCGTAGCTCTCGTTGCGGCGCTGCTGAAAGTTCTTCTCGTTGCGGCGGGCCTCCAGCATCTCGATCGAGAGCTGCTTGTCGAGGTCAGCGATCGCACGAGCGCGGTTGGCAATCTCGCGGGAGGCGTCCTGGGAGAGACTGCCGATCTCGTAGATCGCGCCGAAGGCGACGAGACCCAACAATCCGAACAGTCCGATCGCCATGACCTTATGGGTGAGACGAATGGAAGGGCCACTCATGGAATGTGCTCCAATACGATTGATACGCAATACGAGGAGGGCGACTCGGCACCCGGAATATTGCGGAGATCATGACTGCATCGGTTTTCCGGAAGGTTAACCGTGCGGCTCATCGCGTCGCGACATCCAACTGCGAACGCATGCGAACCACCGCGCGTCTTCGCGCGGCGGTTGTAGTCGATCGATGATTGGTGACGGCGACCGCGTCATGCTGCGCGCACGGTATCGAGGAAGTTGCCGACCTCGAGCTTGAGGCGGTTGCTGTCGCCAGAGAGCGACTGGGCCGCCGCCAGCACCTGCGACGACGCCGAGCCGGTCTCGTTCGCGCCGCGCTGCACATCGGTGATGTTGGCCGAGACCTGATGGGTGCCTTCCGCCGCCTGCTGCACGTTGCGGGAGATTTCCTGCGTCGCCGCGCCCTGCTCTTCCACGGCAGCCGCGATGGTAGAGGAAATCTCCGAGAGCTTCTCGATAGTGCCGCTGATGTCCTTGATTGCGCCGACCGAATGCTCGGTCGCGGTCTGGATGCTGGCGATCTGCTGCCCGATCTCGCCAGTGGCCTTCGCGGTCTGTTCGGCGAGTGCCTTGACCTCGGAGGCCACAACCGCAAAGCCGCGACCGGCTTCGCCGGCGCGCGCGGCCTCGATGGTCGCGTTGAGCGCCAGGAGATTGGTCTGACCCGCGATGGTGTTGATCAGCTCGACCACGTCGCCGATCCGCGTCGCCGCCCTGGACAATTCGCTGACGCGCTCAGTGGTGACACGCGCCTGGCCGACAGCTTCGTTGGCCACGCGGGCCGATTCCTGCACCTGCCTGCTGATCTCGGTGATAGAAGACGACAGCTCCTCGGTGGCCGACGCCACCGCTTGCACGTTGGTGGACGCCTCCTCCGAGGCCGCAGCAACCATGGTCGTGAGCTGCTGCCCTCGCTCCGCGGTCGATGTGAGGGTCGACGCCGAGGCTTCGAGCTCGGTCGCGGCCGAGGAGACGGTGTCGACGATCTCCCCGATCGCGGCTTCGAAGCCGTCGGCCAGCTTCCGCATCTCCGCCTTGCGCTGCTCGGCTGCCCGCCTCTCGGCCGCAGCGTGATCGCCGCGCATGCGTTCGACTTCGAGGCCGTTTTGCTTGAAGACTTCAACGGTCCGCGCCATCTCGCCGACCTCGTCACCTCGGCAGGTGCCAGGCACGACCGTCGTGAAGTCGCCATTGGCGAGCCCACGCATCGCAACCGAAATGGCTGAAAGCGGCTTGAGGATCCGGCCAAAGGTGATCCAGAAACTGAGGCCAGCGAGCATCACCGAGGCGCAGAGCAACACAACTGTGAAAACAAAATTACGAGTGCTGACCTCTGCCTGCATCGTGGCTTCGCGGTCAGCGGCCGCGCCAATGGCTTCACCGAGCTTCAGCACTGCATTGATGCCGGCGGTGGCCCGCGTGAAGTACTCGGGTCCCGTGATTCTGTAGTCCCCGCCTTCGCCACCGGCGAGCACAGTCACCCGCGTTTCACCGTAGGCACCAAAATAGGATTTCTCGACCTCCGTCATCGCCTCGCCGATCTGCAGGGCGAGGTCCGAACGCAGCCGCACCGGCAATACCGTGTCCCATGCGAGTTCGACCTTGGCCCGCAGCGCCGAAAGGCGCTCATAGCCCTCCATCCCGAGCTTCGCGCGCGCACCGACGACCCCAGCCAGCAGGGCCCGCTCCCTTCCGGCATTCTCGGCCATCTGAGCTGTCAGATGTCGCAAGCCGATGAGCTGGGCCAGCCTTGCCACGGGCGGGCTGGTGAGTGTTTCGAGCGTCAGCCGCAAGCGGTTGCTCGCGACGTCGATCACCTCCGTAATCGTTGGCGCGAAGCCATCTACGAGGTCAGGCTCGCGTTCAACGCGCGAGCGCGACATTCCCGCGTCGGCTTTCTCACGCAGGAGACGCAGCGCCTCGAATTTCGTCGCTGCGTCCGCAATCTGTCTTTGCCCCGCCGTCATTTCGGGAATCGCGCTGATATCGAGGACGGCTTGGCGAAAGGCCTCGTCGGCCGTCGCGCGCGCCTTTGCGATTTCCGCACGGCGCTCGGGACTGACGACATCAGGAGACTTCAGCACGGCGTTGGTCAGCCCGCGTTCAATCGCCCAATGTCCTGCGCTGCGCAGCAGCAGTTGGGCAACTGCATTGACCTTCAGGAATGCCTCGGACTCTCGCCTCTTGAGGACGGCCTCATAGGCGATGAATCCGGCCGAGGCCAACCCAAGCAAGACCAGGGCAGAGATGATGATCGGCAAGATCGTGCCGATCCGAACATGTCCGAGCCGACTCCACGCGCTGGCGGACTGAGTTCGGACCTGCTGATGATGAGCAGGGCTCAACATGGTACGTTTCCCCCAAAGGAAACACGCAGCCAAGTCCTTGCCGGCTGCATGGACGTTGATCGCCCTTGCCGGAGAATCTATTCCTTGGGGTTACTCATTCTGGTTAACGGGAGGGCTCGGAGAAATACTGAGATTTCAACCCAAACAGTTGAAATGGAAGAGATAATCTCGCCAGAAAGTTGTAAATTTCAGCTTGAGGTCGCCACTGTTTGCTTTTGCAGCCGACGTTCGCCGAAGTCATGCGCGAGACGTTCGCGGCGAAGATCAGGATGCAAAAACGCCCGCCTGAGGAGGCAGGGCGTCTTCCGAACTGTCTGGAACGAGGTTCTTAGGCGGCGCGCACGGTGTCGAGGAACTTGCCGACCTCGAGCTTGAGGCGGTTGCTGTCGCCGGACAATGACCGCGCGGCTGCCAGCACCTGCGACGATGCCGAGCCGGTTTCGCCTGCACCGCGCTGCACGTCGGTGATGTTGGACGAGACCTGATGGGTGCCTTCGGCCGCCTGCTGCACGTTGCGCGAGATCTCCTGCGTCGCCGCGCCCTGCTCCTCGACGGCCGCCGCGATCGTGGACGATATCTCGGACAGCTTTTCAATGGTGTTGCTGATGGCGCTGATGGCGGCGACGGAGTCCTGCGTCGCGGCCTGAATGCCGGAAATCTGCTGGCCGATCTCGCCGGTCGCCTTCGCGGTCTGCTCGGCAAGCGCCTTCACTTCCGAAGCCACCACCGCAAAACCGCGACCGGCCTCGCCGGCGCGTGCCGCCTCGATGGTGGCATTAAGCGCCAGCAGGTTGGTCTGGCCGGCGATGGTGTTGATCAGCTCGACCACGTCGCCAATGCGAGCCGCCGCCTTGGACAATTCTCCGACACGGTCGGTCGTGGTTCGGGCTTGGGTAACCGCCTCGCTCGCGACCCGCGCCGATTCCTGCACTTGGCGGCTAATCTCCGTAATTGAAGACGACAGCTCTTCCGTGGCCGACGCCACCGATTGCACGTTGGTCGACGCCTCCTCGGAGGCCGCAGCCACAACTATCGTCAGTTCCTGTGCCCGCTCCGCCGTCGAGGTCAACGTCGAGGCCGAAGCCTCGAGCTCCGTCGCGGCCGACGACACCGTATCGACGATCTCGCCGACGGCGCCTTCGAAACTATCAGCAAGCTTGCGCATATCGGCCTTGCGCTGCTCGGCCGCCACCTGGTCCTGCCGCATCTTGGCTTCCGCTTCCTGGCGCGCCTTCTGCTCCGACACGACCTTGAATTTCTCGACGGCCGCGGCGACACCGCCGACCTCGTCCTTGCGGCCGAGACCCGGCAGGACAACAGAGAAGTCACCACCAGCGAGCTTGTCCATGGCAACCGTGAGCGCGCGGATCGGCCGCGCGATGGTCAGGAAGGACATCAGCCACGAACCGATGAGGACGAGCACGGCGCACGCACCGACCACCATGCCGAGACGCTCGCTCACGGCCATCTCCTGGCTCGCGGCAGCGATTTCTTCATCGCTCTTGTGCTTGGCGAAATCGGCAATCTCGCTGGTCAAATTGTCCAGCTGTGTGGCAAGCGGCAGCGTCACCTCGCGGATCTGGCGCGCGCCTTCCTCGGAAATCTTGGCGGCGCGGACGGGGTCCGTGGCCGCAACCGCAATGGCCTCGCTGCGAACAGAGGCGTTCTGCTGCGCGCCCTTCAGGTAATCGGCCGACGTAGACTTGAGCTTCTCCATCCGCGCGCGGTTTTCCGGGGCGTGCGACAACCTGAGCATGGAATCGACAACGCCGTTCAGTGCTTTCGACCGCTCCAGCAGAAGCTCGCTCGCCTTTTGCAAGTCACCCTGATTGTTGGCGAGACGCATGTCCCGTACGGCGAGTTGCAAGCCGCGTATCCCAAGCTTGGCTTCGGTAGCCTCGCGCACCAATTCCTGCTGCGCAAGCGCGGCCTGGTTGGAATGCCGCACGTTGTTGTTGCCGATGACCTGGCTCGCGATCATGGCGCCGACGAGAACAACGCCGAACGCCGAAGCTAGCGCGAGCTTGGTACCGATTTGCAGATTCTGGATGAGTCTCGACATGAGGGCGTTTCCCGGGTTGCGCGGCCAAGTCATTGTCGGCCGCCCTCGGCGTTGATCGCCCTTGCCTAAAAACTGAGCTTCAGGTGTGGTGATCTGGTTAACGATCCCCCCGGACAAATACCGGACTTACCGGAAAATCCCTTGAAAAACGGCACGGTCCGCGCGCTTAACAGGTTAACCACACGCGGCGGTAGGATGCCCGATTTCTAGCCAGTGCGACCAAGGGCCTTTTGGCTCTCGCCAATCAAGCTGATCCGGAACACCGGCTCCTTGTTCTCGTCGAGCAGCTCCATGCGCCATTCGGCGTTCTGTTTCAGGCCGCGCGAGATGCCGCCGAGCAAATTGGCACAGACTTCGGTCATCTCGGTCCAGGCCGCGGCGCGGTCCTCGAACTCATATGGCTGGTCGGCAGCACCGGAATAGCGGCCCGTGCTGATTCGGAAGAAGTACAGCGACATCGTTGAACCCTTTTATCGGGCCGCGCCCCCGGCCGTACGCAAACTGGGCGCGAACAGCTACCAACGCATGAAAGCCGCCGTCCGTATGACTACGGCGCGGCGGCTTCGTGTCTGATGGCAGCTCTCAACGACAAAGTGCGCGGACGCGCGCAGCCAACTCACTGGGTCGAGCGGCGCAGCTCCAGCGGGGCGTCGTCCCTGGCGGGCTCCGATCTAACTTGCGGCTTCACCGGCTCGAGCCGGCTACTCTCGACGCGCGGGGTCTCGACACGCGCGGCGACTTCGGTGTTGGGCGTGCCGACCGAACCCGTGTGTTCCGAGGTGCGCAGCGAGCGCGGCCGCGCGACGGCCCGCGCCATCAGCATCTGGTTGCCGCCCTGGTGATGGAAGTCGCAATAGGCGAAGCCCATCCCCGATACCGAGCCGCGGAAACTGCGATCGTCGGTCTTTTCAAGGTTGAAACAGGGCTCGAACGGAATGCCCTTGATCGAGGCGCAGACGTTCTGGCCGCGGATCTGCAGCGTGTTGCCGGGCAGGCGGAGATGTTTCACCGGACCTGCACCCGAGAACTGCACGGCGCCGGCGGCGCCGAGGTCGTCCATGATGCGGCCCGCGCCCCGGGTGCCGTCAAAGCAGGTGAAAGCAAACACCTTCCCGGCGACGAAGCGGCGCGCCTCATCGGCGTTCATGCTTCCAGCAATGGCCGGCGTAAGCGTCGCTACCGCCGTGACCGCCCCCAACACAATACGCGCAAGCATGCTCAACTCCGAACCAACCCCGCAGCGGGCTATGCCTTATCTCTTTACCTGCTGCTTACCATACTAACCATGGCGACATTGAAGCAGCATGGTTGGTAAAGTCTGAACGCCGTTAGACAATTTTTACAACGGTGCGACCGCGGACCTGGCCGGCGAGGATTTTCGCGCCCCACTCCGGAACTTCAGAAAGCGGAATTTCGTGAGTAATTTCAGCTAGTTTTGACCGGTCCAGATCGGACGCCAGGCGTTGCCAGGCAGCTTTCCGCGGCTCGATCGGGCACATCACGGAATCGATGCCGAGAAGGCACACCCCGCGCAAAATGAAGGGTGCGACGGAAGACGGCAGGTCCATGCCGGCAGCCAAGCCGCAGGCCGCGATCGCGCCGCCGTACTTCGTCATCGACAGCAGGTTTGCGAGCGTGGTCGAGCCGACGCTGTCGACGCCGCCCGCCCAGCGCTCCTTGGCGATGGGCTTGGCGGCCGCCGACAATTCGTTGCGGTCGATCACCTCAGCCGCGCCGATCTGTTTCAGATAGTCCGCTTCGGACGCACGTCCGGTGGAGGCGATGACGTGATAGCCGAGCTTCGAGAGCACGGCGGTCGCAACCGAGCCGACGCCGCCTGCAGCCCCCGTCACCACGACCGGACCGCTGTTCGGCGACACTCCGTGCTTCTCCAGCGCCAGCACGGACAGCATCGCGGTGAAGCCGGCAGTGCCGATCGCCATGGCGTCGCGCGCCGATAGGCCCTGCGGAAGAGCGACCAGCCAGTCGCCTTTCACCCGCGCCTTCTCGGCATAGGCGCCAAGATGGGTCTCGCCCATGCCCCAGCCGGTGCAGACGACCTTATCGCCCGCCTTCCATTGCGGATGCGAGGACTGCTCGACGGTGCCGGCGAAGTCGATGCCGGCAATCATCGGGAAGCGGCGCACCACCGGCGCCTTGCCGGTGAGCGCAAGGCCGTCCTTGTAGTTCAACGTCGACCATTCCACGCGGACGGTGACGTCGCCCTCCATCAGTTCGGCTTCGTCGAACTGCGTGAGCTGCGCGGTGGTGCCCTTGTCCGCCTTGTCGATCCGGATCGCCTTGAACGTCGCCACAGCAAAACTCCCTGACTTGTTTCAGGGGATGTTTAGCCGATCAGGCAGGCTGCGCAACCGTCCGCTGGACCGGTTTCTCCACGATCGGAAGATTGATCAGCGCCGAGAGCACGCCGAACAGGATCGAGAGCCACCAGATCGGCGTGTAGGAACCGAACCGCTCGAACACGATGCCGCCGAGCCAGACGCCGAGGAAGCCGCCGACCTGATGGCTGACGAAGGCGAAGCCATAGAGCGTGGCGAACCAGCGCGTGCCGAACATGATCGCGACCAGTGCCGAGGTCGGTGGCACGGTCGACAGCCAGGTCAGGCCGGAGACCGCGCCGAACGCAATCGCCGAGAACGGCGTGATCGGAAACGAGATGAAGGCAAGCGTCGCAAGCGCGCGGGTGAAATAGATGGTCGAGAGGATGTAGCGCTTGGGCAGGCTGTTCTGGAGATAGCCGACGCTGAGCGATCCCATGATGTTGAACAGGCCGATCGCCGCGATCACCCAGCCGCCGATCTGCGTGGAGATGCCGCTATCGACCAGGAAGGCCGGCAGATGCACCGTGATGAAGGCAAGCTGGAAGCCGCAGGTGAAGAAGCCGAGGACAAGCAGCACGTAGGAGCGATGGCCGAAGGCTTCCGCGAGCGCTTTGGTGAAGGTCTGCTGGTCCGCAGGCGCCGCATTTGCCGCGCTTGCGACCGGCGGCGTCGAGAGCGCCAGCGACAACGGGATGATCAGCAGCATCAGGAAGCCGAACACGGTGAGCGCCTGCTGCCAGCCGAAATTGTCGATCAGGGCCACACCGATCGGCGCGAACAGGAATTGCCCGAACGATCCCGCCGCAGTGCCGGCGCCGAGCGCAAGGCCGCGCTTCTCGGCCGGCAAGAGCTTGGTGAAGGCCGAGAGCACCAGATTGAACGAGCAGCCGGCGAGACCGAAGCCGACCATGACACCAGCGCCGATGTTGAGCGACAGCGGCGTCGATGAGTAGCGCATCAGGAGCAAGCCCCCGGCATAGAGCAGAGCGCCGACGCACATCACCCGGAACAGGCCGAAGCGATCGGCGACCGCGCCGGCGACGGGCTGGCCCAGTCCCCACAGCAAATTCTGAAACGCGATCGCGAGGCCGAACACGTCGCGGCCCCAGGCATATTCATGGCTCATCGGCTGTACGAAGAAGCCCAGCGCCGAGCGCGGGCCGAACCCGAGCATCCCGATCGCGCAGCCGCAGAGAATGATGATCGCCGGCGTGCGCCAGGAGGAGGAACGGGAGACCGAACCGAGCTCACCCATCTGTATCGACATGCTGTTCCTCGTGCGTGGTCGCGGATTCGCAAATGGCGGCCGCGAGCCAGCTCGTTTAATGCATCTGCATGGAAACCCCAAGTCAAAAACGATTGCATTCCGCGAAGAGCTGGCGCGGGAGCATTGCATTTCCTCGCGGCCTCAGCCGACGCGCCGGGCGCGACTTAACGGAAACGTGTGCGGCAAGATCTGGCGGCTCCCAACACGACGTGTTATTTTATATTTGCTCATATCGAGCATATCGAATGATCCCCCGGCCTGTCGGCCGGATTTCTCAGGCTTTATATATGCTCAAAATGAGTACAAATGACATGCACGGGAGGCTTGGATGCCGCTAACTGGAATTTACGGCCCCGACGACTTTGCCAACCGGCCGCAGGGCCACGTCATCACCCCGGCACAGGCCAAGCAGTCGCGAACCGGACCTTCGCTGCCGATGCCTTCACTGGAATGGACGCCGGAGGTCGAGCGAGCCACCGCACCGCTTTACGAGCGCGTGAAACGTGTCATCCCGCCGATCGAATGGCCGCTGATGGCCCCGACGATCAAGGCGATCAACGAGCTGAAGCAGGCCCGGGGCGCGGTGATCCTCGCGCACAATTACCAGACGCCGGAGATCTTCCACTGCGTCGCCGACATCGGCGGTGATTCGCTCCAGCTCGCGGTCGAAGCCACCAGGGTGAAGGCCGGCATCATCGTCCAGTGCGGCGTGCACTTCATGGCGGAGACGTCGAAACTGCTCAATCCGGACAAGACGGTGCTTATTCCTGATACGCGCGCCGGCTGCTCGCTCGCTGCCAGCATCACCGGCGCCGACGTCCGCCTGCTCCGCGAAAAATTCCCCGGCGTGCCTGTCGTTGCCTATGTCAACACCTCCGCGGAGGTGAAGGCCGAGGTCGATATCTGCTGCACCTCGTCGAACGCGGTGCAGGTGGTCGAAAGCCTCGGCGCACCAAGCGTGATCTTCCTGCCCGACCGCTATCTCGCCACTTACGTGGCCTCGAAGACCGACGTGAAGATCATTGCCTGGAAGGGCGCCTGCGAGGTGCACGAGCGTTTCACTGGCGCCGAGCTGCGCAGCTACCGCGAGGCCGATCCCTCCGTGCAGATCATCGCTCATCCCGAATGCCCGCCGGACGTGCTGGCCGAGGCCGATTTCACGGGCTCGACCGCGCACATGATCAACTGGGTGCGCGAGCGGCGGCCGCGGCGGCTGGTGATGATCACGGAATGCTCGATGGCCGACAATGTCCGCGCCGAGCTGCCCGATGTGGAGATGCTGCGCCCCTGCAACATCTGCCCGCACATGAAACGCATCACGCTCGCCAACATTCTGGAGAGCCTGCTGACGCTTCGCGAGGAAGTGACGATCGATCCCGCGCTCGCGGAACGCGCGAGGCGCTCGGTCGTGCGGATGATCAATTTGAAGAATTGAGATAAAGCCATGACAAACAACATCAACACGCTCCCCCGCTCCGACGACGTCATCATCGTCGGCGGCGGCCTTGCCGGATTGTTCTGCGCGCTAAAACTCGCGCCGCGGCCGGTGACATTGATCTCGGCTGCGCCGCTTGGACAGGGCGCGTCGTCCGCATGGGCGCAAGGCGGCATCGCCGCGGCCGTGGCCGACGGCGATACGCCGGAAGCGCATGCCGCGGATACGATTGCGGTCGGCGGCGGCATAGTCGACGAAGCCATCGCACTCGGGATCGCGCGCGAGGCGGCACCGCGAATTCACGACCTTCTCGCCTATGGCGTGCCGTTCGACCGCGATCTCGAAGGCAGGCTCGCAGTCGGGCGCGAGGCCGCACACTCGGCGCGGCGTATCGTACATGTGCGTGGCGATGGCGCGGGCGCCGCCATCATCGCGGCGCTGAGCGATGCCGTGCGGCGCACGCCGTCGATCCGGCTGATCGAAGGATTCGTCGCCGAAGCGCTGTTGACCGAGGACGGCGCCGTCACCGGCCTTCAGTTGAGCGAAGCCGACAATTTCGCCGCACGGCCGATCCTACTCGCCGCGCGGACGGTGGTGCTGGCCACGGGCGGCATTGGCCATCTCTATGCTGTCACCACCAATCCGCGCGAGGCCAGCGGATCCGGCCTTGCGATCGCCGCACGCGCGGGCGCGGTGATCGCAGATCCCGAGTTCGTGCAATTTCACCCGACCGCCATCATGGTCGGTCGCGATCCCGCGCCGCTCGCCACCGAAGCGCTGCGCGGTGAAGGCGCGACGCTGATCAACGGCCGTGGCGAGCATTTCATGGCGGCGCGCCATCCGCTCGCCGAGCTCGCTCCGCGCGACATCGTGGCCCGCGGCGTGTTCGCGGAGATCTCGGCCGGGCGCGGCGCCTTTCTCGATGCGCGGCAAGCGCTGGGCGCACGTTTTGGCGACAGATTCCCGACGGTTCATGCAAGCTGCATGGCCGCTGGCATCGATCCCGCCACGCAGGCCATCCCGATCGCACCGGCGGCGCACTACCACATGGGCGGCATCGCGGTCGACCATCGCGGCCGCAGCTCGATCGACGGGCTGTGGGCCGGCGGCGAGGTGTCGTCCACCGGCGCGCATGGCGCGAACCGGCTTGCGTCGAATTCGCTGCTCGAGGCCGTGGTCTACGCCGCACGCATCGCCGATGACATCGCCGGCCGCACCAGCCCCTCGCCCGCCCGCCTTGCGGACGCGGCGACGCCGCGCGGCGGCGCACCGGATGCTGCGGCCGTGAAGCGGCTGCGGATGCTGATGAGCGCGCATGTCGGCGTGATCCGCGACGGTTACGGGCTTGCGGACGCGGTTCGCAGCTTCGCCGCGCTCGAACGAGAGGCCACGAGCATCGCGGTCCGCAACATGGCAACGGCAGCCCTGCTCGTGGCGGCGTCGGCCTGGAACCGGCGCGAGAGCCGCGGCGCGCATTTCCGCTCCGACCATGCCGCGGACGTACCCGCCCTCGCGCAGCGCACGATGACGACGCTCGCAGCAGTACGCGAGGTCGCGGACAGCCTGAGCGAACGCCCGACACCGCGCACCGCACAACCCATGATCGCCTGACGGAGTCTGCCATGATCACCCCGACCTCTCTGCTCTATCCCGACGCCTTTCTCTCCCCGCTCGCGATCGACGAGGCCGTGCTCCGCGCGCTCGATGAGGATCTCGGCCGCGTCGGCGACATTACCTCGCTTGCGACGATCCCCGAGGCAACGAAGGCGCAAGCGATCCTGGTCGCACGGCAGTCCGGCGTGATCGCCGGCTTGCCGCTGGCGCTCGCCACCTTGCAAAAGCTTTCGCCCGACATCGAGGTACGCGCACATGTTCGCGACGCCGCGCGCGTCGCCCGCGGGCAGCAGGTGCTGACGATCTCGGGGCCGGCACGCGCCATCCTCACGGCGGAGCGGACCGCGCTGAATTTCGTCGGCCGGCTGTCGGGCGTCGCGACGCTCACGGCGGACTACGTTGCGCGCGCCGAGGGCACCCGGATGAGAATCTGCTGCACGCGAAAGACCACGCCCGGGCTGCGCGCCTTGGAGAAATACGCGGTACGCTGCGGCGGCGGCTTCAATCACCGCTTCGGGCTCGACGACGCGATCCTGATCAAGGACAACCACATCGCGGTCGCCGGCGGCATCCGTCCCGTGCTGGAGCGCGCCCGCGCCCAGGCCGGCCATCTCGTCAAGATCGAGATCGAGGTCGACACGCTTCCGCAGTTGCGCGAGGTGCTCGACACCGGCCTTGCCGACGCCGTGCTGCTCGACAACATGGATATTGCGACGCTGCGCGAAGCCGTCAGGCTCAACGAGGGACGCCTCAAGCTGGAGGCATCCGGCGGTGTCACCCTGGACTCGATCCCAGCCATCGCTGCGACCGGCGTCGACTACGCCTCATCCGGCGCGCTGACGCATTCGGCGCCAAATTTCGACTGCGCGCTGGATATCGAGGCGTGAGGCGCTACCGCCGCTCGGTCGCGCCCATCTCGGCGGAGCTCTTGGCTTGCTGAGTGAGCTCGGCGGAGAGCGCGGCGGTCTGCGCCGGGGTGCCCCAGCTCGGCTCTTCGCTGCCATCGCCCCAGGCGCGTGGGCGATAGAAGGTGTGGACGCCGGTCTTGTACATCTTCTTCATCTCGGCGACCCAGGACGGGCGCACCCAATAGGCGTGGTAGTGCGTGGACTTGCCGACCTCGGGCAGCCAGATCTGGCCGTCGAGCATGGCCTTCGAGATCTTTTTCGCACGGTCCCACATCTCGGGCTCGCGGATCACGTCGGCATTGTTGTCGCAGGCAAAGGTGAACTGGCAAGCGAGATGGCGGTGCTTGTTCTGATAGACGGCGCCGCACACAGTGTCCGGGTATTTGCCGGAGAACACGCGGTTCATCACCACCTGCGCAACCGCCATCTGACCGCGCACGGCCTCGCCGCGGGACTCGAAATAGACGGCCTCCGCGAGGCATTTTTCGGACTTCGCGCGCGACTTGTCGTCGAGCGCGAGCCGTTCCGCCGGCGATCTGGCGCGCTGATTGTCGACGTTGACCTCACCCTTCGGCGCGACGCTCTCGCCGCTTTCGATATCCTTCGCAATATCCTCCGACGGCGGCGATAGCGACGCCGTCACCTTCATGTCGGGGTCGGGCATCACGATCAGCGGCTCCGCACCGGGTTGCCAGCTCTCGATGCTCTCGACGTTGCCTCCGAGCGAGGAGCTGCCGAAGAACAGGCTCGAGGTCTTGACCCGGAACGGATCGCGCGGCGGTGCAGCCGGAATGGTGGCCTGCTTCAGCGCTTCGAGCGGCTGGAGCGCGAGCGAGCGCGCAGCGTCGCTGGCTTGTGGCGCATTGGTGTATTGCGGCAGCGGCGGCGCACGCAGCGCCTCCGCGAGTTCGGGATCCAGCGCGGCCGCGGATTCCGGCGACATCGCCTGCGGCAGCGCGACGGTCTTGGCGCCGAACACCGAGCTGTTCGACGTCGCGGGATCCTCCTGCGTCGGCGCTGCCGTCGGCGCGCCCGCTTCGGGAGCCTGCGTCGGTGTGACCGTTGCGAGGCGGTCACCCTTCATGGAGCGATCGACCTTGGGAAAATCGGCGGCCTGGTAGCGGGGCGGCGCCTGCAGCGCCGGATTGCGGCTGATCGCGCCGGTGACGTCGCGGCCGTCGAGGCTCGCGAGACGAACCATCGCGCTCTGCGGAGCCGAAGTGCCGATCGGCCGGGAAAAACTGTAAGTGGCCAGTTGTATGGAGGACGCAGCAGAGAAAACCTGCTTCTGCCAACGCTCCGCGACGCCGGGTTGGCGCGCCAGCAGCGAGGCAATGTCCTGATAGCCGGTCTCTCTCGGCATCAATGCGAAGATGCAGAGACCGATGCCGAAGGACGCGAACCGCGCGCCCTTCGGATGGGTACGCAACAAAAACATCGATACGCTCACGCTACGCTTACGCTAGAAAAATCGAGCCGCAGTACATCCGTGCAATTCGATCTTTATCGTGAGTATCTAATTTAGGTTGCTGGGGCGTTAATCGGCGTTGAGCATGCGGCACACGCAAGCAATCGCAGGTGTTTTCACGGGGCGATGATGCGCCTTGGTAAATGCGCCCTCACGCGAAGGGGTAAACAACTGGTCAACGCGAATGGTGAAGGAACTCTTGCGCGCACGTGTCATTACGGGACGCGCACGGTTCCATCGCCACTTCGACCACAGCCGCCATGCCCGCGAAGGCGGGCCATCCAGTACGCCGCGGCTCCTTCCCTATCACGTCACCGCCTCTGGAATACTGGATCGCCCGCTTACGCGGGCGATGACACTGAATGTGTGGCAAGAACGTCGCCTCAAAAGAAAGAGGCGGGGTTTTGGCCCCGCCTCTTTCGCTCTCAACATTCAACTCGCCGCTTACCTTACGCTTGGCTCGCGATCGCCTTGCCGAGCGCGGCTTGCGCGGCGGCGAGGCGGGCGATCGGGACGCGGTAGGGCGAGCAGGAGACGTAGTCGAGGCCGATCGCGTGACAGAAGGCGACGGAGGCGGGATCGCCGCCGTGCTCGCCGCAGATGCCGACCTTGAGCGAGGGGCGCGTCTTGCGACCGCGTGCGACGCCGATCTTGACGAGCTCGCCGACGCCTTCCTGGTCGAGCGCGACAAAGGGATCGATCGGCAGGATGCCCTTGGACACGTAGGTGCCGAGGAAGCTTGCGGCATCGTCACGGCTGATGCCGTACGTCGTCTGCGTGAGGTCGTTGGTACCGAATGAGAAGAACTCGGCGCTCTCCGCGATCTCGGCCGCGAGCAGGCAGGCGCGCGGCAGCTCGATCATTGTGCCGACCTGATAGGTCAGCTTGGTGTTGGTGTCGCGCATCACCGCCTTCGCGGTGGAATCGATGCGCGCCTTGACGAGGTCGAGCTCCATCTTGGTGGCGATCAGCGGCACCATCACCTCGAGGCCGACGGCCTTGCCGGTGCGCTTCTCGGCCTCGACCGCCGCTTCGAAGATCGCACGTGCCTGCATCTCGGCGATCTCGGGATAGGCTATCGCGATACGGCAGCCGCGGAAGCCGAGCATCGGATTGAACTCCGACAGCTCCCGCGCGCGGTCGGCCAGGCGCCGCGGGTCGGTGTTCATGGCGCGCGCCACTTCCTCGACCTCGGCATGGGTGTGCGGCAGGAACTCGTGCAGCGGCGGATCAAGCAAGCGGATCGTGACGGGCAGGCCCTTCATGATCTCGAACAACTCGACGAAGTCGGCGCGCTGCATCGGCAGCAGTTTTGCCAGCGCAGCGCGGCGCGACTGCTCGTCCTCGGAGAGGATCATCTCGCGCACCGTGCGGATGCGCGTCTCCTCGAAGAACATGTGCTCGGTACGGCAGAGGCCGATGCCTTCCGCGCCGAACTTGATCGCAGTGTGCGCGTCCTCCGGCGTGTCGGCGTTGACGCGCACGCCGATCTTGCGGACCTGGTCGGCCCATTTCATCAGCGTGCCGAACTCGCCGGACAGCTCGGGCTCGATCATCGGCATGCGGCCGGCGAGCACCTGGCCGAGCGAGCCGTCGATGGTGATGACGTCGCCGGTCTTGAAGGTGCGTGAGCCGATGCTCATGGTGCCGCGGCCGTAATCGACGCGGATGGTGCCGCAGCCGGAGACGCAGGGCTTGCCCATGCCGCGCGCGACCACCGCAGCATGCGAGGTCATGCCACCGCGGGTGGTCAAAATGCCTTCGGCGGCGTGCATGCCGTGGATGTCTTCGGGGCTGGTCTCGATCCGGACCAGAATCACCTTGCGTCCGTCGGCCTGAAGCTTGGCCGCTTCGTCCGAGGAGAACACGATCTCGCCGGAGGCCGCACCCGGCGAGGCCGGCAGGCCGGTCGCGATCACGTCGCGCTTGGCGTTGGGGTCGATGGTCGGATGCAGCAGCTGGTCGAGCGAGGCGGGGTCGATCCGCGTCACCGCTTCCTTCTTGGTGATCAGGCCTTCATTGGCGAGTTCGACCGCGATGCGCAGCGCCGCCTTGGCAGTACGCTTGCCGCCGCGGGTCTGGAGCATCCAGAGCTTGCCCTGCTCGACCGTGAACTCCATGTCCTGCATGTCGCGGTAGTGCTTCTCGAGCAGCGTGTAGATCCGCGTCAGCTCCTTGAACGCCTCCGGCATCGCCGATTCCATCGACGCCTTGTCGGAGCCGGAGTCCTTGCGCGCTTCCTCGGTGATGTCCTGGGGCGTGCGGATGCCCGCGACCACGTCCTCGCCTTGCGCGTTGATCAGGAACTCGCCGTAGAGCTTGCTCTCGCCGGTCGAGGGATTGCGCGTGAAGGCAACGCCGGTCGCCGAGGTCTCGCCCATGTTGCCGAACACCATGGCCTGCACGTTGACCGCGGTGCCCCAGGATTCCGGAATGTCGTGCAGCCTGCGGTAGGTCACCGCGCGGGCGTTCATCCAGGATGAAAACACCGCGCCAATCGCGCCCCAGAGCTGGTCGTGCGGATCCTGCGGAAAATCCTTGCCGGTTTCGCGCGCGACCGCGTCCTTGTACTTGCCGACCAGATCGACCCAGTCGTCGGCGGTGAGATCCGTGTCGAGCGTGTAGCCCTGGCTGTCCTTGAAGGTGTCGAGGATTTCCTCGAAATGATGATGCTCGAACCCGAGCACCACGTCCGAATACATGGTGATGAAGCGGCGATAGCTGTCATAAGCGAAGCGGCGATCGCCTGACAGTTCCGACAGCGCTTCCACGGTCTCGTCATTGAGGCCGAGATTGAGCACGGTATCCATCATGCCCGGCATCGAGGCGCGGCCGCCGGAGCGCACGGAAACGAGCAGCGGATTCCTGGAATCGCCGAAGATCTTGCCGGTCAACTTGCCGACATGGTCGAGCGCCTTCTCAACCTGCGACTTCAATTCCTTCGGGTAGGATTTGTCATGCGCGTAGAAATAGGTGCAGACCGAGGTCGGGATGGTGAAGCCCGGAGGCACCGGCAGGCCGAGATTGGCCATCTCGGCGAGGTTGGCGCCCTTGCCGCCGAGCAAATCGCGCATCTCCGCTTTGCCCTCGGCCTTGCCGTCCCCAAAGGTGAACACCCACTTGCCGGCCTTGGCCGCAACAGGCGCAGCCTTGGTTGAAGCAGTCTTGCTCGGTACCGGCTTCGCGGCGACCTTCGGCGCAACCGGCTTCGTCGCTGCCTTTGCAACAGCCTTGGAAACCGACTTGGCGGCAGGCTTCACAGCCGGCTTGGCAGCGGCCTTGGCCACGGGCTTCGGGGCGCGCTTGGCAAGTGCCTTGCGGGCCGCCGGCGCGGCTTTCGCCTTGGCGGAGGACTTTGATTTCGCTGGAATTTTCGCTGGAGTTTTCGAGGCGGCTTTGGCCATAGCTTGCACACAACCTGCGAGAGGAATGGGTAATTGCGCGCCTTACACCACTTTGGGCAGGTCCGCGCAAGTCGAAGAGTTCCCTAGAATGAAGGCCTAGAGATGGAGCCACTTCAACAATCCGAGCCCGATCGCACCATTTATGATGAGAAAAATCGCGACGATCAGGTTCAGGAGGCGCGGCATGATCAGGATGAGCACACCCGCAAGCAGCGACAGGATCGGCGAGATGTGGGCGACGGTGATGTGCATGAATTTTCTTCCGTGGGTGGGGCGAATCGCGGCGGGATCATAGCGGACTGGGTTCCGCGGGTAGAGACGCACCGGGGGCGCGCGAGTTCCCGGCTTCGCGAAAACTGCCCGAAAATGCCGCGAATGCGGCGGGCGTTTTCCGGAACATCGCGGAGACGCATGCATTGGCAACCGGTCGCGCCAGTGGCGCTTCCCGAAAACCTTCTCGAAGGAGTTGCCCATGCGGAACAGGATTCTTGCTCTTGCAGCGCTCGCGGCCTCGATCGGCTCGCCCCTTGCGGCGCAGGCGCAAAGCAGCGTCACCGTGGGACGCGCGCCCGTCGTCGTCGAGAGCGGCCCGACCATTGCGGTCGAGCAGCGGCCGGCTTTCCGCGACTATGTCGTCGAACAACGTGTGCCGGCTTTCCGCATCCCGGATCGCGTGGTGGTCGGTGCCACCTTACCTGAAAGCGGCGTCACCTATTATGACGTGCCGCAACGTTTCGGCGCCACCACCTATCGCTACACCGTCGTAAACGGCGAGACCGTGCTGGTTGAGCCGCGCTCGCGGCGCATCGTCGAGGTGATGGACTAACGTTTCCGGTATCAACTAGGTGTCCGGCGCGTCACATCAATCAGGCTGACGCGAGCAGTATAGTCGGACATCAGGCCCCGCCCGGTCCTCCCCCCGCCGGGCGGGGCTTTTTGTGTGGGCACTCTTCGCGCACAGCAATTGCGGCCACCAACTCCGTCGTCATGGCCCGGGCTTGTCCCGGCCATCCATGCCTCTCCGCGAGCGAAGAAGGACGTGGATGCCCGGGACAAGCCCGGGCATGACGGTGTCCAGTTGCGCCAAGACGCGCTCAATCCTGGATCTTCGAGAAATCCGCCACCGCACGCGTGGCGCTGCGGATCTCGTTAAGCAGTTTTAGCCGGTTCTCACGCACCTTCGCATCCTCGTCGTTGACGCGAACTTTCTCGAAGAACGCATCGACCGGCGGACGCAGCTTGGCCATCGCACTCATCGCGGCAGCGAAGTCTTCCCCGGCGACGGCGGCACGGGCTTCGGCCGTCACTTCATCGATCGCGCGGGCCAGCGCCTTCTCCTCGCTGAGAGCGTAGAGCGAGGCATCGGGTGCGCCGTCGAATAAGCGCTTATCCTTCTTCTCCTCGATCGAGAGAATGTTGCTGGCGCGCTTGGTGCCTGCCAGCAGATTCTTGCCGTCGTCGGTATCGAGGAATTTTCCGAGTGCTTCGACGCGGCGGACGACCGCCACTATTGGATGCCCTTGCACCAACGAACCAGCGTTGAGAACCGCATCGACGAGATCGTAACGCGCCTTCTGATCTCGCAATTGGACCTTAAGCCGGTCTTCGAAAAAGACCATCAGATCATCAAGCTTTTCTGCAACTTCCAAGTATTGTTTGTCGTACGAGCGCTCTAAGTGCCCCCAAGCGAGTTCTCGCAAACTAATCTTAGTCTGATTTTCGAGCACAATCCTGATCACGCCCAGCGCCGCGCGGCGCAGCGCATACGGATCCTTCGATCCCGTCGGCTTTTCGTCGATCGCCCAGAAGCCGACAAGCGTGTCGAGCTTGTCCGCGAGCGCGACTGCGACGCTGACCGGATCGGTCGGCACGCGATCGGCAGGCCCTTGCGGCTTATAGTGCTCCTCGCAGGCGGCAGCGACGGAGGCGTCCTCGCCCTGGGCCAGCGCGTAGTACTTGCCCATCAGGCCCTGCACCTCGGGGAATTCGCCGACGACTTCGGTCAGCAAATCCGCCTTCGCCAGATGCGCGGCGCGCGTCGCCTTGGCGACATCGGCGCCGACGAGCGGCGCGATCTCTGCGGCGAGACGCTCGATGCGCTTGATGCGCGCAGCCTGGGTGCCGAGCTTCTCGTGGAACACGATCTGCTCGAACTTCGGCAGCCGGTCTTCCAGCTTCGTCTTCAGGTCCGTCTCGTAGAAGAATTTCGCATCCGACAAGCGCGGACGGATCACACGCTCGTTGCCGGCGACGATGGTCTTGCCGCCGTCAGGCGCCTCGATGTTGGCGGTGAGCACGAACTTGTTGGTCAGCTTGCCCGTCTCGGGATCTTTGACGACGAAGCACTTCTGGTTGTTGCGGATGGTGGCGCGGATCACCTCGTCGGGGATCGCGAGATACTCCGCTTCGAACGATCCCATCATGACGACGGGCCATTCGACGAGACCCGAAACCTCATCGAGCAGCACCTGGTCCTCGACCAGTTCGAACCCTTGCGCAAAGGTCAGCTCCTTGGCGTCGGCAAAGATGATGTCCTTGCGCGCCTGCGGATCGAGGATGACTTTTGCGGCCTTCAGCTTCGCTTCGTAGTCCTCGAAGCGGCGGACGGAAATCGCGCTAGGAGCCATGAAGCGGTGACCGTAAGTGGTCTGGCCGGCCTCGATGCCGTCCACCGAGAATTTGACGACATCGGGCTCTTCGGTCTCGAGCCCGAACGTCGCGGTGATCGCGTGCAGCGGACGCACCCAGCTCAGCGAGCCCGGCTTGCCGGAGCGCGCGCCCCAGCGCATCGATTTCGGCCAAGGGAAAGTGCGGATGATCACGGGGAGGATTTCCGCGAGCACGTCGATGGCGTCGCGGCCGGGCTTCTCGATCAGCGCGATGTAGAAGTCGCCCTTCGGATCGCGCTGGATCTTGGCCTCGTCCAGCGACGTCAAACCCGTCGCTTTCAGAAAACCCTGCACGGCCGCGTCGGCCGCACCGATCTTCGGTCCGCGGCGTTCGGTCTTCAGGTCAGGCTGGCGCGCAGGGATGCCGTGCACGGTAAGCGCAAGGCGGCGCGGCGTCGCGAACGCCTTCGCGCCTTCGTAGACGAGACCCTCGGCGACGAGCTTGTCGGTGACCATGCGGCGCAGATCGTCCGCCGCCTTGGCCTGCATGCGCGCGGGGATTTCTTCCGAGAAAAGTTCAAGCAAAAGATCGGGCATCAGGTCGCTCCGCCCGCTTCAGTATGTATCCAGGCCTCGCCGCAAGCTTTTGCCAGTTCGCGCACGCGAAGAATGTAGCTCTGCCGCTCCGTCACGGAGATCACGCCGCGCGCGTCGAGCAGGTTGAACACATGGCTTGCCTTGATGCACTGGTCATAGGCCGGAAGCGACATCAGATGCGCCTCGCGCTTGCCATCTTTCCAACCCGCATCGAGGTATTTCCGGCAGACGGCTTCCGCCATCTTGAACTGCTCGAACAGCATCGCGGTGTCGGCCACTTCGAAATTGTGCTTCGAATATTCCCGCTCGGCCTGCAGGAAGACGTCGCCATAGGTGACCTTGGCGTCGCCGTCGCGGCCGTTGAAGTTGAGGTCGTAGACCCGGTCGACGCCCTGCACGTACATCGCGAGGCGCTCGAGCCCGTAGGTGAGCTCGCCGGCGACCGGCGCGCATTCGACACCCGCGACCTGCTGGAAATAGGTGAACTGGCTGACTTCCATGCCGTCGCACCAGCACTCCCAGCCGAGGCCCCAGGCGCCTAGCGTCGGGCTCTCCCAATCGTCCTCGACGAAGCGAATGTCGTGCACGGCGGAATCGATGCCGATCGCGGCGAGCGACTGCAGGTACAGCTCCTGAAGGTTCGGCGGCGACGGCTTCATGATCACCTGGAACTGGTAGTAGTGCTGCAGCCGGTTCGGATTCTCGCCGTAGCGGCCGTCCTTGGGCCGCCGCGAGGGCTGCACATAGGCCGCATTCCAGGGCTTTGGCCCGAGCGCGCGCAGCGTGGTCGCCGGATGGAAGGTGCCCGCACCCATCTCCATGTCGTAGGGCTGCAGGATCACGCAGCCCTGCTCGGCCCAGAACCGCTGGAGCGCGAGGATAAAGCCCTGGAACGAGCGTTCCGGGCGCATATGGGCGGGCAAGGAGGCGTCCATCGTCAGATCGGGCTCTCGCGGGGGGTTGAATCGCGCGGGACCGTATCGACGGCAAGGGTGGGAATCAAGGTGAAGGGGGTGGATTCGGGCCTAGTTCTCCGTCATGCCCGGGCTTGTCCCGGGCATCCACGTTCTTCGTGCGGTGAGACAAGGCGTGGATGGCCGGGACAAGTCCGGCCATGACGACTGCAGCAGCTAACCCGGCCGATAGGCTCCGGTGACGGGATCCTGCTTCAGCGTCTGGACGGCCCCCATATGGGCGGCCTCGGCGACGCGCGAGAGGCGCATCTCCTCCAGCTCCTGGTTGATCCTGACGGCGGTCTTGTAGGCCCAGCGGACCACGGCAAGCCCGCCCAGGACGCCCGCGAATGCGACGAACGGCGGCATCGGTCATTCCTTGTTCACAATGCTCAGCCCCCACGCGCATTCTTGCGCAGACCGGGCCGCGCGGCAATTGGCACGGCTTCAAGTCACCTTGGGGCCAAATGGCGCGGAGGGGCGCCGTCTAGAACCCGAATTTCGCCCAGATCGCGCGGGTCTCGACCGCCGAGATCAGGTCGTCCGGCAGGCTGGCCATTGATTCCATGGCCGAAAGCTGCCCCGCGCCGGGCGATTTCCGGCCCAAAAGGCCGGAGAGCAGACCGGTCGGCTGGGCTATCACGGGGGTGAGAACCTTCTCGCCATAGCGGGCACGAAGAGTTGAGCGGAGATCGCCGATGCTGTCGGCGAGCCCCAGCGTGATCGAACTCTCGCCGGCCCAGTATTCGCCCGTGAACAGGGTGTCGTCGGAGCCCTTCAACCGCGCGCCGCGGCTCTCCTTCACCAGCGCGATGAAGATCTGGTGGATCTCGCGCTGGAGCGCCTTGAGCTTGGCGACGTCGTCGGGGTTTTCAGGGAGAAACGGATCGAGCATCGCCTTGTGCGCGCCGGCGGTGTAGAGGCGCCGCTCGATGCCGAGCCGCTTGATCGCCTCCTGGAAACCAAAACTGCCGCCGACGACGCCGATCGAGCCGAGGATCGAGGACGGATCGCAGATGATCTCGTCGCCGGCGCACGCGATCATGTAGCCGCCGGAGGCCGCGACGTCCTCGACGAACACCAGCACCGGCAGCTTCTTCTCCGCCGCGAGCTGCTTGATGCGCAGGTAGATCTGGCGCGACTGCACCGGCGAGCCGCCGGGCGAATTGATCACCAGCGCCACCGCCTTGGCGTTGCGCGTCGAAAACGCCCGCTCCAGAACCCGCGAAACCGTCGCGAGCGTCATGCCGGGGCGCAGCGGCGTCACTGCGCCGATCACACCGGACAGCCGGACCACCGGCACCACGGCCGTGCCGGGACGGAAGCGCGCCGGCAGATATTGCATGAGCTTGTCGGCCAGGCCGGAACTCTCACGATCGTTCAATTTTTCGGCCATGCCATTACCTCTGATTAACCGTTTCTTATCACGCGACTGTCATTGGAAGGGCCCGGAACGTGTTTTGCAGAAAACCCGTTGAGAGGCTGCAATGGGCCAGCGGAGAACACCGTGAAAATCTATCTGCTGATGCTGCTGATCGGTGCGCTGTTCATGGCGATCCGCCTGACGACTCCGCAAGAGCAGCAGTCGGAATCGCTTCCGCAATAGCTCAGCACGGTTCCACCAGGGGTAGAACCGCCCTTCCCTCCAGAATATCCATCACCTCTTTTTTCGACACGCGTGACTCCTCGTTGAGCATGAGGCCCGGCAACAATCGCGCCGGGGCCCTGCCGCCCTTGACCGCGCGCACCAGCACGCGGATCGCGGGCCGCCCGGCTTCACCGTGAACCGGCAGAATCGCGAGACTGCCGAAGCCGCGCGACAGCGCCGCCAAAACCTCAGCGATCCCATCTGCGCGCCAAATCAATGTCAGCGCGCCATGCGATCGGAGGATGCGCCGCGCCGCATGCACCCAGGCATTCAGCGTCTGATCCGTCGCCACATGCGCGATCTGGCGCGCCTGATCGGGCGAACCGCGATGGCGAGCGGGATCGTTGAAGGGCGGGTTCATCAGCACGACGTCGACGCTGTCGGGCGCGAGCCCGCTCGCTGCGAAGGCCTGCGCGTCCGCGGTGACGTCGAGCACGATCGTCTCGGCGGCAATCGCATTCGCGGCCGCATTGGCGCGCGCAAGCTCCGCCAGCTCCGGATCGATCTCGAGCAGGCCGAGCCTGATCCCGGCGACGCGCCGAGCCAACGCAAGGCCCGCCGTGCCGATGCCGGCGCCGAGATCGACGACACGGTCGCCCGCCCTCGCCTCCGTCGCCGCCGCGAGCAGAATGGCGTCGTGCCCGGCGCGATGGCCAGACCGCTTCTGCTTCAGCCGCAATTGCCCGCCGAGAAAGGCGTCCTCGGTGAGGTCTGTCAGGGCTTCACTCATCGCCGCGCAGTTCGTGGCTGAGGCCGGCCTCGGTCAGAAGCTGCCGGGCCTCGATGGCGTCGTCCTCGTGGACCAGGATCCGCCGCGGCAAAATGCCGAGCGAGCCCTCAATGATGCTCATGTTCTGGTCCAGCACCAGATGATGGATGTTGGCGCCGTCGAGCAGCGCGCCGATCGCCGACACCAGCACCATATCGTTGGTCCGAACCAGTTCTCGCAAAACACAGCCTCCTGCCTGACGGGGATTAAGCGCCAAATGTCAATGGTTCCACGGCCCTTGCCGCATCCCCGTCCAGTTTCTATTGTCTTTCCATCAGAATAGCCCTTCCGGGGCAAATATTGGAGACCGGCGTGGCCGTCATCGTACCTTTCGAAACCCCCGGCGCGTCGATCGAAGAGCTGGTTGCCCTTGTCGCCGGTGACATGGAGCGCGTCAACGCCACGATCCTGTCGCGGACCGGTTCGGACGTGACCATGATCCCGGAGGTCGCCAACCATTTGATCTCCTCCGGGGGCAAGCGCCTGCGTCCGATGCTGACGTTGGCCATGGCCAACCTCGCCGGCTACACCGGCGACGGCCATATCAAACTCGCCGCCAGCGTCGAGTTCATGCATACCGCCACGCTGCTCCATGACGACGTCGTCGACGAGAGCGAGATGCGCCGCGGCAAGCTGTCGGCGCGCATGCTCTGGGGCAATGAGGCGAGCGTGCTGGTCGGCGACTTCCTGCTCGGCCAGGCCTTCCGCATGATGGTCGAGGTCGGCTCGCTCCGCGCGCTCGACATTCTCTCCGCGGCCGCCGCCACCATCGCCGAGGGCGAGGTGATGCAGCTTGCCGCCGCCAAGAACACCGCGACCACCGAAGACGAATATCTCGCCGTAATCCGCGGCAAGACCGCGGAGCTGTTCGCGGCCGCCTGCGAGGTCGGGCCCGTGATCGCCAACCGCCCGAAGGCGGAGCAGACCGCCTGCCGCTCGGTCGGCATGAATCTCGGCATCGCCTTCCAGCTCGTCGACGACGTGCTCGACTATGGCGGCAAGAGCGCCAAGCTCGGCAAGAACACCGGCGACGATTTCCGCGAGGGCAAGATCACGCTGCCCGTCGTGCTCGCCTTCCGCCGCGGCAACGACACCGAGCGCGCCTTCTGGATCCGCGCGCTGGAGCGCGGTGAGATCGGCGACACCGACCTCGACCACGCCATCGGGTTGATGAACAAGCATCGCGCGCTCGAAGACACGCGCAGCCGCGCCCAGCACTACGGCGCCATGGCCGTGGACGCGCTGGCGCTGTTCCCGTCCTCGCCGATGAAGAGCGCGCTGGAGCAGGTCGTGGCGTTCTGCCTGGCTCGGTCGCATTAGCTACCTGCATCCTTAGCGCTTGCTGGTAGCCACACCCTCAGTGTCGTCCCGGCGAAGGCCGGGACCCATTACCTCGGTCAGCGTTGTCTTAGCGCCTGTAGCAACCATCGTGCACCACAACAACAGTCGTGGCTATTGGGTCCCGGCCTTCGCCGGGACGACATCGTTGAGATACGCGCCACCACCGCATTAACAGCGTCATTGCGAGCGCAGCGAAGCAATCCAGAATCTTCCCGCAAAGGGACTCTAGATTGTTTCGCTTCGCTCGCAATGACGAGCTAGGTGTGCGAGGGCCGCCTTCCAACTTGCATTCAAATCCTGTGCGCCATCTTGCGGCACACCTCCGTCGGAGTGTTCTAACGGTTCGCCTACTAACTTGCATTTTGCAAGCTACTCACCTACCTTCCCCTCATGCAGCCCAAATCCCCCTCCATTCAGGAATGTCCGGTCGGCCGCGCCGTGGAGACGGTCGGCGAATGGTGGAGCATTTTGATCCTGCGGGATGCATTCCAGGGCGCAACGAGGTTCGACGAATTTTCGCAAAGCCTCGGGATCGCGCCGAACATCCTGTCGCGGCGGTTGGCCCATCTCACCGAAAGCGGCATGTTCGTCCGCCGCCGCTACAATGAACGGCCGCCGCGCTACGAATATGTGCTGACGGACAAGGCCCGGGACTTCTTCCCCGTGGTCGCAACCCTGCTCGCTTGGGGCAACAAGCATCTCGCACCGATGGGCGAAGCGATCCTGCTCGCGAACCGGCACGATTGTCGTCCGTTCAATCCAGTCGTGGTCGATGCCGCCGACATGCAGCCGATCACGCTCACCAATGCGGTCGTCGTCGCAGGCCCCCGCGCCAGCCGTGTCATGCGTAAACGGCTGACCTCGCTCAAAGCCATGAACCCGGCCGTCGCGCCGGCTGGAGACTGACATGCGTCGTATCGTCGTGACGGGAATGGGCGCGGTGTCGCCGCTTGGCTGCGGTGTCGAACTTTCGTGGCGCCGGCTGCTGGCCGGCCAAAGCGGGCTGCGCCCGCTGCCGGAATGGTCGCAGGCGCTGCCCGCACGTATTGCCGGCCTCGTGCCCGACAAGGCCGATGACGCGGAGGGCGGCTTCGATCCCGCGCAGGCCGCCGCGCCGAAAGACCAGCGCAAGATGGACCGCTTCATCCTGTTCGCGCTGCTCGCCACCGCGGAAGCGGTTGCGCAGGCCGGTTGGACGCCGCAGGACGCGGCGGCGCAGGAACGAACTGCGACGATCATCGCCTCCGGCGTCGGCGGTTTTCCGGCAATGGCGGAGGCGGTGCGCATCACCGAACAGCGCGGCCCGCGCCGGCTGTCGCCGTTCACGATCCCCTCCTTCCTCGCCAATCTCGCCGCCGGCCACGTCTCGATCAAATACGGCTACAAGGGAGCGCTGGGCACACCGGTCACGGCCTGCGCTGCCGGCGTTCAGGCGATCGGCGATGCCGCGCGCATGATCCGCGCGGGCGAGACTGATGTGGCGATCTGCGGCGGCGCGGAAGCCTGCATCGACATCGTCAGCCTCGGCGGCTTTGCCGCGGCCCGCGCACTGTCGAGCGGATTCAATGACGCCCGCGCCTCGCGCCCGTTCGATCGCGACCGCGACGGTTTTGTCATGGGCGAAGGCGCCGGCATCCTGGTGATCGAGGAGCTGGAGCATGCGTTGGCGCGCGGCGCGACGCCGATCGCCGAGATCGTCGGATACGGTACGACCGCGGACGCCTATCACATGACATCGGGTCCGCCTGACGGCGACGGCGCCCGGCGCGCGATGGAGATCGCGCTCCGGCAGGCCGAGCTTGCGCCTGCGGATTTGCAGCATCTGAACGCGCATGCGACGTCGACGCCGGCCGGCGACGAGAGTGAGCTTGGCGCGATCGCGGCGCTGTTCGGCCGCCACCGCGGCATCGCGGTGAGCGCGACCAAATCGGCCACCGGGCATCTGCTCGGCGCCGCCGGTGGCCTCGAAGCGGTCTTCACCGTGCTCGCCCTGCGCGACCAGATCGCGCCGCCGACGCTCAATCTCGAAAACCCTGATCCCGCCGCTGGCGGCATCGACATCGTCGCCGGTGTGGCGCGACCGATGCCGATGCAGCACGCGATCTCGAACGGGTTCGGCTTCGGCGGGGTGAATGCCAGCGTGATCTTCCGCCGGATGGGCTGAACGACGGGCCTTAGTCGACGGGCCTTGCAATCGCGGCAAGCATCGCTACCAAAGCAGGATGATCAACACGAATTTCTGGCTGTTCCTGGCCGCCGCTTGTCTCATCGCCGCCGTTCCCGGCCCCGGCATTTTCTACGTCGCGGCACGGACCCTATCGGAAGGGCGCGGCAGCGGTTTTGCATCGACCGCGGGCACCGCGCTCGGCGGGCTGGTTCATGTGGTCGCGGGCAGCTTCGGCATCTCCGCGATCATTCTTGCCAGCGCCGAGCTGTTTGCCGCCGTGAAATTCGTCGGCGCACTTTATCTCGTCTGGCTCGGCATCAGGACTTTTCGCAGCGCCAGCCGCGCGCCGTCATTCGACAGCAAGCCCGTCGGCGACAAGCGCGCCTTTCGCGACGGCGTGCTGGTCGAGGCGCTGAACCCGAAGACCGCCGCCTTCTTCCTCGCCTTCATTCCGCAGTTCCTTGACCCGGCGGGATCGAACCCGACACTGCAATTCATCACGTTGGGCGCGCTCTCGGTGACGCTGAACACGCTCGCCGATATCGTGGTGGTGCTGATGGCCTCCGCGACACGTACGCAGTTGATCGGACGCCCGCATTTGATGCGACGTCTCACCCAGGGCTCCGGCGTCTTCATCGCAGGGCTCGGCCTGTCGCTCGCACTGGCGCGGCGGCCCGTGAATGGATAGCGCCACCATGCCCGCCCCGCAAAGCCGCATTTACGAGTCTCACGGCCTGCGGCTGCACTATGCCGACTGGGGCAACGACGGCGCGCCGGTCGCCATCCTGGTTCACGGCGGCCGCGATCACTGCCGGAGCTGGGACGTCATCGCCCGGTCGCTGCAGCCGCATTTTCACGTGCTCGCACCGGACCTGCGCGGTCACGGCGATTCCGACTGGACCAGGGGCGGCAGCTACGCGCTGACGGAGTATGTGTACGATCTGGCCCAGCTCGTCCGTGCCATCGCGGCGCCTCAAGTCACTCTCATCGGCCATTCTATGGGCGGCATGGTCAGCCTGATCTTTACAGGGGCATTCCCCGAACAGGTCTCGAAGCTGGTCGTGCTCGACGGCGTGACGATGTTGCCGGATACACCAAAACCGCCGGTGCATGAGCGGATCGGCAAGTGGATCGGTCAGCTCGACAAGTTGCACGACCGCGCACCGCGCCGCTATTCGACCCTCGAAGACGCGGCGGCGCAGATGGTCCTTCACAACAAGCGGCTGTCTCGCGAGCTCGCGCTGCACCTCGCCACCCACGGCGCGCGGCAGAACGAGGACGGCACCTATAGCTGGAAGTTCGATCCCTACCAGCGCGCCTCTGCGCCGCACCGGCTCTGGCCGGACGATCACATCGCGCTGTGGTCGCGCATCACCTGTCCGACGCTGCTCTTGAATGCCGGCGAAAGCTTTCTGGCTGGCGCGAGGGCCGCGGGGCTGGAGCGCTACTTTCCGCAGGCGCGCGTCGAGACCATTGCAGGGGCCGGACACTGGCTGCAGCATGACAAGCCGCAGGAGGTGTTGGGTGAGATCCGGCGGTTTCTCGGGCTTGGCGAGGACGCTGCGGGCTAGCTCCGCAACATCCGCGTCATTGCAGATCTAGCTCAGCGTTCCCGAGTGCACCCACCAGCCGGAATGATCCCTGCGGATATTCTCGGCGGCGGCATGCGCCTCGGCAGATGCGCCATAGATCGCAAAGCACGTCGCCCCCGAGCCGGACATGCGGGCGAGCTTGACGCCGGCGGAGCCACGCAAGGCTTCCAGCACGTCGCCAATCACCGGCTTGATGCGCATCGCAGGCGCTTCGAGATCATTGGCGACGGTCTCGAGAGTATCGATCCAGTCGGCGATGGAGGCGCCCTCGCCTGGCCAGGCCGGGCCGTCGAAGACGGACGTGGCGCCGACCAGGAGTTCGCCGTTGCGCAGGCCCAGCTCCTGGAACACGTCCTTTGTCGCGACCGGCACGCGTGGATTGACCATCACGCAGGGCATGCTCGGCAGCATCAAGGGCAGCAGCTGCTCGCCGACACCGGTCATGTCGCAGGCGCGCGAGAACAGACACACCGGCACGTCGGCGCCGGTCGCAAGCGCAACCTTCTGGAGGCGGGCGTCGTCGAGCGACAGATCGTTGAGGCGCGCCAGCAACCGCAGCGCCGCCGCGGCGTCGGCCGAGCCGCCGCCGATGCCGGCGGCGACCGGGAGCACCTTGTCGAGCGCGAAGGCGCCCAGCTTCAGGTTCGGGACGGCTTCGGCCAGGAGCTTGGCCGCCTTGAACACGAGGTTGTCGGCCATATTGCCGCAGGCCGCGGCGAGCGGCCCCGTCGTGGTGAGCTTCAGCTCGCCGCCGGGCTCCAGCGTGAGCCGGTCGGCGCAGTCGGCAAAGGCGACCACGCTTTCGAGATCATGATAGCCGTCGGCACGACGGCCCACCACGCGAAGGCTCAGATTGACCTTCGCGCGCCCTTCTTCAATCAACGCCGGCATTGACGACACGCCCCCAACTTCAACTCACTCAGCCGCCCTTGCCGTCGTCCTTCTTCTTCTCCTTCTCCGCCTGCGCAGCCGAGGAGTTCGAATTGTCGTCGGTCATACCGTTTGCAATCTTGGCCTCGATCTTCGGAAGCTCATCCGCTTCGGGCTTGAGATCGCGGGCGTGGGCCCACTGGAACTTGGCTTCCAGCGTGCGGCCGACGCGCCAATAGGCGTCGCCAAGGTGATCGTTGATAGTGGGATCCTCGGGCTTGAGATCAATGGCGCGCTCGAGGTTCTTCACCGCGTCCTCGTAATTGCCGATGCGGTAATAGGCCCAGCCAAGGGAGTCGACGATGTAGCCGTCATCCGGGCGCTGCTCGACTGCCCGCTTGATCATCTTCATGCCTTCGTCGAGATTGATGCCCTGGTCGATCCAGGAATAGCCGAGATAGTTGAGGACGTGCGGCTGGTCGGGTTGCAGCTCGAGCGCCTTCTTCATGTCGGCTTCGGCCTTGCCCCACTGCTTGGAGCGCTCCTCGCAGATGCCGCGATAATAATACCAGACGCTGTTGGCCTTATCGTTGCCGGCCGGCAGCACGTCGACGCCTTGCGAATAGGTCGCGCCGCATTCGCCGAACTTCTTGCGGCCGCGCTCGATGTTGCCGAGCGCCATGATGGCTTCGAGATCCTTGGGATCCTCAGTGGTGACGCCCTTGAGGATCTTGATCGCCTCGTCGGTGCGGTCGGCGGAATCCAGATCGATGGCGAGCTGGATTTGGGCGTTGCGCTTGAGTGGAGAGGACGACGGCACCCGCTCGTAGACCTTGATCGCCATCTGCGGCCGCTTCACCGATTCATAGAGATCGGCGAGCGAGAGCAGCGCCAGGGGATGGGTGGGCTGCAGGTAGAGCGAGAGCTGGAGGTAGACCAGCGCCAGATCCTCGCCGCCGCGGCGGGTCAGTGTGGCGCCGATGCCGTAGAGTGCTTCTGCGGCGCCGGCTTGCGCGCTATCGACCAGCGGCGGCATCTTCTTGCCGGCCTTGGTGTCGCGCAACCCTTCCACGATCAGCGGATGGCGGGCGAGCTTCTTGTCGAAAGCCTGGTAGACCGTGGTCGCGGCGGCCGAGTCCTTGTTGCGAGATAGCCAGCGCGCATAGGCCTCGGTGACACGCAACATGGAATCGTCGAGCTTGTAGGCACGCTCGAACCGGGTGCCAGCGTCTTTCTCCTTGCCGGCGAGTTCGAGGATCATGCCGGCATGGAGATCCTTGAACAGCGGATACCATTCAGGACCGGCCAGCTTGTCGATGGTGGCGACGCCGCCCTTGGCATCCCCCGCACCATAGGCGGCCCAGCCCGACAGCAGCGTGGCGACGAGATCGGTGATCGGACCGCGGATCGACTGGTTGATGTTGGTCTGCGCGGTCGCGTACTTCTTGAACTTGAGATCGTGCACGCCAACGACGAGCCGTGCAACGCGGTTGGTCTTGTCGATGGTCAGGATGCGCTCGGCGAGCTTGACAGCCTCGTCGATGTCACCGTCGGCGACCGAGGAGATGAAGGCGCGGTCGAGCAGCTCGTTGTTCTTGGGGTCGGTGCGCAGGGCCGAGCGATAGAATGCGGCGGCGGAGGCCGCGTCGCGCTCGACGCTGGCGTGGCGGGCGGCGAGATAGCTGCCGGAGGTGGTCAGCGCCTTCAGATCGTTTCGGGTCGGAAACTGCGCCGCCGTGTCGGACGGATGGTCCGGCGTCTGCGCCCGGACCGCGCCGGGGACCGTCGCCATCGCTGAGCCCATGAGGGCAATGGCGGCAACAGTCCAACGGTTGAAACGATTTGAAAGCATCGGGGCTCGCCTTGAGTTGGTAGTGCCTGGGTTTGCAGAAGGCCGTATCGCAAGCGAACGCGGCCGGTGGCATGGGGACCCGGAACCGTCAGGCCGACAATGCCGCTTTTGGCGCTTCACCGCAAGGATTCGGGCCGGGCGATCCCCTCCGCACGGCACAAATCGGCCAAGTGACCCGTCAAGAGCGCCCCAAGACGCCGCCAGTATGGCCTTATCGTGACCACGGGGACCGCGGCCGGGTTCTCACGCGAACGTGCGTCACAGGGCGAAGATCACGCAACTCTGGTCACATTGGCCTCGGTCACATGGATCGTGACTTGCTGACCCCAGCCTACATGGCCTCGTAGTTCGGACCGCCGCCGCCCTCCGGGGGAACCCAGGTGATGTTGCCGTTGGGGTCCTTCACGTCGCAGGTTTTGCAGTGAACGCAGTTCTGGGCATTGATCTGGAAGCGCGGGCCCGAACCTTCCTCGATCCACTCATAGACGCCGGCCGGGCAATAGCGATTCGAGGGACCGGCAAACACGTCGTGCTCGGAGGTCTTCTGGAGGTTCATGTCCGTGACCTTGAGATGGACCGGCTGGTCCTCCTCGTGATTGGTATTGGACAGGAACACCGACGAGAGCTTGTCGAAGGAAATCTTGCCGTCCGGCTTCGGGTAGGTTCTCGGCGCGTGGGTCTTGGCCGGATCGAGCGTCGCGCGATCGGGCTTCGCGTGCGACTGGGTGCCAAATAGCGAGCCGCCGAACAGCGTGTTGCACCACATGTCGAAGATGCCGAGCCCGGCGCCGATGAAGGTGCCGAACTTCGACAACAACGGCTTGGCATTGCGGACAGGATAGAGGTCCTTACCGACGACGGAATCGCGCCAACCGTTCTCGTATTCGACCAGCTCATCATTGGCGCGGCCCGCAGCGAGAGCCACGTTAACATGTTCGGCCGCGAGCATGCCGGTGCCCATGGCATTGTGCACGCCCTTGATCCGGGGCACGTTGACGAAGCCGGCCGCGCAGCCGATTAGCGCACCGCCCGGGAAGCTCAGCCGCGGCACCGACTGGTACCCGCCTTCGGTGATGGCGCGCGCGCCGTAAGCCAGCCGCTTGCCGCCTTCAAGCGTCGCGCGGACGGCCGGATGGTTCTTGACGCGCTGGAATTCGTCGAATGGCGACAAATAGGGGTCGTTGTAGTTGAGATGAACGACGAAACCGATCGACACCAGGTTCTCGTCATAATGGTAGAAGAACAGGCCGCCGCCGGTGTTGTTGTTCAAGGGCCAGCCAACCGCGTGCTGCACGAGGCCCTTCTGATGCTTGGCCGGATCGATCTGCCAGACTTCCTTGAGCCCGATGCCAAATTTCGGCGGCTCACTTTTGGTGTCGAGCGCGTATTTCGAGATCAGCTGCTTGGTCAGGCTGCCGCGCGCACCTTCGGCGAACAGCGTGTACTTGCCGAGCAATTCCATGCCACGGGTAAAGGAGTCCTTCGGCTTGCCGTCCCGGCCGATCCCCATGTCGCCGGTGGCGATGCCGCGCACCGCGCCATTGTCGTCATAGAGCACTTCGGCCGCGGCAAAACCGGGATAGATCTCGACGCCTAGCGCTTCCGCTTTGCGCGCCAGCCAGCGGCAGACATTGCCGAGCGAGCCGATATAGCAGTGATGATTGTCCATCAGCGGCGGCATGATGAAGTTCGGCAGCTTGATCGCGCTGGTCTCGGTGAACCAGAAGAAGCGGTCGTCCTTGACCTGCGTCTTGAGCGGACAATCGGAATCCTCGCGCCAGTCCGGGATCAGCTTGTCGAGCCCGGCCGGATCGATCACGGCGCCGGAGAGAATATGCGCACCGACCTCGGAGCCCTTCTCCACCACCACGACATTGAGATCGGCATTGATCTGCTTCAGCCGGATCGCCGCAGCCAGGCCCGAGGGACCGGCGCCGACGATGACGACGTCGAATTCCATGGATTCGCGCGGGGGAAGTTCTTCGGTGCTCATCTGATCTCAGCCCTTGAGACGGTCCTTGGTCGATTGCGCCCTCTTGTTTCCGATTTTTCCGGGTAGGACAACCTCGGAAATGCGTTTCGCCGGGGTGCAAGGCGCTCCAAACTGGACTAATAGTCAGACTTTCCGATGATCCCAGAACCCGCACCCACGGTCCGAGAGCTGCTCGCCTTCTATCTGGAGGCCGGAGTCGATTGCACGCTCGCGGAGGAACCGATCGACCGCCTGGCGGAATTGGATGTTCCACCTCCGGCCCCGCGCGCGCCACCTCCAGTCGAGGCCCCACGGCTGGTCGCCGCGCCCGCGGTGATGCGCGGCGAGGCGGCACCTGCGCCCGACATCGCGATCGCCTCGGCGCGCGAGGCCGCACGCACCGCGCCAAGCTTGGAGGCGCTGCGCGAGCTGATGCAGAGCTTTGACGGCTGCGCGCTGAAGCACACGGCGACACGTTTGGTTTTCGCCGACGGCAATCCGCAGGCACGCATCATGTTCGTCGGCGAGGCACCGGGCCGCGACGAGGACATCGAGGGGCTGCCCTTCGTCGGGCGCAGCGGCAAGCTGCTCGATTTGATGATAGGAGCCATAGGCCTCAACCGCACCACGGCCTACATCGCCAACGTGATTCCCTGGCGGCCGCCCGGCAACCGCACGCCGACGCCGCAGGAGACGCAAATCTGCCTGCCGTTCATCCAGCGCCAGATCGAGCTGGTGAATCCGGATGTGCTGGTGACACTCGGCAATCCCTCGACGCAGACGCTGCTGTCGACCCGCGAAGGCATCATGCGTACCCGCGGCCGCTGGTTCGACTACGAGACGGGCGGGCGCACCATTCGCGCGCTGCCGACCTTCCATCCCGCCTATCTGTTGCGCTCGCCGTCGTACAAGCGGCTGGCCTGGCAGGATCTGCGCGCGATCGCGAAGGTGCTGGCGGAGGCGTGAGGGGCCGTACAGCCTTTCGCCGTCATTGCGAGCGCAGCGAAGCAATCCAGAATTTTTCCGCGGAGGGGCTGTGGATTGCTTCGTCGCAAGGGCTCCTCGCAATGACGACCGAAAGAGCGAGCAACTAAGTCCCCTTCGGCCGCACGATGGCCCAGCCGATGCGCAGGAGTTGCTGGCGTCCGGTCACCAGCCATTCGAAGGCGCGCGGGACTTCCGGCACGATGCCGGGAAAGCGCGCGAGGATGTCCGGCGGCGGCGTGCCGGCGGTATCGGAAGCGCGCCAGACCACGACGCCGCCGGTCTCGCTGAATTTGGCCTGATTGATCCAGGGTGTACGCGCGGGCTCGGCATCGATGAAGAGATGCGGCCGGCCGGAATGCAGCGTGATCAAGCTCGCAAGCTGGGTCTCGCCGGCGACCGCGCGCAGGCGATGATTGGTGCGGCGGGCAAAGCTCTCGTCGAAGAAGTCCGAAATCGCGCGGGCCGGCATCGAGGTCGCGATCTCGTTGGCACCGGTCCACGGCAGCAGCAGGACGGCGAGCACGACGCCGATTGCGGGCGCCACGACGGCAGCCGCCCAGACCATCCGCAGCATCCTCGCGCGGCGCATCGCGATGAGATCGCCGGCCCCCACGACCACGGCAAGCCCCGACGACACCAGCACGACGCCGGCGCCGCCGACGACGGCGTCGAGGCCCAGCAGGCCGGAGATCAGCACCGCGCCGAGCGCCGGCGCCAGCGCGAAGAAATAGACGAAATTACGTGCGAGCGGCTCGACCGGCGGGCGGTAGATGATCGGCGCCTCCTCGCTCTTGGGCACGAACAGGCCGGTGTTGAGGACGGTCAGCGCCGGGATCGCCGCCGCACCGAGCAGGAGCCCCCCGAGCAGCCAGGCCGCGTGCAGCGCGCGGGCATTGAGCTGGGCGACCGCAGGTAAGGCCGGCAGGACGAGCGCCTCGGCGCGCATCAGCCAGACGGCATAGGGCAATGCCAGCACGGCGACGACCACCAGCGCAAACAGCGGGTCGAAGGCACGCAACGTGCGGCGGCCGTCCGCGGTTGCGAGCGCGAAGACGACGATCAGCAGCAGCAGGAAGATCGCAGCCGGCGTCGTCAGCAGCAAGAGGCCGGCCTCGATCGACCAGGCAAACCAGGCGTTGCCGCGGCGCTGTCCGATGATCTGCCAGGAATGCAGCAGCAGCAGCGCCCAGAGCGGTCGCGCCAGCACCAGAGGGCCGAAGTCGAGTGTGGGCGAGGAGAAGGCCAGCAGCGTCATGGTCAGCAGCACGGCCAGCACTGCCTGCTGGGGACCGACCACCGCGCGGGACAGATGATAGAGCGTGATCAAAGTCGCGATCCCGCAGAGCTCGGCCAGCACGTAGACACCGAACAGGTGGCCGCCGGCAGCGCGATAGGCGATGTCGGCGAGCCAGACCGGCAAGGGCGGCCCGAGATCGGTGCCGACCTGGTATTCGCGGCCGAAGGCCAGCAGGGTCGCGAGACTGCCGGGCGGGCTGCGATAAAACACGAGCGCCACGAACAGCCACATCGCGGCCTGGAGCAGCACGGCGATCCAGACGATCAGCCGCGGCCGCGCGCGAATGAGCTCGATGACCAGGGAGGTAAACCGCATGCAACGTCCGAAAGATGCAGCCAACCCGTGAAGCCGGCCCTATTCGCTCACGACTGTTTTGATAAAGGGCGTGACGCGTCGTGGCAACTGAGTCTCGTCTAGAGATTTGCCGACGCGTCGACTTCCAGGCTCGTGTCCACCTGCAACTCGATCTCGGTCACCGCAAACAGATCCTGCGCCGGCTCGACCGTCCAGGGCATGTGCTTGGCGCGTGCGGCGGCGACGGGGGCGAAGAAGCTGCGGTGGTGGACGGTGGGACCGAGGCGGTTGAGCGCGTCGAGGTGCTCGGGCACGGCGTAGCCCTTATGCTGCTCGAAACCGTAGCCGGGACAGTCCTGCGCCAACGCGCACATCAGGCGGTCCCGCGTTACCTTGGCGATGATCGAGGCCGCTGCGATCGACAGGACGATGCCGTCGCCGCCGATCACGGCTTCGCAATCGCATTCCGTGTCGAGCCGGTCGCGGCCGTCGACGAAGACGTGCCGCGGCTGCTGGGGCAGCGCCACCACGGCGCGCTTCAGCGCCCACAGCGAGGCGCGCAGGATGTTGTCGCGGTCGATGCGGGAGCGCGAGGCGACGGCCACCGAGACCTGGGCGGTCGCGCAGATCTTGCCGAACAGCCTTTCGCGCTCCTCGGCCGTCAGGCGCTTGGAATCGTCGATGCCGCGCGGGATGCGGTCGGGATCGAGAATCACCGCCGCCGCCACCACCGGACCGGCCAGTGGCCCCCGGCCCGCCTCATCGCAGCCCGCTACCGGCCAAACGCCGCGCTTGATCAGCGCGCGCTCACGGCGGAAGCTTGGGGCAACGATGATGGCGCTCTTTGTGCCGGCCAGCGCCTTGGCGATTTTTTTGGGCGCAGCTTTCTTGTTCTCAGGCGCAGCCTTCTCGTTCTTAGGCGCAGCCTTTTTGGGCGCGCCTTTGGCCGGCTTCTTGGCGGATTGATCCCGAATCATGGCCGGGATCGTGCGCAAGCGGCATGGCCTGCGCAATCGGGAACCTCGAACAATTCCCGTTATTCAAGCCAGCCGCCCTATTCCGCCAGATGCACCCGCCGGTCCTCGCCGACGTCGATGCCGGGCGCGACCACGACCTCCCAGGGATGGCCGTCAGGATCGGCGAAATAGCCGGAATAGCCGCCGTAGTCGGTCTCATGTGCTGCCTTCAGCAACGCGGCTCCCTTGCTGACGGCGAAGACCAGCACCGCATCCACCTCCTCACGCGCGCGGCAATTCCAGGCGAGCGTCATGCCGCGGAACGTCGATGGCCTCGGATGATCAGGCAATTTGGCGTCGACCGCGAGTTGATCCCAGGGAAACAACGCGAGCACCGGACCGCCGGTGTCATAGAACGCAACGGTCTCGCCGGTTACCTTGAGCCGGCGCGAGAAACCGAGCGCGTCGTAAAAGGCAATGCTGGCGCGGATGTCGTTCACGCCCAGCGTGATGACGGTCAGCCGCGGGATAGGAGCTGGCGGTTCCTTACTCATAGACGCCTCTCTCACTTCGTCCCTCAGAACAGGCTGAGCTGATCGCCGTTCCGCTTCGGCTTGGCAAAATGATCCGTCGTCAGCTTGGCGCGCCGTTTGTTCAGCCCGAGCCTGTCGCAAGCGATCTCGAAGCGGCGGCCGATGGTCCAGGCCATCGGGCCGGTGCCCTTCATGCGCTCGCCCCATTTCGCATCGTAGTCACGGCCGCCGCGCATGTCGCGGATCAGCGTGAAGACGTGGCGATACCGGTCCGGATAGTTCGCCATCAGCCATTCCCGAAAGAGATCGCGCACCTCGAGCGGCAACCGCAGCAACACGTAGGAGGCCTCCTTGACGCCGGCATGGGCGGCGGCATCCAGGATGCGCTCGATCTCGGAATCGTTCAGCGCGGGGATCACGGGCGCGACCATGACGGTGGTCGGAATGCCAGCCTCGGAAAGCTGCTTCAGTGCCTCCAGCCGCTTCGGCGGCGTGGACGCCCGCGGCTCCATGGTGCGCGCTAGTTTCGGATCGAGCGAGGTCACGGAGATCCCGACCTTGGCGAGGTTGCGTTTGGCCATTCGCGCGAGAATGTCGATGTCGCGCACGACCAGCGCCGACTTGGTGACGATCCCGACGGGATGGCCGGCGCGCTCCAGCACCTCCAGAATGCCGCGCATGATTTTGCGCTCGCGCTCGATCGGCTGATAGGGATCGGTGTTGGTGCCGATCGCGATCATCCGCGGCTCGTAGCCCGGCGCCGCAAGCTCCTTCTCGAGCAACGCCGGCGCCTCGGGCTTCACGAACAGCTTCGACTCAAAGTCGAGCCCCGGCGACAGGCCGAGATAGGCATGCGTCGGCCGCGCGAAGCAATAGACGCAGCCGTGCTCGCAACCGCGGTAGGGATTGATCGAACGATCGAAGCCGATGTCGGGAGATTCGTTGCGGGTGATCACCTTGCGCGAGGTGTCGATCCCGACCGTGGTCTTGAACGGGGGCAGTTCTTCAAGGCTCTGCCAGCCATCGTCGAATGCGACGCGCGCCTCGGCCTCAAACCGGCCGCTGGCGTTGGACTGCGCGCCCCGGCCTCGCCTGCGCTGGCGGTCGATGGCGACCGCCAGCTCAGGGAAGTCAGAAGGCGCACCCGCCGGCTCGGAGGGCGCCGTGACCGGCGGGTGCTTGAGAGCATGAGAGGATGCTGGACTCATGAAGCCAAGATAGCATGCCAAAGGAACAAATCAAGAACACAAACAAAAAACGTGAAAACAACCCCATGCACAGTAGAGCTGCCCAAATTTCGGGCGGGGGTTTTTGACTTCACGCAACACCAGCGTGACCACGATTCCGTTTGATCACGGGAGGGATCGATCGTCGCGGAACATGGTTGATGACGATCGTTGGGTGAAGGTCGGCAAGAACATGACAAATCAACAACAATTGGCCGCAGCGAGCAGCAACCTCGATCTGCTCGACCGCTATTGGCGCGCCGCGAACTATCTCTCCGTCGGGCAAATCTATCTCCTCGACAATCCGCTGCTGCGCGAGCCCTTACGGCCCGAGCACATCAAGCCGCGTTTGCTCGGCCATTGGGGCACGACGCCCGGTTTGAACTTCATTTATGCCCATCTCAACCGCGTCATCCGCGCGCTGGACCTGAACGTGATCTATGTCTGCGGTCCCGGGCACGGCGGCCCCGGCATGGTCGCTAACACCTATCTCGAAGGCAGCTACAGCGAGCTCTATCCCGATATCGCGCGCGATACCGAGGGGTTGCGCAAGCTGTTCAGGCAATTCTCCTTCCCCGGCGGCATCCCGAGTCACGCGGCGCCGGAAACGCCGGGCTCGATCCACGAAGGCGGTGAGCTCGGTTACGCGCTGGTGCATGCCTATGGCGCGGCCTTCGACAATCCCGACCTGATCGTCGCCTGTGTCGTCGGTGACGGCGAGGCCGAGACCGGCCCGCTCGCCGCGTCCTGGCACTCCAACAAATTCCTCAATCCTGCGCATGACGGCGCGGTGCTGCCGATCCTGCATCTCAACGGTTACAAGATTGCCAATCCGACCGTGCTCGGCCGGATGCGCGACGACGAGATCCGCGATCTCTTCCGCGGGCTCGGCCACGAGCCGCTGTTCGTCGAGGGCGACGATCCCAAATTGATGCACCGGGCCATGGCAGACGCGCTCGACGTCGCGCTCGTCAGCATCCGGTCGATCCAGCAGCACGCCCGCGACGGCCGCAAGAGCGTCGAACGCCCGCGCTGGCCGATGATCGTGCTGCGCAGCCCGAAGGGCTGGACCGGCCCCAAGGAAGTCGACGGCAAGAAGGTGGAGGGCTTTTGGCGGGCGCATCAGGTGCCCGTCGCGAACTGTCGCGAGAACCCGGCGCATCTGAAGATTCTCGAAGACTGGATGCGCAGCTACGAGCCGGAAAAGCTGTTCGACGCGAACGGCGCGCTCATTGCCGAGCTCCAGGCGCTCGCGCCCGAAGGCAATCGCCGCATGGGCGCCAATCCGCACGCCAATGGCGGCCTTCTGAAGAAGGAGCTGAAGCTGCCGGACTTCCGCAGTTTCGCCGTCGAAGTAGCGCAGCCGGGCGGCGTCGTGGCGGAGGCAACCCGCGAGCTCGGGAAATTCCTGCGCGACGTCATCCGCCTCAACACCGAGGCCCGCAACTTCCGCATCATGGGCCCGGACGAGACTGCGTCGAACCGGCTCGATGCGGTGTTCGAGGCCACCGAACGCGTCTGGATGGAGCCGACAAAACCTTACGACGTGCATCTCGCCCAGGACGGACGCGTGATGGAAGTCCTGAGCGAGCATCTCTGCCAGGGCTGGTTAGAGGGTTACCTGCTCACGGGCCGGCACGGCTTCTTCTCCTGCTACGAGGCGTTCATCCACATCGTGGATTCCATGTTCAACCAGCACGCCAAATGGCTGAAGGTGACCCGGCATCTGCCGTGGCGGCGACCGATCGCCTCGCTCAACTATCTGCTCACCTCGCATGTCTGGCGTCAGGACCACAACGGCTTCAGCCATCAGGATCCCGGTTTCGTCGATCTCGTCGCCAACAAGAAGGCCGACATCGTCCGCATCTACTTCCCGCCGGATGCCAACACGCTGCTGTGGATCGCCGATCACTGCCTGCGCACCTATGACCGCATCAACGTCATCGTCGCCGGCAAGCAGCCGGCGCCGCAATGGCTGTCGATGCAGGAGGCAGCCACGCATTGCGCCGCCGGCATCGGCATCTGGAACTGGGCCGGCACGGAAGACACGAATGGCGAGCCCGATGTCGTGATGGCCTGCGCCGGCGACGTGCCGACACTGGAAACGGTCGCTGCCGTCGACCTGCTGCGCAAGGCTCTGCCCGAGCTGAAGATCCGCGTCGTCAACGTCGTCGACCTCATGACGCTGCAACCCAGGGAGCAGCACCCGCACGGTTTGTCCGACCGCGACTTCGACGGCCTGTTCACGCGCGACAAGCCGGTGATCTTCGCCTATCATGGCTATCCCTATCTGATCCACCGGCTGACCTATAACCGCACCAACCACGCCGGCATGCACGTCCGCGGCTTTGCCGAGGAAGGCACCACGACGACGCCGTTCGACATGGTCGTGCTCAACGAGCTCGACCGCTATCACCTCGCGATCGAGGCGATCGAGCGCGTGCCGGGGCTCGCGACCAGGGCGGCGCAGGTGAAGCAGCAATTCCGCGACAAGCTGATCGAGCATTCGCGCTATGTGCGCGAATACGGCGAGGACATGCCGGAAATCCAGGAATGGGTCTGGCAGAACAGCGCCGGCGGCAACACGCCGGCAGAGGCAGGCGACTGAGGGGAGCCATGTCGAACACGGTTCTCGTTCTCAACTCGGGATCGTCGAGCATCAAATTCGGCCTGTTCGATATCTCGGCGGCCGAGCCCGCCCTGCTCTGCAAGGGCCTGCTTGACGAGCACGAGACGAAGCCGCGGCTCGTCGTGAAGAGTCCCGCGGGCGAAGACCTGTTCGAGAAACGGAGGGAAGCATCGGATGCGGCCAGCGATCATCTGTTCGCCGACGTGCTCGGCTTCATCGAGGATCGTTTCGGCGACCATCGCTTGCGCGCCGTCGGCCATCGCGTCGTCCATGGCGGTCCGGACTATTCCGCTCCGGTCGAGCTGACGGAGGATGTCACCGCAAAGCTGCAAGCGCTGACGCCGCTGGCGCCCCTACACCAGCCGCGCTGCCTGGCTCCGGTCCGCACTATCACGGCGATCAGGCCCGACCTGACGCAGATCGCCTGCTTCGATACCGCTTTCCACCACGGCATTGCGCCGCCCGCCAGCCGCTTCGCCATTCCGCGACGTTATGAAGAGCGCGGCATCCGGCGCTACGGATTTCATGGCCTCTCGTTCGAATATGTCGCGGGACGGCTCGCCCGAATCGCGCCGCAGCTCGTGGCGAAGCGCACTGTGATCGCGCATCTCGGCAACGGCGCGAGCCTGTGCGGCTTGCGCGACGGCCGCAGCATCGACACCACGATGGGACTGACGCCGCTCGACGGGCTGGTGATGGGCACGCGCTGCGGCAGGCTCGACCCGGGCGTGCTGCTCTATCTGCAACAGTACGAGAAGATGTCGGTCGAAGATGTCCAGCACCTGCTCTACCACGAATCGGGCCTGCTCGGCGTCTCCGGCATCGCGTCGGATATGCGCATGCTGCTTGCGAGCCGCGAAGCTGCGGCGCGGGAGGCGGTCGAGCTCTTCACCTTCCGCGCCGCGCAGGAGGTGGCGGCGATGGCGACAACGCTTGCAGGGCTAGACTGCCTGGTCTTCACCGGCGGCATCGGCGAGCATGCCAGCGAAATCCGCAGCGCGATCGGTGAGCGTCTCGACTGGCTCGGCGTGCGCATCGATGCCGCTGCGAATGATGCGGCGCGCGAGCGCATCAACGATGGCGATAGCGCAGTCGATGTCTTCGTCATTCCAACGAATGAGGAACTGATGATCGCACGACATTGTGCGGCGGTGCTGCGAACAGCGAGTTGACCGGCGTTCATTCGAAGCCCTCGTCAGCAGCGTGGTTGCACGTTTTCCCGTCCTCGCGCTCGTTCGCTATCGCATCCTCCTCTTGCATGATTGCGAACGGCCGGCGCGCCGCGCAATATTGCGGCTCACCTCCGGATTAATACGGACAGGACAGGCTGGGGCGACACATTCGGCAATATCGCCGCCCCGTACGGGACATATTTGGATGCGAGGGCTGCAGCGGTTTACCATCGTCTGCCGAGGCGCGGCCGGAAAGTTGCACTCGGCAGCGCCATGTTTTATCACGCCCTCATAATGAGCTACGCTTCTCCCGAAGTGTGGACAGTGAAGCTTCCATCATGCTGAGCGTCATCATTCCGACCGAAGGCGTCGAGCAGACGGCCGTCGCAACTCTGGCCGCGCTGGTACCCGGTGCCGCCGCAGGCGTCATCCGGGAAGTGCTCCTGGTCGACGGCACCCGCAATGGCGTCATCGAGCGCGTTGCCGACGTCGCGGGCTGCCGTTTCATCGGCTTCGAAGGATCCACTCAAGGCGCCGCGCTCGCCGCCGGCGCACTCCAGGCCCGTTCGTCCTGGCTGATGTTCCTGCCCGCGGGCGCCGTGCTGGAAACCGGCTGGATCGAGGAAACCACCCAGTTCATCCAGTCCGTCTCCACCAGCGGCCGGGATCGTGCGGCCGTCTTCCGCTATGCGCGCTCGCCCTACGCCGATGCCGGCTTCCGCCACATCCTCCGGGCCCTGATGCGCAAGCTCGTCGGTCCCTTCGGCGATCAGGGACTTTTGATCGCGCGTGATCACTACGACCGCATTGGCGGCTACCCGCCCCAAGCCCGCCACTCCGAGGCACGGCTGCTCCGGCGGCTCGGCCGCTCGTCGCGGATCATGCTGCGCAGCCGGATCGTCATGGTCGGCTGAGGCACCTCGATACTTGCCAAGGTCAAATAATTATTTGACAATGGCAAATATCGGAGGTGACCCATGTCGTTCAATCCTACCGACGACCACATCGCAGCGGTCCGCGCCTTCAACCGCTTCTACACCCGCAAGCTTGGCGTGCTCGACCAGCACCTTGGCAAGAGCCCGTTCTCGCTCAGCGAGGCCCGCGTGCTCTACGAGCTCGCGCAACGGGACGACCTTGCCGCCAAGGAGATCGGCAACGAGCTTGGCCTCGACCCCGGCTATCTCAGCCGGATCGTGCAAAGCTTCGACGAAAAGGGCCTGATCACCCGCAGGGCCCTGCCCGCGGATCGCAGGCAGTACCAGCTCAGCCTCACCGCCAAGGGGCGCCAGGCCTTTGCCAAGCTGAACCTGGGCTCGCAAAATGAGGTCGCCGCAATGCTGGCTCAGCTTTCGACCAGCGATGCAACGCGGCTCACGCAGGCTATGGCGACCATCGAGGCCGTGCTGGAGCATCGAAGCCACCCCGCGGCTTTCATGCTGCGCAGCCATCGCGTCGGCGACATGGGCTGGGTCATCTCCCGGCAGGCCGCCGCCTATGCGGCCGACTACAACTGGGATATCAGCTACGAGGCCCTGGTCGCTGAGATCTGCGGACAGTTCATCAAGAACTATGACGCCGCCCGCGAGCACTGCTGGATTGCGGAAGTGGGCGGAGAGCCGGTCGGCTCTATCTTTCTGGTCAAGGCCACGGACCAGATCGCCAAGCTGCGCCTGTTGCAGGTGGAAAAGAAAGCGCGGGGACTCGGTGTCGGCCGCGCGCTGGTCGACCAATGCATCCAGGGTGCGCGCGAGAGGGGCTACAGCAAGATGACGCTGTGGACGCAAAGCATCCTGGTCGCCGCGCGTGGCATCTATCAAAGCGCAGGCTTCAAGCTCGTGAAGAGCGAGCCGCATCACAGCTTCGGGCAGGATCTGATTGGGGAAACGTGGGAGCGGGATCTGTAGAACTCTCGCAACGAGCGAGAGGCGCATGTATGCGCCCTCGCCCCTTGTGGGAGAGGGCAGCGATGCTGCCAGACGCACACTCACTAGGGCGAGGGGTATGTCTCCGAGCACTCCGTGCCGATAGATACCCAAGCTTCGCTTCGGCATTCTTTAAGGACGGGCGGCCGAAGGCGGCCTATGCCACCTTTCCCGCATCCGCCTTCGCTAAAGCTTCGGCCAACATGAGCGGAGAAGAAATGTCCAACTACACCGTCGCGCCCTGGGCCTTCGGCCGGCGCAGGTGCTCGTCCAGCCGCGGCATGATCTCGACGAAATTGCAGGGGCGCGTGCGGTAGTCGAGCTGGGCTTTGAGGATGCCGTCCCAGCCGTCGCGGCAGGCACCGGGCGAACCTGGGAGGCAGAAGATGTAGGTTGCGCCCGCGACGCCGGCCGTGGCGCGGCTCTGGATCGTCGACGTTCCGATCTTGGCGTGGCTCAGCATGTGGAATGAGATCGAGAAACCGTCCATGCGCTTCTCGAACAAGGGCTCGATCGCCTCCGGCGTGACGTCGCGCCCGGTGAAACCGGTGCCGCCGGTGGTGATGACGACGTCGACACCTGCGTCCGCAATCCAGCGGCGGATGACGGTGCGGATCGCCTCGACGTCATCGGTGACGATCTCGCGCGCGGCGAGATGATGGCCGGCAGCGGTGAGACGGTCGGCCAGGGTCTGGCCGGATTTATCATCCGCCAGCGCGCGCGTGTCCGACACGGTGAGCACCGCGATGTTGAGCGGGACGAACTGTTTTGTTTCGTCGATGGAGGTCATTGCAACGCACCTTCTTCACAGACCACTGACGTCATCCTGAGGTGCGCGCTCTTGCGCGCCTCGAAGGATGGGCCACGGGCTCGCCATCCTTCGAGGCTCGCCAATTGGCGAGCACCTCAGGATGACGGATAACTCCTACTGTCCGCCCCCAAACGTGTTGCAGGCCTGGACGGTGCCCTGCTGGTAGCCGGTCATGAACCATTGTTTGCGTTGCGCCGCCGAGCCGTGGGTGAAGGAATCGGGCACGACGCGGCCTGTGGACTGGCGCTGCAGCGTGTCGTCGCCGATCGCGCTCGCCGTGGTGAGTGCGGCGTCGATGTCGCCCGGCTCCAGGAAGTTCGGCCGCTTCTTCGCCTCGCGATTGACCCAGACACCGGACAGGCAGTCGGCCTGCAATTCGACCTTCACCTGCAGCGCATTGGCCTCCGCCTTGCTGCCGGCCTGCTGCTGCAACCGCGTCACTCGCGGAATGATGCCGAGCAGGTTCTGGATGTGATGGCCGGCCTCATGGGCGATGATGTAGGCGGTGGTGAAGTTACAGGCCGACTTGCCGGAGCAGCCGCGAAAACGTGTCTCGACCTCGCGGAAGAAACCGGTGTCGAGAAAGATGGTTCTGTCGGGCGGACAATAGAACGGTCCCATCGCCGACTCCGCCCGGCCGCAGCGCCCGCCATTGGTGACGTTGCGGAACAGCACGACCTTTGGACCGGTAAAGGACTGGCCGGAGGCCTGGAAGATCTCGCTCCAGCGATCGTCGATCTCGCCGAGGATGCCGGAGATCATGCTGCCCATCTCGTCGGTCGGCGCGCCGCGCTTGGCGTTGGACGACGATTGGCGATCGGTCTGGTAGGACGGCGCCTGGCCGCCGCCGGTGAGTATCTCGGCGCCGCCGATCAGGATGCGCGGATCGATGCCGAAGGCGTAGCCGACCAGGCCGAGCACGATGATGGTACCGATCCCCAGCCCGCCGCCGCCCATGGGGAGGCCGAACCCGCCTCCTCCACCGCCGCCGCCACCATCGTCGCGACGATCCTCGATGTCGTCGCTGCGGCGGAAATCATCGTAGCGCATGGCGGCTTCCCTCGGTCCTAGCTCAATTCGGCGCGAAAGCGCGAAAGCTCAACGCGCCACATACGTTTCCGTTGCGTTAATCAATATCCCGCTCGGCAATTATTGCCTAGTGCGACAGCATGGCAATGCCAGTAATTTTTTCCGGGCATCGAGCAATTTTTTCCGAGAGGAATTTTGAGTCTTTTTGCGCTCCGATCACAGCCGCAACGCGAAGAAACGCGAAATACACTGCAAAACATGGAGAATGCGCGGAGCGAGCCGCTTGCAAGGCGCGATGTGAGGGCTGTTCACGAAAGCCACGGGTTAAGTCGATTTTTACTTTGCCGCTTCAATGTAACGGTCAGTCGGTTGTTTGGTCCCGCGTCGCCGACAGCGTCGCCTGAGTCAGAGTTCTTGAGTCATGGTAGAGTCGCGTCGCGGGGCGTCTGCAAGGGCGCCCCGCACAAATTTTGAGTCTCCTTCGCACAGCATCGTCCTCGGCGATTGCGTCGCCGAGATGTCGAAGCTTCAGGCTGGTTCGGTCGACCTGGTGTTCGCCGATCCACCCTACAATCTCCAGCTTAAGGGCGATCTCAAGCGCCCCGACGAATCTCATGTCGATGCGGTCGACGACGACTGGGACAAGTTCGATTCGTTCTCCGCCTATGACGATTTCACCCGCGCCTGGCTGCTCGCCGCCCGCCGCGCGATGAAGCCGTCGGCGACGATCTGGGTGATCGGCTCCTATCACAACATCTTCCGCGTCGGCGCGATCATGCAGGACCTCGGCTTCTGGCTGCTGAACGACATCGTCTGGCGCAAGACCAACCCGATGCCGAATTTCCGCGGCCGCCGCTTCACCAATGCGCACGAGACCATGATCTGGGCCGCGCGGGACGAGAAGGCCAAGGGCTACACGTTCAACTACGAGGCGCTGAAGGCCGCCAACGAGGACGTGCAGGCACGGTCCGACTGGCTGATCCCGCTTTGCACCGGCGAGGAGCGCCTCAAGGGCGCCGACGGCAAGAAAGTGCACCCGACGCAGAAACCGGAAGGCCTGCTGGCGCGCGTGCTGCTGTCGTCCTCCAAACCCGGCGATCTCGTGATCGATCCCTTCAATGGCACCGGCACCACCGGCGCGGTCGCAAAGCGCCTCGGCCGCTCCTATATCGGCTTCGAGCGCGACAAGACCTATGCGAAAGCGGCCGAAGCGCGCATCGCCGCGATCGAGCCGCTTCCGGAGGCAAGCCTCGCCCCGTTCATGACGGCGCGCGAAGCGCCGCGTGTGGCGTTCTCCGAGCTGATCGAGCGTGGCATGATCATGCCCGGCACCAAGCTGTTCGACGCGAAGAAGAAACTCGGCGCGCTGGTGCGTGCCGACGGCGCCATCATGTTCGGCGACAAGGTCGGCTCCATCCACCGCATGGGCGCAGTGGCGCAGGGCGCGCAAGCCTGCAACGGCTGGACCTTCTGGCACATCGAGACCAAGAAGGGTCTTAAGCTGATCGACGAGCTGCGCGCCGAGATCCGCGCCGGCATGCCGGCGGGGTAGCCTTCCTTTCGTCGTCCCGGAGCGCGCCTCCTGGCGCGGCCCCGGAATGACGAGACTGGTTGAATACAGCGGCCGGCGGGACTAGATTGACCGCCTACGCCCCGTCTTGACCGGTCGAGCCATGCGACGACAGTCCGAGACATTGCTGCTGGTGCCGCTGCTGCCGATCTTTCTGGTCGGCATGTTTCCGATGTTCCTGATCGCGCTGCTGGGATTTTTCGGCCTCGCCTTGTTCGGCGTGCTCGTGGTCTGTGTCGGGCTCGCCAGCAGCAACGAGGCCCACGACAGCTTCAATCACGACGTCATCGTTCACGGCTACGCGCGCGGATCGGAGCGCGCGGCGCGGGCCTCCGACATGCATATCGCTACCCGGCTCGGGTTGCGCCTGGAGGTCGTGGGCGCGGCCATGGTCATTACGGCGGCGATCGGCCTTTGTTACGCCGGCTGATCTGCGTGACGCGCAGACGCCGCCCGGCAAACTCGCCGGTTGCCCTCCCCGATAAGGTTCAGGCAAGACAAGGCCGCTTGCGGACATGTTGCTGACTCCACTCTCAGCCAACAAACACAGGGGAGATGCCCGATGCTCAAATTCTATTTCAACGGTTCGCCGAACCCGACCAAGGTCGCGCTTTATCTCGAAGAGGCCGGCCTGCCCTTCGAGCCGGTGAAGATCGACACCCGCACGGGCGAGCAGTTCACGCCGGACTACCTGAAGATCAATCCGAACGGCAAGGTGCCGGCGATCGACGACAACGGCACCATCGTGTTCGATTCCAACGCCATCCTGCTGTATCTCGCCGAGAAGACCGGCAAATTCCTGCCGGCCGCCAATGTTCGCGGCGAGATGCTGTCATGGCTGATGTTCGTCGCCACCGGCGTCGGGCCGTATTCGGGCCAGGCCGTGCACTTCAAGCATTTTGCGCCGAAAGACCAGAACCACGACTACGCGCATAACCGCTATCAGTTCGAGACCGATCGCCATTACAAGATTCTCGACGGCCACCTCAAAGGCCGCCGCTATATGGTCGGCGACAGCTATTCGATCGTCGACATGGCGCTGTGGGGGTGGGCGCGGATGGTGCCGTTCAAGCTCGGCGACGATGCCTTCGCGCGATACCCGAACGTGAAGCGGCTGGTGGACGAGATCTCGGCGCGGCCTGCGGCGACGCGCGCGATCGCGCTGAAGGACAAGTTCACCTTCAAGGCGGAAATGGACGACGAGGCGCGCAGCAACATGTTCAAGCACATGACGACGAAAGTCGCCTGATCGTCTCAGGTCACAATGCGAGGCCACGCGCATGCGCGTGGCCTTTTGCTTCTTGAGGCTCAGGCGGCGTGGACCGAGCTCAGGAAGTTGGCGACTTCCTGCTTCAAGCGATTGCTGTCGGCCGACAGCGAGCGTGCCGCCGAGAGCACCTGCGAAGACGCCGAGCCGGTCTCGGACGCCCCGCGCTGCACGTCGCCGATGTTGGACGACACGAGTTGCGTGCCTTGGGCCGCCTGCTGGACGTTGCGGGAGATCTCCTGCGTCGCCGCACCCTGCTCCTCCACGGCGGCGGCGACCGTCGACGAGATCTCCGACAGCCGCTCGATGGTGCCGCTGATTTCCCTGATCGAGCCGACCGACTCCTCCGTCGCAGCCTGGATGCCCGAGACCTGCTGGGCGATCTCACCGGTGGCCCTCGCGGTCTGCTCGGCGAGCGCCTTGACCTCCGAGGCGACTACGGCGAAGCCGCGGCCGGCTTCACCCGCGCGCGCCGCCTCGATGGTGGCGTTCAGCGCCAGGAGGTTGGTCTGGCCGGCGATGGTGCTGATCAGCTCGACCACGTCGCCGATGCGGGCTGCAGCCTTGGAGAGCTCGCTGACGCGCGCGTTGGTCTTGCTCACCTGACCGACGGCTTCGCCCGCTATGCGCGCCGATTCCTGCACCTGGCGCGCGATCTCCGTCACCGAGGAGGACAACTCCTCGGTCGCGGAGGCGACCGCCTGCACATTGGCCGAGGCTTCCTGGGAGGCGGATTGCACTTCGGTGGAGAGATCCTGAGCGCGCCTCGCGGTCGCGGTCAGGGTGCCGGCCGAGCCCTCGAGCTCGTGCGATGCCGAGGATACGGTATCGACGATCTCGCCCACCGCCTGCTCGAACCGGCTGGCGAGCCGGGCCATGTCGGCCTTGCGGCTCTCGGCCTGCCGGGCCTCGGTTGCGGTCTGCTCTTGGCGCAGCCGTTCGGTCTCGATCATGTTTGTCTTGAAGACGTCGATCGCCTTGGCCATGTCGCCGATCTCGTCGACCTTGCCGCGCGAGGGGATCTCGACGGCGAGATTGCCGCCGGCAAGCAGCCCCATTGCGCGCGTCATCGAGGTCAGCGGCCGCACGATGCTGCGGGCGGTCAGGAAGGCGACGATCAGTCCGAACAGGACGGCGAGGCCGCCCGCGATCTCCTGCAGCGAGGTCGTGCCGTCGATCACAGCATCGGCCGCGGTGCGCGAATCCTTGTAATCCGTCTTCAAGGCGGTTTCCGCGACCTTGAGCTTGGCTATGCTCGCGGAGATGAGCGGTGCGAGATCCTTGTGGTAGATCTCGTCGGACCGCAGCATCGCCGCAGAGGTGGTTTCGAACGCGGATTTGTAGATACCGAGAGCGGTCTTCACTGGCGTCAAAGACGAGCGAAGGTCCGCCGCCTGCGGGCTCCTTTCGACGGCCGCCAGCCGCTGCACCGCCCTGTCGACATTGGTTCTGAAGGCGGTGGGCCCGTTGGCGTCGCGCAGGGCGAGGAAGCGCCAGTTCGCGATTCGAACCAGCAGGACCCGGGACTCGAGGTCCGCGACGAGCGACACCGTGTCGTCGTCGGCGGCGGCACGGGCCACATCGACCAGCTTGGCCATCTTGACGGTCAGCTCTTCGCCACTCGGCAACAGCGTCGCCTTGCCGGTCCGCGCCTCGTTGACGGCGTCGCCGAGACTGTCACGCAGGCTTTTCATTTTGGCGATGTCGGCGATCAGATCGTCGTAGAGCTTCCGCCGCTCCTCCGAGAGGGGGCCCTTTGCTCCCAGCTGCAACAGCCCGGTCGCCGCGGCCTCTCGCTCGGCAGCCTCCCGCATCGCAGGCTCGTTGGCGTCGTAAATGTAGCGCAGATTGGCCCGCTGGATGGCCTGAAGATGGGTCGATATCTCCAGGACGCGCGCCGTGCTGTCCGACAACGCGGAGAGTTTTGCGACCTGATCCTGGACGGATCGCAAATTCCAGATGGCGACCACCGCCATCACAAGACCAACCGCCACCAAGGCCATGAAACCTGCGTACAGGGCGTCCCCTGATCCGCAAACGAAAACTCGGCATTCCCACTGTCCACCCAGATGCATGTCAATTCGAGCGGCCGGCCTAATCCGGCGATCGTCACCGGCCACTCTGGCAGCCGCGCGTCGCGTTGTTCGCGACCCACGCTGCACCGCGACACAATGGGGGACACTCGTTAATTGAACCTTCAAATTTTTCGCGCGCGCATCCGTCGGATGGTACAACATCTGCTGATTTTATCGGCAGGTGAGCAAGGTTTTAGCGAGAAGCCCGCAGCGGCATGCAGGCCGCTGCAGCTGGTCCGGCCTGCGCCAGACCAACACGCCCCTCGCCGACCGCGGCGGACGGCACCGGTCGACGGAGGCGACGCTGCTCGATCCGCTCAGCTCGCGGCCCTCACGGCCGTTTGTGGAAACGGACCAAGGGCCTTCTCGGTCAGCACCGAGTCGCAATATTCCCGGATCTCCTTGATCTTGCCGTCCTCGAGACGAAACACGAGACAATAGTCGTTGTCGTAGCGCACGCCTTCTGGCGTGACATTGTCGCCCTTTGCTTCGATGACGACGATATCGCCGTCGGCGATGAAGCGATGAGCGACCGTCCGCGTCCGGTCGACAAGGCGGGTCCGCACATAGCCGTGCAGATCGTTGAGGATCGCCTGTTTGCCCGAAAAGGTGCGCGACCAGGAATACTGGCCGGTCACGATCCATTTGGCGTCGTCGGCAAGACTTTCGGTGAACAAGCCACGGTCGCGCGCAGCCGGATCGGGGCTGGCGGCGGCTGCAAAGATATCCTGCATCAGTTTCTTGTTGGCGCTCGCGCTCATGGCGGCATCTCCTTTGGTGAGAACACGGAAATCATCGCCGCCGGTGCTAAATTCTTCAAATCGATAGTGGATATGATATCTATTCGCCTCATGAATTTGAATTCGCTCGACCTCAATCTCCTGACCGCGCTTGACGCGCTGCTGCGCGAGGCCAGCGTCAGCCGCGCCGCATTGCGGATCGGGCTGTCGCAGCCGGCGGCGAGTCATGCGCTCCAGCGTCTGCGCGACATCCTTGGCGATCCGCTCTTGGTACGCACAGGCGCGCGGATGGAGTTGACGCCGCGGGCGCAAGCCTTGCGCGCGCCGCTGGCGCAGGCGCTCGACCAGGTGCGCGGGCTGTTCGTATCGGATGAATTCGATGCGGCGCGCAGCGAGCGGCAATTCCGACTGATGATGCCGGACCTCGCGGTCGAGCTGTTGATGCCGCCCTTGATGGAAAAGGTGACGCAGGCCGCCCCCAACGTCCGCATCGACGTGGTGCCGTGGCGAGGACCGGCTATTTTCCACGCCGAGTTCGCCCGCACCATCGATCTCGTGATCTCGATCGGCAACGCCTTCAAGGGATTTCACCGCCAGTTGCTTTACACCGACAGCGACGCGCTGGCGGTGCGGCGCGGCCACCCCGTGGCTGCGAAGCTGAAGCGGCGCGAGACGTTCCTGGCTGCACGCCATGTCGGCGTAATCATCCGCGGCCAGCCGGAGGACCTCATCGACACTTGGCTGGGCACCAAGGGCATAGACCGGCATATCGCTCTCGTCGTCCCGGGTTATCTCGAAGCGCTGCACGTCGCCGCCCGTACCGACCTCGTCGCCTTCGTGCCGCGCCGGTTGATCGCGGCGCTGTCCAAGCAGCTCGGCCTCGTCACGGTGACGCCGCCGCTCGACCCCGGCATCGATGAGCAGTTCATGTTCTACCCGACCCGCGCGCAGATGGATCCAGGCTCGATCTGGCTCAGGCGGCTGATGCTGGAGACGGGACGGGATTTGGAGAAGAAAGGGCGCGCTGGATAGGACGCAACTTCAAAGCAAATGGTGTCGTCCCGGACAAGCGCAGCGAAGCGGAGCGCCGATCCGGGACCCATAACCACAGGACGTGGTTTGGCGAAGACTCGTGATTGTCAGCTTGCGTCACAACTTCTCCCTGTGGTTATGGGTCCCGGGTCTGCGCTGACGCTTGCCCGGCACGACAGGGGAATATATTGCCGCGCTCCTACGCCTTCTGCGCGTCCATCACCTTGCGCACGGCGGGGCGGTCGGACATGCGCTTGAAATGATCGGCGATCTTCGGCGTCGCGTTGATGTCGACGCTGTCGCCTTCGAGCCAGGTCGACAGGGTGTAGAGATAAGGATCGCAGATCGTGAACTGCTCGCCCATCACCCAGGGCCCCTTGTACATCTTCTGCTCGATCAGGGCGAAGCAGGCGCCCATGGTCTTCGGGATCATCGCCTTCATGTCGGCGAACGAGCTCTCTTCGCTCGCCCAGCGTGCGCCGCGCATCTTGTGGGCATGGTTGATGTGCACGGTCGAGCAGAGGTAGGAGTTGAACGACTGGACCTGGGCGAAGTCGAAGGGATCGTCGAGCGGCGCGAGCTTCGCCTTGGGGAAGGTCTGCGCGAGATAGGCGAGCATCGCCGGGGTCTCGGTCAAAACGCCGCGATCGGTCACCAGCGCGGGGACGCGGCCTTTCGGGTTGATCGCGAGGTACTCCACGCTGTTCTGCTGGTTGTCCTTGAAGCTCAGCCGCTCCGCCGCGTAGTCGGCGCCGGCTTCTTCCAGGGTGATGTAGGTGGCGAGCGCGCAGGTGCCGGTGGCGTAGTAGAGCTTGAGCATGTCGGACCTCATGGGAAAGCCGGAAGGTAACGGCTGCGGGCCCCGAGGTCCATAGCACGAACCTCTCTTCGCAGTTGCCCACCGGCGCCCGGCTGTGCCAAGACGCCCCGAGTTGGAGGGGCTTTCCCATGACCGTACTCATCGCCGGTGGCGGCATCGGCGGGCTGACGCTTGCGCTCAGCCTGCACGGAGTCGGCGTTCCCGTGAAAGTGTTCGAGAGCGCCGCCGAACTGCGGCCGCTCGGTGTCGGCATCAACGTGCTGCCGCACGCGGTGCGCGAGCTGATCGAGCTCGGGCTGATGGACAAGCTCGATGCCAGGGGCGTGCGCACCCGCGAGCTTGCCTATTTCTCCAAGCACGGCAAGCCGATCTGGAGCGAGCCGCGCGGGCTGGAGGCCGGCTATAAATGGCCGCAGTTTTCGATCCATCGCGGCACGCTCCAGCAATTGCTGCTCGACACCGCCATCGAGCGCCTCGGCCGCGACAACATCCTCACCAGCCATCATCTGACCGGCTGGAGCGAAACCGCCGACGGCGTGCGCGCCGATTTCGTCGACAAGGCCACCGGCAAGGCCGCGGGGACTTACGACGGCACGATCCTGATCGCCGCGGACGGCATCCATTCCGCCGCGCGAGAAAAACTCTATCCCGACGAAGGCCCGCCGATCTGGAACGGCCGCATCCTGTGGCGCGGCGTCACGCCCGCAAAAGCCTTCCTCAGCGGCCGCACCATGATCATGGCCGGTCACGAGATCCTGAAATTCGTCTGCTATCCGATCTCGAAGGAACCGGACGCCGCGGGCAACCATCTGATCAACTGGGTTGCCGAGCGCCACATGCCGCCGACCTATCAATGGCGGCGCGAGGACTATAACCGCACCGCGCGGCTGGAGGAGTTCTTACCCTGGTTCGAGAGCTGGCAGTTCGACTGGCTCGACGTGCCCGGCCTGATCAAGAACTGCCCGCACGCCTATGAATATCCGCTGGTCGACCGCGATCCGGTATCGCAATGGACTTTCGGCCGCGTCACGCTGATGGGCGACGCCGCACATCCAATGTATCCGATCGGATCCAACGGCGCCTCGCAGGCGATCCTCGATGCGCGCACCATCACGCGCGAGATCCTGGCGCACGGCCCGACGCAAGCGGCCCTGCTCGCCTATGAGGCCGAGCGGCGGCCTGCAACCACCAGTCTCGTCCTGCTCAACCGCAAGAACGGCCCCGAGCAGGTGATGCAGCTGGTCGAGGAGCGCGCGCCCGACGGCTACAAGGTCGTCACTGACGTGCTGTCGCAACAGGAGCTCGAGGATGTTGCCGCCAATTACAAGCGCGTCGCCGGCTTCCAGGTGGAAGCGCTGAATGCGAAGCCGCCGATCGTGAGCAAGGACGCGCGCGCGACGAAATGAGTATTCGCACGAAGCGAGACGCACGTTGATGCGCCCTCGCCCCTTGCGGGAGAGGGCAGCGACGCCGCTAGACGCAAGCTCACTCGGGTGAGGGGTCTGTCTCCGCGAGTCTAACTCTCATTTGAACTCGCCGAGACAAACCCCTCATCCGGCGCTTCGCGCCACCTTCTCCCGCAAGGGGAGAAGGAAAAAAGACTGCGCGGCAGCTATTTGCCCACCACCCTCGCCGCCTCCAGCAGCCGCTCGCTCGCCGTCGCCGTCGCCAGCAGCGTTCCGTCCTCTGCCATCAGCTTTGCCTCGACGAACGCAATCGTCTTGCCGAGCTGCGTCACCTTGGCCTCGCCGATGATCGGTCCGGGCTTTGCGGGCGCCAGGAAATTCACGGTCATGCTGATGGTGGTGGTGTAGAGCCTGCCCTCGCTCATCACCAGCACGGCGGGGCCCATCGTGTCGTCGAGCATGGCCGAGAGCATGCCGCCCTGGATGAAGCCGGCCGGATTGCAGAACTCCGGCTTGCCGTCGAAGGCGAGCTTGATCCAGCCTTCCCTGGGTCGGGCATCGAGCAGGCGCCACCCCAATAGCTCGGCACAGGGCGGCCTGGGAAAGTTGTCGAGCGCGGTGTTGATCATGCGAGCCTCCGTTGCCTACCACAGCTAACGCAGGCCTGCTGCCAGCATTTTGTCAGCAGGATGGGCTGCTAGGGTCCAATCCATGCGCAATCACCTTGCGCATGACGTTGGGCAATGCTTCATCGGCGAGCGTGGCGATCGGCACCCAGCGCATGCTGGCGGGTGCCCGCGTCCGCGCTTCCACCCTCGCCGTGTAGACCACCAGTTCCAGCGGAAAATGCGTGAAGACGTGGGTGACCACGCCGACCTTGCGCTGCCAGCGCGACAGCCCCTTCAACTCGGGCGCCTGCCGTTTTGCCTTGGCGTCGTCCTGCCCGGCCAGCCAGTCCGACCCCGGTACTTCGGTCATGCCGCCGAGCAACCCCTTTTCGGGACGGGTGCGGACGAGAAGCTCGTCGCCGCGCGTGACAACGAAAGCGGCGCCGCGCCGTAGCGCGCCGCTCTTCTTCGCGGCCTTGCGCGGAAACGTGTCCTGCGTTCCCAGCGCGCGCGCCGTGCAGCCCTCGTTCAGCGGGCATAGCGAGCAGGCCGGCTTTTTCGGCGTGCAGATCGAGGCGCCCAGATCCATCAGCGCCTGCGCGCTATCACCGGCGCGAGAATCGGCAAGCAGCGTCGCAGCCAACTCCTGAATCAGCGGCTTGGCCTGCGGGAGCTCTTCCTCAACTGCAAAGAGCCGCGAGACCACGCGCTCGATATTGCCGTCGACCGGCATGGTGCGTCGATCGAACGCTATCGCCGCGATCGCTGCCGCCGTATAGGGCCCGACGCCCGGCAGCGCGCGCAGACGCACTTCGGTGTCGGGAAAGGTGCCGCCATGCTCGCGCGTCACCGCGACCGCGCAGGCATGGAGATTACGGGCGCGAGAATAATAGCCCAGCCCGGCCCACATCCGCAGCACGTCCTCCTGCGAGGCCCGTCCGAGCGCGGTGACATCAGGCCAGCGCGAGACGAATTTTTCGAAATAGGGCCCGACCGCCTTCACTGTGGTCTGCTGCAGCATGATCTCGGACAGCCAGACGCGGTAAGGGTCGGATGCTTCGCCGGGCGGAGCCCGCCAGGGTAATCGGCGGCGGTGGCGGTCATACCATTGGAGCAGCGCGAGCGGACGCGATGGGGTCTCCGGCGGAACTGGTTCCGATTTCGCCTTGAGGGCGGATTTGGGGCTCATGTCCGCACTGTAACGGCAATGCGTCGATCTCTCCACGTCGTGCCCACGCATGTCGCGGGCATCCACGTTTTTCTTCGCGGTGAAGAGCCTGCGGCCGACGCCCCGGAGTGCTATAAGGTCCCATGTCCAAGCTTCGACCCATCAAACCCGGTCCCATCAGCGCCAAGCCGCTATCGCTCCTGCTCAACGACGTCTTTGCCGAGGCCTATGCCAAGCAGGGATTTGCCGCGCGCGAGCTGGTGACGCGATGGGCGCAGATTGCCGGGCCGGAGATCGCGGCGCACGCCGAGCCGCTCAAGATGCAATGGCCGCGGCCGGTCGAGGGTCAGCCGCAGGAGCCGGCGACGCTGGTGCTGCGGGTCGAGGGGCCGATGGCGCTCGAGATCCAGCACTCCGCCGATGTGATCCTGCAGCGGGTCAACCGCTTCTTCGGCTGGAGCGCGGTCGGCAAGCTGGCCTTTCGCCAGGCTCCGCTATCACGCGCCCGCCGGCCGACCCGGCCCGGCCCGCCGGACGCCAAATCGGTGGCCGAGGTGGCTGAGCGCCTGGGCGATATCGAAGATGAACAATTGAAGTCGGCGCTGGCGCGCCTCGGGGCCGCCATCAAGCGAAATTGAGCCTTATTCTGCGGCCAAACTGGACCTGTCCTTGCCGCTCGCCATTGCCTCAAACGACGTTTCAAGCTAGCGACAGGCCGTCTGAATGGGAATTCGGGCGAGACCACGCCAATCCGGGAGCCGACCTTGATCATCACCCGCCGCGCCTTCACCTCGATGCTGTCGCTGACCGGGCTTGCCGCGCTCGCCGGGTTCTCTCCGCTGCGATTCATCTCCGATGCCATGATCCCTGAAGCCATGGCGCAGGCAGCGGCTGGTGACGTGGCCAAACCGGTGTCGCTGCCCGACATGGCGCTGGGCCCGAAGGACGCCGCCGTCACCATCACCGAATACGCCTCGATGACCTGCCCGCATTGCGCGGCCTTCAATGAGCAAGTGTTTCCCAAGATCAAGTCGGAATACATCGACACCGGCAAGGTGCGTTACGTCTTCCGCGAGTTCCCGCTCGACATCAAAGCCGCCGCCGGCTCGATGCTGTCGCGCTGCATCGCCAATGGCGACGCGCCGAAATACTTTGCCGTCACCGACATGCTGTTCCGCCAGCAGAACGATTGGGTCGTGAAGAACACCACGGAGACCCTGACGCGGATCGGCAAGCAGGCCGGTCTCACCCAGCAGCAGGTCGAGGCCTGCCTGAAGGACCAGGCGCTGCTCGACAAGATCGCCGCCGACCAGAAATATGCCAGCGACGTTCTGAAGGTCGATTCGACGCCGACGTTCTTCGTCAACGGCGAGAAGATCAAGGGCGAGACCTCGTTCGAGGAATTCGCCAAGAAGATCAATCCGCTGCTCAAGAGCTGATTCGCACGGCGCAATCCTGATTCGCATCTCGATAGCCGTATCTTTCCCGGCATAAATCCCTTGGGAAAAGCGGCTTTCGCCGGTTGCCCTCGCAGCGCACCGCGGCCATTGTCCAGCCGCATGAGGCGCCTCGCGCGACTCGCCCGGATACCGACATTGCCTTCCATGGTATTGTCCCGGCAGGGGGATTCGCGCCTGCCAACAGAGATGCGTGCTTATGAAAATCACCCGCCTGCGCCTTCACGGCTTCAAGTCCTTCGTTGAGGCCACCGACTTCGTCATCGAGCCCGGCCTGACCGGCGTGGTCGGGCCCAACGGCTGCGGCAAGTCGAATCTCGTCGAGGCGCTGCGCTGGGCGATGGGCGAGACCTCCTACAAGTCGCTGCGCGCCGCCGACATGGACGCGGTGATCTTCGCCGGCTCCGGCAATCGCCCCGCGCGCAACCACGCCGAAGTGACGATGACGATCGACAATTCCGATCGCACCGCGCCGGCGGCGATGAACGACAGCCAGCTTCTGGAAATCTCCCGCCGCATCGAGCGCGAGGCCGGTTCGGTCTACCGCATCAACGGCCGCGACGTGCGCGCCCGCGACGTGCAGATTCTGTTCGCCGACGCCGCCACCGGCGCGCGCTCGCCGGCTCTCGTCCACCAGGGTAAGATCGGCGAGATCATTCAGGCCAAGCCCGAGCAGCGCCGCCGCGTGCTGGAAGACGCCGCCGGCGTGGCCGGCCTGCACGCCCGCCGCCACGAAGCCGAGCTGCGGCTCAAGGCGGCCGAAACCAATCTCACCCGCGTCGAGGACGTGATCGGCCAGCTCGCGGGGCAAATGGAAGGCCTCAAGAAGCAGGCCCGCCAGGCCGTGCGCTATCGCGAAGTTGCGGCCAAGGTCCGCAAGGCCGAAGCAACCCTGTTCCATCTGCGCTGGATCGGCGCCCATGCCGACGTCAACGAATCCGGCCAGACCCACGATCTCGCGGTCCGCGAGATGGCCGAGCGGACCCAGCACCAGGCCGAGGCCGCCCGCATCCAGGCGATTCGCGCCGCCGAAATGCCGGCGCTGCGCGATGCCGAAGCGCGCGCCGCAGCGGGGCTGCAGCGCCTGACCAACGCCCGCGAGCTGCTCGATCGCGAGGAAGAGCGCGCCAAGGAGCGCGTCGCGGAACTCGAGCGGCGCCTCGCGCAGTTCGAAGGCGACATCTCGCGCGCCCAGCAGCAGACCATGGACGCCGATATCGCGCTGCAGCGCCTCGACGCCGAAGATGCCGAGCTGAAGGAAGAGATCAAGTCGCGCGTTGAGAAGCGCTCCGGCGTCGACGAGCGTGTCGCCGAAGCCGAGGCGGTGCTGACCGAAACCGAGCAGCAGTTCGCCGAGCTCACCACCGCGCTCGCAGACCTCACCGCCAAGCGCAACCAACTCGAAGCCAACGTTCGCACCCACCGCGACAAGCTCGCCCGGCTCGACCAGGAGATTTCGAACGTCGCGGCGGAAGAGCAGAAGCTCACCGAGGAGACCGGCGGCTTCGGCGATCTCGACGAGCTGACCGCGACGGTCGAGAGCGCCGAGCAGACGCTGGCGGCCTCGGAAGCCGCCGCTCAGGCCAGCGAAGCCGCGCACGTCGCCGCGCGGCAGACGCTGGAATCCTCGCGCTCGCCGCTGGTCGAAGCCGACAAGCGCGTGCAGCGGCTCGATACCGAGGCGCGCACGATCTCCAAGATCCTCAACGGCGAGACCAAGAATTTGTGGCCGCCGATCATCGACGGCATCACCGTCGACAAGGGATTTGAAAAGGCGATCGGCGCAGCCCTTGGGGACGATCTGGACGCCCCGGTCGATCCGTCCGCGCCGATGCGCTGGACCAATGCCGGCGTCACCGACGGCGATCCGGAACTGCCCGAAGGCGTCGTGCCTCTCGCCAGCCACGTGCAGGCCCCGGCCGAGCTGACCCGCCGCCTGGCGCAGATCGGCGTGGTGCCGCGCGAGCGCGGCGCCGAGCTGGTCTCGCAGCTCAAGACCGGCCAGCGGCTGGTCTCGCCCGAAGGCGACGTCTGGCGCTGGGACGGTTTTGTCGCAGCCGCCCACGCGCCGACCGGCGCAGCAAGGCGGCTTGCCGAGCGCGCCCGCCTCATCGACATCGAGAACGAGCTGGAGCAGGCCCGCATCGACGCGCAGATCAAGCGTCAGGCGCTGGAGAACGCCGAGGCCGAGCTGCAGATGGCCGCCAGCACCGAAGGTGCGAGCCGCGAAGCCTGGCGCGCTGCGCAGCGCGAACTCAACGTCGCGCGCGAGCGCCATGCCACGGTCGAGCGCGAGATCAGCCGCCACGCTGCACGCAAGGCGACGCTGTCGGAAGCGCACAGCCGTCTGGCCGCCGACCGCGCCGAGGCCGAAGCCGCCTACGAATACGCCGAAGCCGGGATCTCCGAGCTGCCGTCGAGCGAGGACACCGAAACCCGTCTCGCCGCTGTCCGCAGCGACATCGAAGGTCATCGTCGCATGGCCGCCCAGGTCCGGGCCGAGGCACAGGCGCTGGCGCGCGAAGCCGAGCTGGCCGACCGCCGCGTGCAGGCGATCCTCGCCGAACGCACCGAGTGGCAGAACCGCAAGGAGAGCGCGGCCTCCCACATCGACACCATCCAGGCGCGCATCGCCGAAGTCTCAATCGAGCGCAGCGATCTCGAGAACGCGCCGGCCGTGTTCGCGGAGAAGCGCAGCGCGCTGATCACCGAGATCGAATATGCCGAAAACGACCGCCGCATGGCCGCCGACGCGCTCGCCAGCGCGGAAACCGCGATGGCCGAAACCGATCGCGTCGCCAAGCTGACGCTCGAGGCGCTGTCGAGCTCGCGCGAGGCCACCGCCCGCGCCGAGGAGCGCATGGAAAGCGCGCGGCGCAGGCTCGATGACATCGAGCGCGAGATCCGCGACATGCTCGAAGTCGAGCCGCAGGCCGTTGCCGGGCTCGCCGAGATCGAGCCCGGCGCCGAGCTGCCCCCGCTGCACGACATCGAGGAAGACCTCGAAAAGATGCGCCGCGATCGCGAGCGCCTGGGCGCGGTCAATTTGCGCGCCGAGGAAGAGCTGCGCGAGGTCGAGACCCAGCATAATGGTCTGGTCACCGAGCGCGACGACCTCGTCGAGGCCATCAAGCGGTTGCGCCAGGGTATCCAGAGCCTCAACAAGGAAGCTCGCGAGCGGCTCCTGACCTCGTTCGAGGTCGTCAACAACCACTTCAAGCGCCTGTTCGTCGAGCTGTTCGGTGGCGGCGAAGCCGCGTTGCATTTGATCGAGAGCGATGACCCTCTTGAAGCCGGCCTCGAAATCATCGCCAAGCCGCCGGGCAAGAAGCCGCAGACGCTATCGCTGCTCTCCGGCGGTGAGCAGGCGCTGACCGCGATGGCGCTGATCTTCGCGGTGTTCCTCACCAATCCCTCGCCGATCTGCGTGCTGGACGAAGTCGACGCGCCGCTCGACGACCACAACGTCGAGCGCTATTGCAACCTGTTGCACGAGATGACCGCCTCGACCGACACGCGCTTCATCATCATCACCCACAACCCGATCACGATGGCGAGGATGAACCGCCTGTTCGGCGTCACCATGGCCGAACGCGGGGTCTCGCAACTGGTGTCGGTGAACCTGCAAGAGGCGGTGGACATTCTCGACCAGAACGTGGCGTGAGTCCGCTCCCGTCACGCACCCATTGACGTCGTCATCCGCGCAAGCGGATGATGACCACGAATGATGATCCCACCCACCCTCCCCGCCGAACTGAAAGCGGCCCTCGACGGCAAGCTCCAGGGGTTCTCGCGCACCGACGCTGCGCAGCGATCGCAGAAAATCTCGACCACCTATCGTGCAGGGGGCGGCTCCGGCACGATCAAGTCCGAGGCCGATGCGCTCGCCTATGCGCTCGCGAGGATGCCGGCGACCTACGCTGCGGTGGCGGCAAGTCTGAATGCGCTGACCGAGGTCGCACCGGACCTCGGTCCGGAAACGCTGCTCGACGTCGGCGCAGGTCCGGGCACCGCGAGCTGGGCCGCTGCGGAAGCTTTTCCGTCGCTGCAATCCTTCACCCTGCTCGATGCCAACGCCACGCTGAGCCGTCTCGCGCTCGAACTGGCGCGCGACAGCACGCGTCTGGCGAATTGCCGCTATCTGCCGGGCGATGCCGGCGCGAACCTCGCTGAGGTTTCGCAAGCCGATCTCGTCGTCGCGAGCTATGTCATCGGCGAGCTCAGCGAGGGCGATCAACGCAAGCTCGCGGAAGCGATGTGGGCGAAAGCGCGCCACGTGCTGGTCGTGATCGAGCCCGGCACGCCCGCCGGCTACGCCCGCATCCTCACCTTGCGCCAGCAACTGATCGCGGCGGGCGCCTATGTCGCCGCACCCTGCCCGCACGAAAAGCCGTGTCCGCTGACGGCGCCCGACTGGTGCCATTTCTCCCAGCGCTTGCCGCGCTCGCAGGCTCACCGCCAAATCAAGGGCGCCGAGGTGCCGTTCGAGGACGAGCGATTCATCTACGTGGCGCTAACCCGTAGGCCTCCCGCCACCCGCGCCGCGCGCGTGTTGGCGCCGCCGGATCTCGGCAAGGCCGAGATCACGGCAAAGCTCTGCACCGAGCAAGGCGTCGAACTCGCCAAGGTCCCACGGCGGGACAAGGTCGCCTATGCAAGCGCCCGCCGCTGGCGCTGGGGTGATGCCATCCTGTCCGAAAGTTAACCTGCTCCGGCGCTTTCGCCTTGAACTCGGATAGTCCCTCATCCGACCAAGTCTTACCTCTCGTCTGTACCGGGCTCTCGCTCGGCGCCAATTTGGTCTACCCTAGGGCCCGCCTTCTTCCCCCTTCAGGAGTTCTCCATGTCGACCGGCTGGATCGTTCTCGGCGTTATCGTCGTCCTCGTGTTCTTTGCCTTCGCCGCCTACAATCGGCTGGTGGCGCTGGGCCAGCGCGTCGGCCAGGCCTTTGCCGACGTCGACGTGCAGCTCAAGCAGCGCCACGATCTGATCCCGAACCTGGTCGAGACGGTGAAGGGCTATGCCTCGCATGAGCGCGGCACGCTCGACGACGTCATCAAGGCGCGCAATTCGGCGATGTCGGCGCAGGGACCGGCGCAGGTGTCCGCGGCCGAGACCCAGCTCTCCGGCGCGCTCGGCCGACTGATCGCGCTGTCGGAGGCCTATCCCGACCTCAAGGCCAACGCCAATTTCCAGCAGCTCGCCAGCGAGCTGTCCGATCTCGAGAACAAGATCGCGGCCAGCCGACGCTTCTTCAACAGCGCGGTCCAGGAATACAACACCGGCATCCAGCAGATGCCGGCAGCCTTGTTCGCCGGCATGTTCGGCTTCACCAAAAAGGACTTCTTCGATCTCGGCGCCAGCCGCACCGAGGTCGAGGCCACGCCGCAGGTGAAATTCTGAGTTGAGCCGATAGGCCGGCAGGGCATCGCGTCATGGCCGCGTATGGTCTCTACACGCACATCGCCTCGAACAAGTTTCGTTCGATGCTCCTGCTCGCCGGTCTGTTCGCGCTGGTCTACGTGCTGGTCTATGCCGGCGCGCTGATCGCCGAAGTCGTCATCAATGGCGACGAGACCGTCCTCCATTATCTGAGACGCGCCTTCTATGATCTGAAAGTCGCCGCACCGGTTGCGACCGTCGTGGCAGCGACCTGGATCGTGATCGCCTATTTCTTCCACCAGTCGATGATCGATGCGGTGACCGGCGGCCACGACGTCACCCGGCAGGAGCAGCCGCGGCTCTATAATCTGCTTGAAAATCTTTGCATCTCGCGCGGCATCACGATGCCGAAGCTGAAGATCATGGAAAGCCCGGCGCTGAACGCGTTCGCGACCGGCCTCAACCCGCGGCAATATTCGGTCACCGTCACCACCGGTCTCCTCAATGCGCTGGACGACCAGGAAATCGAGGCGGTGCTGGGTCACGAGCTGACCCATATCAAGAACGGCGACGTGCAGCTCATGGTGGTCGCCGTCATCATCGCGGGCGTGGTCGGATTCTTCGGCGAACTGTTCTTCCGCCTGTTCACGAATTTCAGCTGGAGCTCCGGCTCCGGCGGCTCGTGGTCGTCGGGCTCCTCCTCGTCACGATCGTCCTCGTCGTCGAACGACAGCAAGAGTTCGGGCGGCGGCGCGGTGATCGTCATCATCATCGCGGTCGTGCTGATCGTGGTGGCCTGGCTGTTGTCTCAGGTGGTGAAGCTCGCGCTGTCGCGCTCGCGCGAATATCTCGCGGACGCAGGCTCCGTCGAGCTGACGAAAAATCCGGACGCCATGATCTCGGCACTGCGCAAGATCGAGAACCGCGGCGAGCTGCCGGGCGCAACCTCGGCAGTGATGGAGCTCTGCGTCGACAATCCGCGCGAGGGTTTTGCCGATTTGTTCGCGACCCACCCCTCGGTGCAGTCGCGAGTCGACGCGTTGGTCAAGTTCGCCGGCGGCCATGATCCCGGCCCGCTGCCGCTTTCCGCCGACGAGGCCGAGGAGCCAGACACGCAAGCCGACCAGCAGGGCGTCCGACCGCCACCGCGCCAGGGGCCCTGGAACGACGTAGGCGGCGCGGCCAGTCCGCCGCCCCTGCCCGCACCCAGCTCCGCCGGAACCGCCAGCAGCAACCCGATAGGCAATCGAGTAAGCAATCCCTTGGGCAATTCCTTGGGTCCTTGGGGCCGCCATTGAGCGTGATTTGACGCCATGCCCGGCAGGATTCGTCGTGCTTGGGAAAAACCTCGGGAATTGCCATAACTGGGCCCTGCGGAATTGAATTCTCCCTTGTTTCTGCCATGTTCGCGCCCAACAGCAGACTTGGGACATGTCTGCGACATCGATTTGGGGCCCGTCCGATTGCAACCTCGCGATCGGGGGCGCGCGTTAGGGGACAGCAATGGCAAAGCCGGCAGTGGTTGTGGTGGGCGCGGACAAGGGTGGGGTCGGCAAGACCACGGTGTCGCGCACCCTGCTCGATTATTTTTCCGCCAACAACGTGCCGACGCGCGCTTTCGACACCGAATCGCCGCGCGGAACCCTGAAGCGCTTCCATCCTGACATCACCGAGATCGTCGACATGACGACGACGTCGGATCAGATGAAGATCTTCGATACGCTCAACGCGACGAGCCCGTCGGTCACCGTGATCGACGTCCGGGCCGGCCTGCTCTCGCCGGCGCTCGCCTCCTTGCGCGACATCGGATTCCTCGACGCCGCCAAGGCCGGCCAGATCACCTTTGCCGTGTTCCACATCCTCGGACCCTCGATCGCCTCGCTGGACGAGATCGCCGAGACCGCGGGCTTCATGGGCGGCGCGAAATATTTCCTGGTGAAGAACTTCATCAACGATACTCAGTTCTTCCAGTGGGATCAGTCGACTTACCAATCGTATTTCAACCGCATCAAGGACGCGACCGAGCTGACCATCCCCAAGCTCAACGAAATGGCCTATGAGCAGGTCGAGGTGTCCTCCGTCCCATTCCTGAAATTCGTCGCCAACAAGGGCGTCAACGACGAGGCCGCCAACTACTCCTTCGTGCTGCGTGGTTATGTCCGACACTGGCTGGCGAACGTCTGGAGTGAGTTCGATCGGATCCGGCTGACCGATATCGTCGGCTCGACGAAATCCGGGGCCCGCAACAGCGAAAAATAGTTGCGCAAGCCGGGCGGATACGGCTGGATTGGTCGCCAAGTTCGACTGATATAGCTATCGATGTCCGCAACGCCCCTCTACATCATTTGCTCGCCCCGCCCGCAGGTCGGCAAAACCCTGCTGGCGCGGCTTTTGAGCGAATTTTTGCTGCTCAAGAACGGCAACGTCGTGGCCTTCGACGTCAACCTGAAGGAGCCGTCGCTGCTCGACTATCTGCCAACGATCACCGAGACCGCCGACGTGATCGACACCTACGGCAAGATGCAGCTGATGGATCGTGTCATCGTCGATGACGGGCTTGCCAAGGTGATCGACCTCGGCTTCCACGCCTTTGACGAGTTCTTCAAGATGACGGAGGAGATCGGCCTGTTGAAAGAGGCTGCGCGCCGCCACGTCGCGCCGATGATCCTGTTCGTCGCCGACACCGACCGCGTCTCGGCCCGCGCCCACGAGATGCTGCGCGAACAGATCCCGCGGATCAACCTGATCACGGTGGACAACGAGCACATCGTGCGCGGCGAGCTGCCGGAAGCGATGGCCGGCGGCCGGCTGCTGCGGCTGCCGGCGCTGCCCGGATTCCTGAAGACCTATATCAGCCGCCTGAATTTCTCCTTCACCGGCTATCTTCGCCAGGAGAAGGATGCCTCGACCGAGCTGCACCAATGGACCCGGCGCAATTACCTCGCCTTCCGCGAACTCGAGCTCAGCCTGATCCTGCAACGGTCCTGAATATTTTACCCGGATAATATTGACGCCGAGCGACGTTGCGGTTACTGAGTGTACGCACCATCGTTCCTCAGCAAGGCCTCTTCACCGTGAGCATCGACCGTAAAGCAGCAATCGCCGCCTATAAGGAGCGGAAGACCGTTGCCGGCATCTACGTCGTCCGCTGCGCGGCCTCGGGCGAGGCCTGGGTCGGCCAAGCCTCGAACCTCGAGACAATCCAGAATCGCATCTGGTTCTCGCTGCGCCAGGGTAGCCACACCTGCCGTAGACTCCAGACTGCGTGGAACATGCACGGTGAGGCAGGCCTGACACTCGGCGAATGCGAGCGGCTGAAAGATGAGGCGAGCGACTATGTCAGGAATGCGCTCCTCAAAGAGCGCATGCTGCATTGGCTGTCGGAGCTAAAGGCCGAGCCGATCTGAACGTCGCCAGCCGTGCCGTGCCCTCAGTGCCCCTCGAACGTCATCAGCGTGCGCACCGGCACGTCCATCGCGCGCAGCTTGGCGGCGCCGCCGAGATCGGGCAGATCGATGATGAAGCAGGCGGCGACCACATTGGCGCCGATCTGGCGCAGCAGCTTCACCGCACCTTCCGCGGTGCCGCCGGTGGCGATGAGGTCGTCGACCAGGATCACACGCTCACCCGGCTGGATGGCGTCGACGTGCATCTCCATCTCGTCGATGCCGTATTCGAGAGAGTAAGCGATCCGCACGGTGGTGTGCGGCAGCTTGCCTTTTTTCCGGATCGGCACGAAGCCGGCCGAAACCTGGTGCGCCACCGCGCCACCGATGATGAAGCCGCGCGCTTCCATGCCAGCGACCTTGTCGATCTTGTTGCCGGCCCAGGGATTGACGAGTTCGTCGACCGCACGGCGGAACGCACGCGCATCTGCGAGCAACGTGGTGATGTCGCGGAACAAGATCCCGGGTTTCGGATAGTCCGGGATGGTGCGGACGCTCGCCTTCAGATCATGGTCAAAAGTCATGGTGCCTCTCAATCAGCGCGACGCATCCAGGCGGAACGCGTTCTCGACAATTCGTAAGCCCACCTCGCCGCTCAGCGACATCAGCGATTCCGGATGGAATTGCACGCCGGCGACCGGCAGGGTCTTGTGCTCGAGCGCCATGGCGACGCCGTCCTCGGTGCTGGCGGTGACGGATAGCACCTCCGGCATGCTGTCGCGCTCGACATACAGCGAGTGATAGCGGCCGATGACGATCTCGTTCGGCAGATTGCGCATCAGCCGCCCGCCACGTACCTGAACCCGCGAGGGCCGGCCATGGGCGGGATGCGTGAGCTGCCCGAGCTCGCCGCCGAAATACTCGCCGATCGCCTGGACGCCGAGGCAGACGCCGAACACCGGCAGCTTGTCCGCCAGCGCCGCGTCGATGGTCTTCTTGATCCCAAAATCCTCGGGCCTGCCCGGCCCTGGCGACAGCACCAGCAAATCCCACCGCTTCTGCTTGAGCATGTCGAGCGCATGCACATGGCGGACCACGGTGACGTCGGCGCCGACCTGGCGGAAGTAATCGGCCAGCATATGGACGAAGCTGTCGTCATGGTCGATCAGCAGTACCCGCTTGCCGCTTCCGGTGGCGTCGGGCGCAAAGGCCGACAGCGGCTTCGGCGGATCGCCGCGCAGCGCCTGGAACAGGGCCGCGGCCTTGACCTGGCATTCGCGGTCCTCGGCGGCGGGATCGGAGTCGAACAAACAGGTGGCGCCGACGCGCACTTCCGCGAGGCCCTCCTTCATCCGGATGGTGCGAATGGTGAGGCCGGTGTTGATGCTGCCGTCGAAATTCACCGCTCCGATCGCGCCGGCATACCAGCGGCGCGGTGAGCGCTCGTGATCCTCGACGAACTGCATCGCCCAGAGTTTTGGTGCGCCGGTGACGGTGACGGCCCAGGCATGCGTGAGGAACGCATCGAGCGCATCGAAGCCGGGACGCAGCATGCCTTCGACATGGTCGACGGTGTGGAAGAGCTTTGAATAGGTCTCGATCTGCCGGCGCGCCAGCACCTTGATCGTGCCCGGGACGCAGACGCGCGCCTTGTCGTTACGGTCGACGTCGGTGCACATGTTGAGCTCGAACTCGTCCTTCTCGGAGTTCAGGAGCTGGCGGATCTGCTCGGCATCGCCGATCGCATCGGTACCGCGCGCGATCGTCCCCGAGATCGGGCAGGTCTCGACCCGGCGTCCGTCCGAGCGCACGAACATTTCCGGAGAGGCCGAGACGAGAAATTCGCCCTCGCCGAGATTCATCAGCGCGCCGTAGGGCGACGGATTGATGACACAGAGCCGCTGGAACACTTCCGCCGGCGAGCGGTCGCAGGGCTCGGCGAAGAGCTGCCCCGGCACCGCCTCGAACAGATCGCCACGCGCAAAGGCAGCGCGCGCGGTCTCGACAGTGGCCTGATATTCGCCGGGGGCGTGATCGGCAAAACCCTGGCGCGGTGTCTTGAGGTAGGGGCTCTCGGCGGTCTCGTGCGGCAGGCCCGCGGTGGACTTGCCCTTCCACGCGAAATCGTAAGTGAGCACGACGCCGCGGCCGGTGGCGCGGTCATAGGCGAGCAGGCGATCGGGGACGTAGAGCACGATGTCGCGCTGGTCGCTCTCGCGCGCGCGCTTCTGCACGAGGTCCTCGATCTGGAACACGAGATCGTAGGCGAAGGCGCCGAACAGGCCGAGCACGCCGTCGTCATTGGCGGAGAAAGCGGCGACGAGATCGCGCACCAGCGACATCACGCTGGCGCGCCGCGTGCGCTGGTCTTCGTCGATCGGGGCTTCGCCGCGGATGATATGACCGGCAAGGCGCGTCGGCGTCGTCTCGGAGATCACGACGCAGGGTTCGCGCAAGACGTCGGCGAGGAAGGCGATCAGCACCTCCCCGCGCGCGTTCAGCGCTTCCAGCTTGAAATTGACGCCGGTGGTCTCGAGCTTGAGCGGCGGATCGGAGAAGCCGAGGTCAAAACTCTCGTAGCGGCCGGGCACGGTCGTGCCCGACGACAGCACCACGCCGCGGCGGCGGTCGAGCAGGCTGACGAGATCGTCGAGCCGGTTGGCGCCGCCGGAAAACTGTTCCGCCACGCGCGTGATCGCAAGCCCCGCGCGGGTCACGTAGTCGCTTCGAGCCGGAAGGGCAAAGACGGTCCTGTTCATGGGGTCCTCTTACGAAACTTGTCGAGGGAACGCCACACAGGACAAACGATCAGGCCGCCGCACTGCGTGGGCGACCTCAGACGATTTTGGGAGAATAAATCGCACCGGCCACCTCTCAGGAGGTGCGCCACCAAAGACGGGATGGGCGGACGGCGGTGCTCATGGGCGGATACTCACCATGGCGCGGGGACGACGTCAAGGCTGGCTGGGCTGGCTGCTCAACGCCGATCACCACAGTCGTCCCGGCGAAGGCCGGGCAATTGCGCACCAGGCCGGGGCGACACTGAAATGGTAGCGCGACTGGCGCAGCACACCTACCCCAGATGCTTCCTGAAAAACTCCGTCGCCCTGCCCCAGGCGAGCTCGGCGGCTTCCCGGTCGTGCACGGCCTGGCGCTGCTCGTTGACGAAAGCGTGCTCGGCGTCATAGCGGAACAGCTCCAGCGACTTGCCGGCGGCCTTCATGGCCTTTTCGAAACCGTTGACCAGCTCCGGCGTGCACCAATCGTCCTTGTTGGCGAAATGGGCCTGAAGCGGGATCTTGACGTCGGCGGGCTTGGCCGCCTGCTCTGGCGGGATGCCGTAGAACACCACGCCGGCGGCGAGCTCCGGCACATGCACCGCGCCGATGATGGTGACGGCGCCGCCGAGGCAGAAGCCGGTCAGGCCCACCTTGGCGCCGTTGCGCGACAGATATTGCGTGGCGCCGCGCACCGTCTGCGTGGTGGCGTCCATGAAGTCGAGCGAGTTCATCTCTTTGCCGGCGGCGTCGGTGTCGTGATACGGCACCACCTTGCCCTTGTAGAGATCTGGCGCCAGCGCATCGAACCCGGCCAGCGCGAAGCGGTCGCAGAGGCCCTTGATCTGGTCCGAAAGGCCCCACCATTCTTGGATCACCACCACGCCCGGCGCGTTGCCGCGCGCGGCATTGGCGAGATAGCCCGATGCGTCCTTGCCGTCCGGGCGCTTGAAGGTGATGGTGGTTCCCATGGTGTCCTCCGACGAGTTTTTGGGGAGCGGTTGGCGGCATTTTGGCGTTTGAGCGGGCGATAGGCAATCGCGCCTGACAACACACTCTCGTGCCCAACAAAAAAGCCCCCTTGCGGGGGCCTCTTCATTCTCGCCTCGGGCCCCTCAGTGCGAGTCTGCCCAGACCTTCTTCTTGGTGAAGTACATCAGGCCGGCGAAGATGATCAGGAAGATGAACACCTGGAAACCGAGGCGCTTGCGCGCTTCCATATGCGGTTCGGCGGTCCACATCAGGAACGTGGTGACGTCCTTGGAATACTGCGCGACCGTGGTCGGCGAGCCGTCGTCATAGGTGACCTGGCCGTCGCTGAGCGGCTTCGGCATCTTGATGGCGTGGCCCGGGAAGTACTTGTTGTAGTAGGAGCCCTCCGGGATGGTCACACCTTCGGGCGCCTTGTCCTCAAAGCCCTGGAGCAGCGCCGAGACGTAGTCCGGACCCTGCTCCTGATACTGGGTGAAGAAGTCGACGATGAACATCGGGAAGCCGCGGCCGTAGGAACGCGCCTTGGTGATCAGCGACAGATCCGGCGGCGCCGCGCCGCCGTTCGCCGCACGCGCCGCCTGCTCGTTCGGGAATGGCGAGGGGAAATAATCCGCCGGCCGGCCCGCGCGTTCGAACATGTCGCCGGCGTCGTTCGGACCATCCTTGACCTTGTAGTCGGAGGCGAAGGCTGCAGCCTGCGCGACCGAATAGCCGGGACCGCCGGCTTCCGCGAGATTGCGGAAGGCGACGTAGGACAGGCCGTGACAGTTGGCGCAGACTTCCTTGTAGACCTTCAGGCCGCGTTGCAATGCGCCGCGATCGTACTTGCCGAACGGACCGGCGAACGACCATTTGTTGCCCGGCGGCTTGTCGCTGCCTTCGGAGGCGCGCGCGCTGTCGGCTGAGCCCGCAAACAACGCGCCCGCCAGTGCAAGCACGATCGCGCTCGACACCATCGGCGTCGACCTGCTCCCGGTTTTGGCCAGGACGGCATCCGAGATCGAGTTCGGCACCGGACGCGGCTTCTCGATCCGCGAGAGCAGCGGCAGCACGATCAGGAAGTAGGCGAAATAGCAGAACGTCAGGACCCGGCCGGCGATCACATAGATGCCTTCCGGCGGCTGCGCGCCGAGATAGCCGAGCAGGATGCAGACCGCGACGAAGATCCAGAAGAACTGCTTGGCCAGCGGACGGTACTTCGACGACTTCGTCCTGGCGGCGTCGAGCCAGGGCAGGAAGCACAGGATGATGATCGCCGAGAACATCCCGATCACGCCCGCGAGCTTGTTCGGGATCGAGCGCAGGATCGCGTAGAAAGGCAGGTAATACCATTCCGGCACGATGTGCGGCGGCGTCACGCCCGGGTTCGCCGGAATGTAATTGTCGGCGTCGCCGAGATAATTCGGCATGTAGAAGATGAACCAGGCGTAGAGCAGCATGAAGCAGGAGACGCCGAACATATCCTTGATGGTTGCATGCGGCGTGAACGGAACAGTGTCCTTTTCCGTCTTGGGCTCGACGCCATCAGGGTTGTTCTGGCCGGAGACATGCAGCGCCCAGACGTGGAGCACGACGACGCCCGCGATCAGGAACGGCAGTAGATAGTGCAGCGAGAAGAAGCGGTTCAGCGTCGGGTTGCCGACCGAATAGCCGCCCCACAAGAGCGTCACGATGCTCTCGCCGACATAGGGGATGGCGGAGAACAGATTGGTGATGACGGTGGCGCCCCAGAAGCTCATCTGGCCCCACGGCAGCACGTAGCCCATGAAGCCCGTCGCCATCATCAGGAGGTAGATGATGACGCCAAGGATCCACAGCACCTCGCGCGGCTCCTTGTAGGAGCCGTAATAGAGGCCGCGCAGCATGTGGACGTAGACAGCGACGAAGAACATCGAGGCGCCGACGGCATGCATGTTGCGCAGCAGCCAGCCGTAATTGACGTCACGGACGAGCAGCTCGACCGACTTGAAGGCGAGGTCGGCATGCGGCGTGTAGTGCATCGCCAGGATCACGCCGGTCAGGATCTGGATCCCCAGCATGAAGGAGAGGATGGCGCCGAAGGTCCACCAATAGTTCAGGTTGCGCGGGGTGGGATAGACCACGAAGGAGGAGTGCATGAGGCCGAGGATCGGCAGACGTCGCTCGATCCATTGCAGGGCCGGATTGCTCGGCTGGTAGTCGGATGGTCCGCTCATGATGCGATCCTGAGGAAATAATACGACGAGACGGCGCGAAGCTTCGGACGAGGGCCCGAAGCTCAGCCGATCTGGATTTTGGTGTCGGAAACGAACTGGTACGGCGGCACCGGCAGGTTCGCGGGCGCGGGCCCCTGGCGGATGCGGCCGGACGAATCGTACTGCGAACCATGGCAGGGGCAGAAGAACCCGTCGTAATTGCCTTCATGGGCGATCGGGATGCAGCCGAGATGGGTGCAGATGCCGATCACGACCAGCCACTGCTCATGGCCGGACTTGACCCGGGCCTCGTCGGACTGCGGATCGGGCAGGCTCGCCACGTTGACGGCGCGCGCCTCGTCGATCTGCTTCTTGGTGCGGTGGCTGATATAGATCGGCTTGCCGCGCCAGAACACCTTGATGTCCTGCCCCTCGGCAACCGGGCTGAGATCGACCTCGATCGGCGCACCAGCGGCGATGGTCGACGCATCAGGATTCATTTGGGAGATAAAGGGCCAGAGCGCGGCTGCGCCCCCTACTGCTGCAGCTGCCCCCGTTGCAACGAATAAGAAATCACGGCGTGTCGGATGGTCCGCCGAAGACGCTGTCGTCACGATTCCAACCCTTTCTTCTTATGCAGCCGGCGGAACCGCTCCGGGAGCCCCCAAGGTCCCCGGAACAGCCTGCCGGCGCCCGCGGCCCCCCGCGGCGGCAGAACTTCGCGTGCCCCCACCAAAACAAGGCGAAAACAGCAGTCCAGAATCGTTCTATTGGCACCCTTGCCGGGCGAGCGCAAGCCCGCTATCGGCGCGGGAGCGTGCAATGCACGAATTCCGCGGCCAGCGATGTTTTATTGAGACATTTCCGGCCCGCACCGAACCCGGCACCGCCCATGCAGATAGCGCTTTTCCAACCCGACATCCCCCAGAACACCGGCACGATTCTCAGGCTCTGCGCCTGTCTGGGCATGGCCGCCCATATCATCGAACCGGCGGGCTTCCCGGTCTCCGACCGGCATTTCCGCAGGGCGGGAATGGACTACCTCGATCAGGTCAGCATCGTCAGGCATGACTCCTGGTCAAAGTTCGAGCAATGGCGGGCGGCGCAAGGCGCTCGCCTGCTGCTGTTCACCACCAAGGGGGCGACCGACTACCGCGATTTCCGTTACCAGACGGCGGACATCCTGCTATTCGGGCGCGAGAGCGCCGGCGTCACCGAGGCGGTGGTCGAGGCGGCGGACGCGCGGCTGGTGATCCCGATCGCTCCGGGGCTGAGGTCGCTCAATGTCGCCATGACCGCGGCGATGGCCGCAGGCGAAGCGCTAAGGCAGCTCCGGAACCCGCAAGTTTGAGATGTTGAGGAGAGACGGTTGAGTTACGCGGTCAAGGAAATCTTCCTGACCTTGCAAGGCGAAGGCGCCCATGCCGGGCGCGCGTCCGTGTTTTGCCGTTTTGCCGGCTGCAACCTCTGGAGCGGGCGCGAGGCCGACCGTCAGGAGGCCACTTGCAAATTCTGCGACACCGATTTCGTCGGCACCAACGGCACCCTCGGCGGTCGCTATGGCTCGGCCGCGGAACTCGCAGACACCATCGCCGCGCAATGGACAGCCTCCACCGCCAACCGCTATGTGGTGCTCACCGGCGGCGAGCCACTGCTCCAGGTCGATACCGCGCTGGTCGACGCGCTCCATGCCCGCGGCTTCGAGATCGGCGTCGAGACCAACGGCACCATCGCCCCGCCCGAGGGGCTCGACTGGATCTGCGTCAGCCCAAAGGGCGGCAGCGATCTGGTGGTCCGGCGTGGCCACGAACTGAAGCTGGTCTATCCGCAGCCGCTCGCCATGCCGGACGCCTTCGCGGATCTCGCCTTCGAGCGCTTCTCGTTGCAGCCGATGGACGGGCCCGAGGTCGCCCAAAACACCGCGGGCGCCATCGACTATTGCCTCAATCATCCGCAATGGCGGCTCAGCGTGCAGACGCATAAGTCGCTTGGTATCAGATAGGATTGGTTTTCGAACAGATGTGGGAATTGACGAAATCGTTTCGCTTCGAGGCGGCGCACTCATTGTCGGGAACGACATTCGGCGCGGCCAGCGAAGAGATCCACGGCCACTCCTTCCGCGCCGAGGTGACGCTGCGCGGCACGCCCGATCCCAAAACCGGCATGGTGGTCGATCTCGGCCTGGTCCAGCGCGCCATCGACGACGTGCGGATGACGCTTGATCACAAGTACCTCAACAAGATCGAGGCGCTGGGCACACCGACGCTGGAAAACCTCTCGCGCTTCGTCTGGGAGCGGCTGGCCCCTATCGGCAAGCTCACCCGCGTCAGCATCCATCGCGACAGTTGCAACGAGAGCTGCACCTATTACGGTCCGCAGGGCTGACGGAATGACATCCACATTGGACCCGAGCTTGATCGAAGACCGCAAGACGCGCGCACGCGCCTGGTTCGAAGCCTTGCGCGACGAGATCTGCGCGAGCTTCGAGCGGCTGGAGGACGATGCCCCCGAGAGCCTTTATCCCGGTGAGGCCGGCCGCTTCAAACGCACACCCTGGCAGCGCACCGATCATACCGGCGCGGCCGGCGGCGGCGGCGTGATGTCGATGATGTCCGGCCGCCTGTTCGAGAAGGTCGGCGTGCATTGCTCCACCGTGCACGGCGAATTCGCACCAGAGTTTCGCGCGCAAATTCCGGGCGCGGCGGACGACCCGAAGTTCTGGGCCTCCGGCATCTCGCTGATTGCGCATCTGCGCAATCCGCACGTGCCGGCGGTGCACATGAACACGCGCTTCGTCGTCACCACCAAAGCCTGGTTCGGCGGCGGCGCCGATCTTACGCCGGTGCTCGACCGCCGGCGCACGCAGGACGATGCCGATAGCATCGCCTTCCACGCCGCAATGAAACAGGCCTGCACGCAGCCGAACGGCATCGCCGATTACGACAAGTACAAGAAGTGGTGCGACGAGTATTTCCACCTGCCGCACCGCAAAGAGGCGCGCGGCATCGGCGGCATCTTCTACGACTGGCACGACAGCGGCGACTGGGACGCCGACCTCGCCTTCACCCGGGACGTCGGTCGCGCTTTCCTGAAGGTCTATCCCGACATCGTGCGGCGCAATTTCGCGACAAGCTGGACCGCGGAGGATCGCGAGGAGCAATTGATCCGGCGCGGCCGCTATGTCGAGTTCAACCTGCTCTACGACCGCGGCACCATCTTCGGTCTCAAGACCGGCGGCAATGTGGATTCGATCCTGTCGTCGCTACCACCGGTGGTGAAGTGGCCATGACGACGATGAAGCCCGCGATGAGACCGCTCCCGCGCGCCATGCTAATCGACATGGACGACACCATCCTGTCGGCCTATGCGCGGCCCGAGATCGCCTGGAACACGATCACAGCGGAGTTCGCCGAGGAACTCGCGCCGCTGCCGCCGCAACTGGTCGCGAGCACCGTCCTGGCCTTCGCGAAGAATTTCTGGGCCAATGCGGACGCTTCGTGGCGGCTCAAGCTCGCCGAAGCCCGGCACCTCACCGTCAAGGGCGGTTTCACCGCGCTCGCGGCCGCCGGTCATCGCGCCCTGCCCGACGACCTCGCCATTCGCCTGGCCGACCGCTTCACCGCCTATCGCGAGGAGGAGATGTTCGTCTTCCCCGGCGCGCATGACGCTATCGACAGGCTCAAGGCGCTCGGCATCAAGCTCGCATTGGTGACCAACGGCGCCGCGGACACCCAGCGCGCCAAGGTCGAACGCTTCGAGCTGGCGCACCGCTTCCACCACATCCAGATCGAGGGCGAGCACGGTTTCGGCAAGCCCGAGGAGCGTGCCTATCTGCACGCGATGGAGGCGCTCGGCGTCACCGCCAAGGACACATGGATGATCGGCGACAATCTGGAATGGGAAGTCGTGACGCCGCAGCGTCTCGGCATCTACTCGATCTGGATCGACGTGCATGGCGACGGCCTGCCCGAAGGCTCGATCGTCAAGCCCGACCGCATCATCCGCTCGCTGACAGAACTGGTGCCGGGCTGACCGCAATCAGGGTGCGCAAACAAAAACGTCGAAAACAACCCCATGCACAGTAGACGGCCGCAGCAAAATCAAGGACTTGCGGCGAGCGCAAACTGCGGATCTGACGAAATCATTTGCGCCGTCGGGCAAAACAGGCGCATGGTGTCATGGTCGCGACGCACGGGACGGAAGAGCCCTTGTGCCATCCATCGAACAGGCACCATTGCCTCTCGTGATGGGATCGCTCCGGCCTAAAGCTCTCTGATCGACGTTTCAGCAGTCTGGCCGGCGGATGCGCGCTACCGCAACACATCCACTGACCGAGTGGCCCGTGATCGGCATGTCATGCCGGTTTGCTAGCTTCGCCGTCAATCAACCCGAAAGGACCATCTATGGAACTAAAAGCCGGCGATATCGTCATGCTGAAATCCGGCGGGCAGCCGCTCACCGTCGCGGACGTGAAGGGCGAGGACGTGATCTGTCTCTGGATGGGCGCGGAGGGCGATCTGTTTCGCGAGACGCTCCCGCTTGCGGTGCTCGAGCACCTGGAAGAGCTCGAGGATGAAGACGACGAAGACGAGGAGTAAGCGCGGCTGAGGCCGCGTCCTCATTAGGTCGGGGTGCTCGGCTCCGCCCAACTTGGTGTCCGCTCCTCTGTCCATATCGGCACGAGAGCGGACATCGCTGGATGCTCGAACGTCAATCCAACGGAACGTTCAAACTGGTCCCTTTGGTGATGATGCCGCCACGGTTACCGATCTCGATCGAGCCATAGCGCTGCTTGAAGCAATCGGGCAACGGCCGGTCGCCTTCCATGCTGAGCCAAAGGCGCAATAAATGACGCTTCTGGCCTGCATCGGGCCAATCGCGGAATCCGGTCCGGTCATGCAGCAAGGCATGATTGTAAACGAACTGCATGTCGCCCGGCTGAAGCCGCATGCCGAAATGCAGCGCGGGATCATTTGCGAGCGCGTCAAAAAGATCGAGCGCCTCGACGTGAGCCGGCGTCAGTCTCGGCGCATCGGGAAAGCGCTGCGCACTATCGATATATTGGCGCTGATAAAACCCGGTCAGGAACCCCGCATGCCAATTCAGCACCGGGATTTCAAGATATGGCTTTTCGTTCTCCGGCACCTCGCCTCGTCGGTCCGTCGCGATCGGATCAAACAAGAGAGCGGCAAGGTCGGGACGTCTGTCAAACATCTCGTTGTAGATTGTCGTCGTACTGACAAGGAGAGAATCCCCTCCCTCCCTCGCCTCGCGAATGCATAACAATCCAACCACGTCGGACGAATCCGTGTGGAATGTTTGCCGTTCCGAGGTTTGATAAATTCGGGTGTTCGGATCCTTAGCATCGGCGCCGGTGTCACGGACGTGACCGAGAATGTGGCCCGCTGCATTCTGAGACCGCGCCGATCCAAGATGGGCGCCCACTCCGCAAAAGATCGTAGCGGCAAACTCCTGACTGTATTTTGCCACCGGGAGGCCGCGGATCACTTCGAAGCCAATGCCTACCAGGAGCTTCTTCTTGAGATCTTCCAGGTGCGCGCCGAGATGGGGAAGCGGAAAGCTTTCCTTCGTGATCTCGGCGATTGTTTTGTTTCTGCCAAGATATGTTTCAGCCACGCCCTCGAGTTCGGCGATTTCGCCGGCAGCAAGCGATATCAACCATCGATCAGGATTGGCTTTCATCTCAGCCCCCTCCCAGGCGGATGGGATATCGACCTTCCCTGGAGGGCGATGGATCCCGCTGGGCAGTGAGACCACATTCATAGGGTTGGTTCCTGAGGGAGATTGAACGTCAGACATCGGCGCGGACGATCGACGATATTGTGCCGACCGCTTGTTTGCAACTTGGCTGACGCGCAGCCCTGGGCCGAGTGCACTGTCGCCGACAACGGGTGCGCTCGCTTGACGAGATCCGTTCCGGGCAGTTGGCGATCCGCTTCCGCCAAGGGGATCGGTTAACAACATGGCCTCTCGTGCGATCGATCAAAGCCCGGGAAAAAATGGCATCAGCCGGAACGTTCGCGAAGCTGGCTGAGTTAAAAGCCATACGCGTCGCGCTGTGGTCATAGCCGCACCGCGCGCCCGATAAAGGCCCTGCACGAAGCGAAACCTACTCTGCGGCGTGCTTCGCAGCACGGCCGCGCGAGGATCGGGATGTACACGACGGCGATATACGATGAGCTGAGGCAGATCGAGCGCGACGTCGTCGAAGGAGAACGCCGGCTCGCCGAGCAGGAGGCGCTGATCATCGAAATGAAGCGCCAGAACGAGGACACAACCAAAGCTGAAGGCGAACTTGAACGGATGCGCATGGAGCAGCGAGGTCGCGATCAGGATCGGCAACGTCTGCTCTCACGGCTGCAACCCTGAACAACTGCTCCCCATCAGGCTGATCCGCCAAAGGCGTCGCGTTCCTGAGCCGTGGCTACGGTGACAGTTGCCATTTTCGGTCAATGACGATGCAGCGGTTCAGATCAGCAAATCATGATGCGCAGGTAGAATCGCTTGGTGCGGGCTGTTGGTGCCGTGATCGTCCGCGTGTCCGTTCAGTGCATGAGGGACGAGCTTGACGTTGAACCCGAGGCCTTCTTCCTGACCGGGCGGAACGTGCGCATCCAGCGGATGATTGAACTCTTTCAGTCCGACTATCTCGACGAAAGCAGAAGGAGCTACGCCGCTATCGAACCGGAATACCGGTCCCTGGTCTGCGCCGCCGGTTTCGAACGCAGCCTTGGCCGTGTGTGCGTCGTCTGCGATTGCTGCAGATTGCGCAGCGTGCTGCGAGTTACCGTGGTCCACGGTGGCTGGTTCTGCTGTCTTCACGGTCCCCGCAGCCTGCGAAGCCGAAGAGGGATGCTCGGCGCCATCGCCGGCGCCGTTGCCCGGTTTGCCTCCATGTTCCGTCGATTCCGTGCTTGCCGCCTTTGCAGATCCTGGCTCCGAAGCGCGTTGCGAGTTGCCGTGGCCCGCGCTGGCGGGCGTTGCGGCGGCCGGATCGATCGCTGCTCCGTCCGGCGGGCTTGCAGCGGCTGAGTGCCCGGATTTTCCGTGTTCCGCGCCGTCTGGTTCTGCCTTCTGCGCTGACCCTCCCGGAGCTTCCGAAGCCGAAGCGTGATGCTCGGCGCCATCGCCGGCGCCGTTGCCCGGTTTGCCCCCATCTTCCGTCGATCCCGTGCTTGCCGCCTTTGCGGATCCTGGCTCCGATGCGTGCTGCGGGTTGTCGTGGCCCGCGCCGGCGACCGTTGCGGCGCCCTGATCGATCTCGGCTGCGGCCGGTGCGTTTGGGGCGGCTGAGTGTCCGGATTTGCCGTGTTCCGCGCCGCCTGGTTCTGCCGTCTTCGCTGGTCCGTGCGCAGCGTCAGAAGCCGAAGCGTGATGCTCGGCGTCATTGCCGACGCCGTGGCCTGGTTTGGAGCCAGCTTCAGTCGATTCGGTGGCTGCGGCCTTTGCGGACCCTGGCTCCGATGCGTGCTGCGGGTTGCCGTGGCCTGCACCGGCGGCTATCGCGGCGCCCGGATCGATCTCGCCTGCGTCTGGTGCGTTTGGGGCGGCGGAGTGCCCGGATTTGCCGTGTTCGGCGCCGCCTGGGTCGGCCTTCTTCGCTGGCCCTCCCGGAGCTTCCGAAGCCGAAGCGTGATGCTCGGCGCCATTGCCGACGCCGTGGCCCGCTTTGGAGCCAGCTTCAGTCGATTCGTCGGCTGCCGCCTTTGCAGACCCCGGCTCCGAAGCGTGCTTCGAGTTGCCGTGACCCGCGTCGGCGGCCGTTGCGACGTCCGGATCGGTCTCGGCTGCGTCCGGTGCTTTTGCAGCATTTGAGTGCCCGGCTTTGCCGTGTTCCGCGCCGTCTGGTTCTGCGTTCTTCGCTGACCCTCCTGGAGCGTCCGAGGCCTTATCGTGATGCTCGGCGTCATGGCCGACGCCGTTGCCCGGTTTGGAGCCAGCTTCAGTCGATGGGTCCGAAGCGTGCTGCGAGTTGCCGTGCCCCGCGCTGTCGGCGGTTACGACGCTGGGTTGGCCGATCTCGTTGGGCCCCGTCGACGAAACGCCGTTGCCCGCATTGATCGGACCATTGTTCGATGCGACATTTGCCGCTGCCGGGGCCGTCGCGCTATGAGCAAGCTCGATGGATGATGCGTGAGCCGACGCGGCAGACGCACCATCGCTCTCTTCCGTTGCATCCGCCGACGCGTCGCTGGAGCTTCTGAGCCTCGTCGACGTCCCCAAGCCGGTCCGGGCCTGCCCGAAATGGAAACCCGAGCCGTTGTTGGCCAGAAGGGCCCAGGCTCCAGCCGTCCCGAGCGTGCTCTCGCTCCCCTCGATACTGGTTTGGACATGATCCTTCGTCAGAGCGGCCTCATCGGTTGCGATCGCCGGTATCAGCGCGGCTTCGAGCTGCTCCAAGGTGGTCGCAACAGCCGCGCCATCTGGCTCGGAGCCGACATCCGCCTCCGCAACGGCCACGATCCCCTCGAGATGGATTTCCAGCAGGCCGCGATCGCCGATATCAAGGATATGATCGGTCGCATTCACATAGACGATCGTCTCGTTGCTTGCGGAGTCGTAGACCCAGGCGAGTGTATGTGGCGGTATAGACTTGGTTGCCGCCGTCATGTGCAGCCAGGCAAGCGCTCCGAAAGCCGCAAGATTGATCCTGCCCGGCCCAGATGCGAAATCGAACACGGCGTCGGAAGAGGTCGACTTGAACTGGTTAGACTCGGAGTCAATCGGGGAGCGATAAACAATTTTTTCAACGTCGCCGCCCCCGCCGACACCGGCATCGTGACCAGGGTCCGCGCCAACAAATTTATGGAGATTGTCACCCGCATCGCCCGGGCCCTTTTCGCCCAGAGCGCCTTCAGCGAGGTTGCCGTTTCCAGTGGTCACAGCGGCGAAAGACAGGCGGACATCGTGCGAAAGGAAACCCGGGGCTGAATTGTCGGCATGATTGGCGGCAGCATGGGTGATCGCGGCCAGTTTTGTGGTCGCACTCTCTTCAGTGACGGCCAGGATGCTGTCGATCGACGCTTGACGAAGGTCATGCGCGTGGGCGGCGAGATGGGGATCCTCCAGTGCGTAGATCAACGCACCGGTGAGAATAGCAAAGTTGCCATACCCTCCATGCATCGACATCGCATTGGAAAGAAGCCGCGGGAATTGATGTTCCGGGGCCGGGTCAACTCCGACCTGTATGTCGTTTGCTCCTCGCAGTAAGGGCACGGGAAGATCGGGCGCGCCCGATCCAGCAGGAGCGTGGTGCGTCCACGCTTTCGCGCCCCCGGATTGCTCGGCCGCGCGTAGCGCTTCCATTGCCGCCGCCGGGTTGGTGATTTGGGCGGCCTTGGCGAACAAGTCTCTCTGGGCCTGCGTGGGCGGCTCGCCGGATTCCCAGACGACGAGGTGCCGGAGAATCCCTTTTTTCCAGGGCTCGTACCCCGCGTGCTCGTCCACGTGGCCGACGCCGTTCTCATCCGGGAAGATGTCGTTCGCTTCCGACGCCTTGAGTTCGTCCGCAATTGCGAGCGCCAGAAATGCCAGGGAGAGCGCGGCCAGACCGGAGGGCCGTTGCAGCAATGCGATGGTCGCGAGCACAGTTCTGTTGGTGATCTCAAGCTTCTGGAAAATATTGTACAGGTGGACCTTGACCGTCCCGTCGGAAACGTTGAGCTGACGCGCGATCTCCTTGTTCGACATTCCTTCCGCCACGAGTCGTGCGATTTGACGTTCCCGTTGCGTCAACAGCTCCAGCATCCCTTCGACTTTGCTATCGCCGTCCGCCTCCTTGCCGGGTGCGGAGAGATCGGACTTCTCCAGTGCCACGCCGCTCTTCGTCATCAGCCGCAGCGATCGCAGCATCGTGGCGGGAGAGGCATACTTCGAAATTGCGCTGCAGGCGCCGGCTGCGATGGCTGAAGTCAGATCGTGGTCGGTATCGGACTCGGTGAAGAACACCAGGCGCGTGGAGAGCTTCTCCGCCTTCACAATCGCGAGGATCTCGGAGACCGTCAGATCCGGCACCTTGTCGGCAAGAAGCGCGACGTCAGGTGTCAGCTTCCGAATTGCTTCGAGGCAGCTTGTCCGATCGCTGGACGATGCGACAACGTCGAAGTCCGGCTGCGTCCCGAGGACCGACCTCAGTCCCTGCAGAACGATCGGCTGTGGATCGACGATCACGAGCCGGATGGGCTTGAGTATCCCCTGCCTGGCGGACGTGTCCAACATCGACTTTGGCCCTCGGCCCGGTCCCCTATGTCGTTCGCCATATGGCCGTGCCCGGGTGGGATATTAAAATCAAAAAAGGCCTGGCGGTTCCAGAGCCTGACCCAGATTTGGACGCGATGCGAGTGAAAAATATGTCCTTTGACCCGATGGCCGTTGCGGTCGACTGGCTTGATGCCTATCGCGCGGGCGATATCGAAGCGATTTTGGAACTTCATGCCGAGGATGCCGTGGTCCACTGCGGCTGCGCCGGCGGCCAAACCATCACCGGCCGCGAAGCACTTCGTGCCTATTGGGTCGATCACCTCCGGAAATATCCGGCAGGCACGTTGGATGATCTCAATCCCTGGCGCAACGACGGCACCATTATCTCGTACCTCACCAGTGCTGGCGTCATGAGTGCACTTTTGGCATTTGACGCCGCCGGCAGGATCAAGGAACTGGACTGCAGTCCCTCACACTAGACCCGCGGCGTGAACCAAACTGGCAGCGGGACAGCGCCACATCCGATTGATTAGATGAGCTGCCTCGCCGCAGCCGAGATCATCACTACGCCGCCGGTGATCACCGCGACGTCGAGGATCGCGGTGTGGATGTGCACCGGCATCCGCTCGACGAAGGCTTTTGCCAGGAACGCGCCGGGGATTGCGATTGCTCCGATCAGCAGCGCAAAGGCGAGCACCTGTGCGGTCACGGCGCCGGCGAGGCCGAACACCGAGATCTTGATGAGGCCGGTGCCGAGCGAGATCATGGCATCGGTCGCGATCACGGCCGCGCCTTCCAGGCCCGCGGCCGTCAGCAGCGACAGCAGGATCACGCCGGAGCCGGAGGTGCCGCCGACCAGCACGCCATAGCCGACCGAGCCGGCCGCAAGCCCAGTGTCGCCGATCTTGACCTGGCGGCGGCGGAGCACACGGCGCAGCGGCACGCTCAGGATCAGCATGGAGCCGATCACCAGCGCCGCGCCCGCATTGGTCAGCCGTGTGTAGCCGTAGGCACCAAGCGCTGTCGTCAGTGCCGCACAGGCCAGCACGATCAGCGCGCGGCGGCGATCGGCATAGCGGAGATAGGCGAGCGCGCGGCTGGAATTGGTGAAGATCGCGGAGATCGCGATGATCGGCACCACCGGTTCGGCGCCGACGAGAGGCACCAGCACCAGCGGCATCAAGGCGCCGGTGCCGTAGCCGGCGAGACCACCGATAATCGAAGCAAACAACGCCATCAACGCGACCAGCAGGAGCTGAAAGATCGAGATGTCGGCGAAGCCTGAGACGATGGTCACGTTCTCTCATCGCGGCTGACGCGTGCCGCAGCTTGATCGGCGATGGAAGCGAGTGCGGCTTCCTCTAGGGGAAAATCCGCCGCAAGCCAAGCGTCCTCCGCGAGCGTCAACACATGTCCGAGCGAGGGTCCTTCCGCCATGCCGCGCGCGATGAAGTCGGCGGCGCGAAGCGGAAATTTCGGCGCAGTCCAGCGCTGCGGCAGCTCGGCGAGCGCACGCCATCGCGACGAGCCGACGTCACCGCCGGCTCTCGCCCAGCCCAGCAACACGCGATCGTGATAGCGATCCGCACCGAGCCGGTAGAGCAGCCGCCGCGCATCGGCTTCGTCCTTGGTGGCCAAGCGCCACCAGCGGTGCCCCATCGAATCCAGCGCCTTGGTTTCCGCATTGGAGAGCCTCAGGCGCGTGGCGACGCGCTTGGCGTCTTCAGTCACCGCGATCGCCAGCGCGGCGAGGCGCCGCGTGCTGCTTGCGGTGAGGCCGAGCTCGCGCTCGATCACGATCATCGCCGCGAGCGGTCCGGTGTAGACCACGCCGCCGGTCAGCGCCTGCAGCAATCCGCCATCGGCCATCGCAAGCGCGGCGGCGGACGCGCCGGGAGCGACCAGAAGCTTCAGCGTCTCCATGCGCAGCCGCTCGGCCGAGAGGCTCGCGAGGCCGGCGCGTCCCCGGATGCAGGCGAGATAGCCGTCGCGGTCGGGATCGCCGGCGCCGAAGGCGGCGTGGATGCGGAAGAAGCGCAGGATGCGCAGGAAATCCTCGGCGATGCGCTGGTCGGGATCACCGATGAAGCGCACGCGCCGCGCGGCCGCATCCGCGATGCCTCCGACGTAATCGTGGACGACGCCGTCGGCATCGACCGAGAGCCCGTTCATCGTGAAGTCGCGGCGCTCGGCGTCCTTCACCCAGTCGCGGCCGAACGCGACCTTGGCCTTGCGGCCGAAGGTCTCGGTATCCTCGCGCAACGTCGTGACTTCGTAAGGTTGCCCGTCGATGACGAGGGTGACGGTGCCGTGGTCGATGCCGGTCGGCACAGCCTTGATGCCGGCAGCTTTGGCGCGCCGCATCACCTCGTGCGGGAGCGCCGTGGTCGCGATGTCGATGTCGCCGGGGACGAGGCCGAGCAGCGCGTTGCGCACGGCGCCGCCGACAACCCGCGCCTCCTCGCCATCCGCATTGAGCAATTGCAGGACGCGCGCGGTGCCACCCGAAATCAGCCAGGGCGCATCGGCGAGCATGGGCACCGCGCTCATCGGCCGGCCCTATCTTTCCACGCCCGGCACGAGCTTGCCGTTCTCGACATGGGCGGGGACATAGGTCGAATCCGGTGCGGCGCCGGAGAAATGCGCAAAGCCGATCAGCCCGGCGATCACCAGCACGAGCGCCGCCAGCATGAGACGCGCGACGATGGTGATCGGCCAGGACGATTGCACGAACAGGCCGGAACGCGTGGCGGCCAGGAACAGCGCATAGACGGCAAAGGGAACGAGGAAGATTCCGATCTCGGTCAGGATCGGCCGAATCATGACGAATAGATCCGCTCATAGAGCACACGGAGCATGCCGGCCGTCGCGCCCCAGATGTAGCGTTCGGCAAACGGCATCGCGTAGTAGGACCGCTCCATGCCGCGGAATTCCTTGCTGTGCACCTGGTGGTTGGCCGGGTTCATCAGGAAGGATAGCGGCACTTCGAACGCATCATCAACCTCGGAATGGTTGATCGTCAGCTCAAAGCCCGGGCGCACCCTGGCCACCGTCGGCAGGATGCGGAAGCCGAAGCCGGTGCCGTAGAGATCGAGATAGCCGATCGGCTCGACGAAGTCGCGCGACAGCCCGACCTCCTCCTCGGCCTCGCGCAGCGCCGCATCGAGCGGCGAGCGGTCGGTTGCGTCGATCTTGCCGCCGGGGAATGCGATCTGGCCGGCATGGTCGTTCAGATGCGCCGAACGCTGCGTCAGCAGAATGGTCGGCTCGGGATGATCGACCACCGCGATCAAGACCGCCGCCGGCCGCACCGGCTGCTCGCGCGCGATGATCTCGAGCATCTTGTCGGTGCCGGGATCGCCCGAGGCCGGAATGATGTTGGGATCGTAGAGGCCGGGCGGAACGTCGAAGCCGAGCCGCGCGGCGGAGCGGGCGAAGAAATCCGCCGCACCGATCACGGCGGGATCGTTCCTGGAGATAGGCTTGTTCAAAGCGCGGCCCTCACCTGCTCCGCATCGGCCATGGCGAAGAACTCGCCGGCCGACTCGATACCGAACATCGGCTGGCCATCGACCATCCGCTCCTCACCCATGTCAACCAGATCGTAATAGAGCGCGCGGGTGACCTTGGCCCAGAGCTCGGCGCGGATATGCAGATAGGGCGTCAGCCCGCCGTCCTTGGCCTGCTCGAAGCGCAGCCGGTGCGCCGCATCGCAGGTGACCCAGTCGTCGACATTGGTGCGGAAGCGGAGCACGCGATGGTTGGCATCGCCGTCCTTCTGCATCTCGACCGCCATGAACGGCGCGTCGTCGACGCGAATGCCGACCTTCTCCACCGGCGTGACGAGGAAATGCTTGTCGCCTTCGCGCTTGAGGATGGTCGAGAACAGGCGAACCAAGGCATGACGGCCGATTGGCGTCCCCAAATAGAACCAAGTACCATCTGACGCGATTCGAATGTCGAGATCGCCGCAAAACGGCGGATTCCACAAATGCACCGGAGGCAGGCCCTTTTTGGCGCCTTCGGCATCGGCAGCAGTTTTGGCAGCGGCAGTCAGCCCCTCAAGACCGCGATCGGCGCTCTGCCCTTGGTTCGCCATGGTTTGCCCTGACTTTGTCATTTGGCACGATCGGTCATTTGGCACGATTGGTGCAGGTTTACGTTGTATCCCGGTACTCGGTTCCACCCCGCATTCGTCCGGTGTGGAGGTCGCCACTTCGTGATGCCCTACATATCCCTAAGCCGATAAGGTGGGGATAGGTTAATTCAACGAATACATGGCCTTCCTGCAAGTCTAGCATAGGGCCCACGTCTTGAGTTGAGGACGTGATGACATGACGACGCAAGCGAGCTGCATGGCAGGCTGAAGGAGCTAACGGATGGCGGAGAGTGTCGAGAAGCTCGAAGACGGAATCGTCCGTTCGGCCGAGCAGGTGTCGAGCCAGATTCGCGCGGCAAAGGATGCGATCGCGTCCGTCATCTTCGGCCAGGATCGCGTGATCGAGAACACGCTGGTTACGATCCTCTCCGGCGGCCATGCGCTGCTGATCGGCGTCCCCGGTCTCGCCAAGACCAAGCTGGTCGAGACGCTCGGCATCACGCTCGGCCTCGATGCCAAGCGCATCCAGTTCACGCCCGATCTGATGCCGTCGGACATTCTCGGCGCCGAAGTGCTGGACGAGAGCACCTCCGGCAAGCGTGCCTTCCGCTTCATCTCCGGCCCCGTGTTCGCGCAACTGCTGATGGCCGACGAGATCAACCGCGCCAGCCCGCGCACGCAGTCGGCGCTGCTGCAGGCGATGCAGGAGCAGCACATCACCGTTGCCGGCGCGCGTCACGATCTGCCGAAGCCGTTCCACGTGCTCGCCACGCAAAACCCGCTGGAGCAGGAAGGCACCTATCCGCTGCCTGAAGCCCAGCTCGACCGTTTCCTGATGGAGATCGACGTCGACTATCCCGACCGCGACGCCGAGCGCCGCATCCTGTTCGAGACCACCGGCGCCGACGAGACGCTGGCGAAGGGCTCGATGACACCTGATGCACTCATCACCGCGCAGCGACTGATCCGGCGCCTGCCGGTCGGCGATTCCGTGGTCGAGGCGATCCTGTCGCTGGTGCGCTCGGCCCGTCCGGGTCCGGACGGCGGCGACACCAGCAAGTTCATCGCCTGGGGACCGGGCCCGCGCGCCAGCCAATCGCTGATGCTCGCGGTGCGCGCTCGCGCGCTGATCGACGGCCGCCTCGCGCCCTCAATCGACGACGTGCTCGACCTCGCCGAGCCCGTGCTGAAGCACCGCATGGCGCTGACGTTCCAGGCGCGCGCCGAAGGCCGCACGATTCCGGACGTGATCCGGCAATTGAAGACACGGATCGGTTGATGGCGGCGGAGAACGGGCACACAGCAAAGGAGGTCATCGCGATCCGACGTGCCGATGGCGAAAGCCGCACGCTCGCCGCTTCGCTGCCGCGCCTGGTGCTCGAGGCCCGCCGTATCGCCGCCAACGTCATCCACGGCCTGCACGGTCGCCGTCGCGCCGGCTCCGGCGAAAATTTCTGGCAATACCGCCGTTTCGTCTCCGGCGAACCGTCGCAGAATGTCGACTGGCGGCGCTCGGCGCGCGACGATCTCCTCTATGTCCGCGAGCTCGAATGGGAAGCCTCGCATACGGTCTGGATCTGGCCCGATCGTTCGCCCTCGATGGCGTTCGCGTCAAAGCAGGCGCGTGAATCCAAGCTCGAGCGGACGCTGATCGTCGCCTTCGCGCTGGCCGAACTGCTGGTCTCCGGCGGCGAGCGCGTCGGCATCCCCGGTTTGATGGCACCGACCGCCAGCCGCAGCGTCATCGACAAGATGGCGCAGGCGATGCTGCATGACGATGCCGACCGCTTGAGCCTGCCGCCCTCCTTTGTGCCCGCGGCGCTGGCCGAGACGATCGTGCTGTCGGACTTCTGGTCGCCGCTCTCCGAGATCAGGACCACGCTCGCCGGCCTGTCCGGCTCCGGCGCGCATGGCACGCTGGTGCAGGTCGTCGATCCCGCCGAGGAATCATTCCCCTATTCCGGCCGCGTCGAGTTCGTCGAGCCCGAGGGGTTCGGCGTGATCACCGCCGGCCGCGCCGAGAGCTGGGCGCAGGATTACACCGCCCGGCTCGCGCTGCACCGCGATCAGATCCGCGCCGAGACCAACAAGCTCGACTGGCTGTTCACGACGCATGCGACCGACCGCTCGGCCGCCGAGCTCTTGCTGTTCCTGCATGCCGGCATGCAGGTGAGCAAATCGGGCGCGCGCACCACAACGATCAAGGCGGGGCCGGCAGCATGATGGGACTGCCGCTCGCCTTCACCGAACCGCTGCTCCTGATCGGCCTCGTCAGCCTGCCGGTGCTGTGGTGGCTGTTGCGCGTGATGCCGCCGCGGCCGCGCCGCATCGAGTTTCCGCCGACGCGCCTGCTGTTCGACATCGCACCGCGCGAAGAGACCCCGTCGCGAACGCCGTGGTGGTTGACCGCATTGCGGCTGCTGGCTGCGGCACTGGTCATTTTCGCCGCCGCCGGTCCGATCTGGAATCCGCAAACAGGCGCGGCCGCCAGCAAGGCGCCGCTGATGATCATGTTCGATGACGGCTGGAGCGCGGCCTCGAACTGGGACATCCGGATCAGGGCCGCCGACGAATTGATCGCCAGTGCCGAGAATGACCGCCGTGCGATTGCGCTGGTACCGCTATCCGAGCCGAACCGCGATATCACATTGATGCCGGCGGGCGCCGCGCGCGTCGCGCTGCGGCAGCTGACGCCAAAGCCGTATTCGATCGAACGCGTCGAGACCCTGACCGCAATCGATCGCTTCCTGAAAGCAACCGGCGACTGCGAGATCGCCTGGCTCTCCGACAGCGTCGATACCGGTCGCGGCGAGGAATTCGTGGCGGGCCTCGGCAAGACCATCGGCGATCGCAGCCTGACCGTGTTCGAAGGCGGCACCTCCTCAGCCCTAGCCCTGGTCGCGGCCGAGAACGCCGCAGCCAGGATGACGGTGAAGGTGCTGCGCACCGACGGCGGCATCGCCATCGGCACCGTGCGCGCGCTGGACCAGAAGGCCTCGCCGATCGGCGAAGCGCGTTATTCGTTCGGCCCGCAGGACAAGGAAACCGAAGCGTCGTTCGACCTGCCGGTCGAGCTGCGCAACGACATCACGCGGCTGGAAATTGCCGGTGAGCGCTCCGCCGGCGCAGTGCAGCTGCTCGACAAGCGCTGGCGCCGCCGCGCCATCGGCATCGTCTCGGGCTCGACCAGCGAGACCGCGCAGCCGCTGCTGGCGCCGACCTTCTATCTCACCCGTGCGCTGGCGCCGTTCGCCGACGTGCGGCTTGCCGACAAGGGCTCGCCGCAGCAGGGCATCACGCAGTTCCTCGATCAGAAGCTGCCGATGATCATCCTTGCCGATGTCGGCACCATCGCCCCTGAAATCCGCGAGCGTCTCAATGCCTGGATCGACCAGGGCGGCGTGCTGGTGCGGTTCGCCGGTCCGCGGCTGGCGCAGGCCGAGGACGATCTCGTCCCGGTCAAGCTGCGCAAGGGCGGCCGGACGCTCGGCGGCAGCCTGACCTGGGAAAAGCCGCAACATCTGGCCTCCTTTGCCGCCGACGGTCCGTTTGCCGGCGTCGTGGTCCCCAAGGACGTCACCATAAGCCGCCAGGTGCTGGCCGAGCCCGACGCCGTGCTCGCCACCAAAAGCTGGGCGTCGCTGGAAGACGGCACGCCGCTGGTAACAGGCGAGCATCGCGGCAAGGGCGTCGTCAGCCTGTTCCACGTCAGCGCCGACATGCGCTGGTCGGATCTGCCGATGTCGGGCACCTTCGTCGAAATCCTGCGGCGTGTCGTCGACCTGTCCGGCTATACCGCGAAGCCGGGTCCAGGCGTTGCCACCGAGGCGACCGCCGAAACGGTGGCGCCGTTGCACATCCTCGATGGCTTTGGCGCGTTCGGTCCGCCGCCGGCTGCCGCAAAGCCGCTGCCCGCGGATTATCGCGACCGCGCCACACCCGATCATCCGCCGGGCTTCTATGGTCCGGCAGAAGGACCGCTCGCCGTGAACACGCTTGCCAGCGCCGACCGTATCGCAGCCCTGAACACCACCAGCCTGCGCGCCCGGCATGCCACCTACACCAACGCCGAGCCGCAGGACTTGCGCGGTTGGCTGCTATCGACGGCGCTCGCGCTGTTCCTGATCGACGCCATCATCGTCGCGGTACTCGGCGGCGGCCTTGCCGCGCTGGTGCGCCGCCGCGCCGCGCCCGCGATGATCGTCTTTGGGCTGGTGCTCGCAGGTCTCGCCTCGTTCGTGCCGACGCCGTCGCATGCGGACAGCGCGTCCGACGAGTTCGCGATGAAGGCGGTGTCGCAGACCCGCCTCGCCTATGTCGTGACCGGCAATGCCGACGTCGATTCCATCGTCAGGGCCGGGCTATCCGGACTGACGCTGTTCCTGGCGCAGCGCACCGCGCTCGAGGCCGGCGATCCCGTCGGCATCGACCCGGCGCGCGACGAACTCGCTTTCTTCCCGCTGATCTACTGGCCGATCGTGCCGGGCGCGCCCAAGCCGTCGCGGGACGCCATCAACAAGATCGACGCCTATATGAAGCAGGGCGGCACCGTGCTGTTCGACACCCGCGACGCGGTCGAAGCCCCGCCCGGCGCGAACGGCGCCGCGCAGACCCCGGCCATGCAGACGCTCCGCGAGATCCTGTCCTCGCTCGACGTGCCCGAGCTGGAGCCGGTGCCGCGGGAGCACGTGCTGACCAAGACCTTCTATCTGTTGCGCGACTTCCCCGGCCGCTTCAGCACCGGCCAGACCTGGGTCGAGACCTTGCCGCGCGAAGACGACGAGGACAGCGCGCAGCGGCCGGCACGCGGCGGCGACGGCGTCTCGCCGATCATCATCACCTCGAACGACCTGGCCGGCGCCTGGGCCGTGCGGCCCGACGGCCAGTCCATGCTGCCGGTGATCGGCGGCGACCCCCGCCAGCGCGAATTCGCCTACCGCGCCGGCGCCAACATCGTGATGTACACGCTGACCGGCAACTACAAGGCCGACCAGGTGCACGCACCGGCCCTGATCGAACGGCTGGGGCAGTAGGATCGATATGAATTACGGCATCGCATTCACGCCGCTTGTTCCCACGATCGTGCTGTGGCTCGCGCTGGCCGCGATCGCCGTCATCGCGCTGGTGCTGCTGCTGGCGCGGGCGCGCGGCGCTGCCGTGCGCGTGGCCGCGCTGGCGCTGTTCCTGCTGGCGCTCGCCAATCCCTCCTTTACCCGCGAGGACCGCGATCCCCTCACCTCGGTCGCCGCAATCGTCGTCGACAAGAGCCCGAGCCAGAATTTCGGCAACCGCAATCGCGAGGCAGCGACGGCGCAGGAAGCGCTGGTCGACAGCCTGAAGAAGATCAAGGGACTCGAGGTCCGCGTCGTCGATGCCGGACAGGCCGACGGCGAGACCGACGGCACCAAGCTTTTCGGGGCGCTGGCTTCGGCCTTGTCGGACGTGCCGGTCGACCGCGTCGCCGGTGCGTTCCTGATCACCGACGGCCGCGTTCACGACATTCCGGCCAACGCCGCCGGGCTCGGCTTCCAGGCGCCGGTGCACGCGCTGATCACGGGGCAGAAGGACGAGCGCGACCGCCGTATTGCGGTCATCGCCGCGCCGCGCTTCGGCATCGTCGGGCAGCCCCAGACCATCACCTACCGCCTCGACGACCAGGGCGTCAGCGGCGAGCGCGCCAAGGTCACCGTCCGCAGGGACGGCGAGGTCATCAACGAGCGCACGCTTTCGAGCGGCCAGGCCGCAAGCGTCGACGTCGACATCAAGCATTCCGGGCCGAACATCGTCGAGATCGAGGCCTCGCCGCTCGAGCGGGAATTGACGCCGGTGAACAACCGCGCCGTCGTCGCCATCGACGGTGTGCGCGACAAGCTGCGCGTGCTGCTGGTCTCAGGCGAGCCGCATTCCGGCGAGCGCACCTGGCGCAATCTGCTCAAGTCCGATGCCAGCGTCGATCTCGTCCACTTCACCATTCTGCGGCCGCCGGAGAAGCAGGACGGCACACCGATCAATGAATTGTCGCTGATCGCGTTTCCGACCCGCGAGCTGTTCCAGCAGAAGATCAACGAATTCCAGCTGATCATCTTTGACCGCTATGCCCGCCAAGGCGTGCTGCCGATCGCTTATTTCGACAACATCGCACGCTACGTGCGTTCCGGCGGCGCGGTGCTGGTCTCGGCCGGCCCCGACTACGCCTCCAACACCAGCATCTGGCGCACGCCGCTGGATTCGGTGCTGCCCGCCGAACCGGTCGGGGTGACGGAAAAGCCGTTCTACGCGCATCTGTCCGACGTCGGCAAACGCCATCCCGTCACGCGTGGCCTCGAGGGCTCCGCCTCCGAGCCGCCGCGCTGGAGCAGGTTCTTCCGCACCGTCGATACCCGCAATGCGGTCAACCCGCCCGTCATGACGGGCGTCGACGGCAAGCCGCTGCTGTTCCTGTCGCGTTTCGGCGAGGGCCGCGTCGCGCTGCTGCTCTCCGACCACATCTGGCTGTGGGCGCGCGGCTATGAAGGCGGCGGTCCGCATCTCGACCTGTTGCGGCGGATGTCGCACTGGCTGATGAAGCAGCCTGATCTGGACGAGGAAGCGTTGCGCCTGCAGGTGCAGGGCAAGAATCTCGTGGTGGTGCGCCAGACCATGGCGGACAGCGTCCAGCCGGTGAGTGTGACCTCGCCGTCGGGCGTGTCGCGCGACCTGACGCTTGCAGCCGGAGATCCCGGCGAATGGCGCGCCAGCCTGCCGGCGAGCGAGCTCGGGCTGTGGCAGGCCACCGACGGCACGCTGAAGGCGCTGATCAATGTCGGCCCGACCAATCCGAAGGAGTTTTCGGAAGTCACCTCCACCACCGAAACGTTGAAGCCGCTGACCCAGGCGACCGGCGGTGACGCCGTGCGCGTGGTCGACGGCGCCAGCGTCGAGCTGCCGCGCATCCTGCCGGTCCGCTCGGCGAGCGTCTTCCATGGCGACGGCTGGATGGGCGTGCGGATGCGCGACGCCAGCGTGGTGAAGGGCGTCGGCGTGCTGCCGATCTTCGCCGGCCTGATCGGGCTGTTGCTGCTGCTCGGCGCGTTTGCTGCGACGTGGATGCGCGAGGGGCGCTAGGCGGCTTACGCGCGTCCCTTCGCTTCCCGTTAATCGGATAAATCCCATCGTCACTTCTTCGCCGGAAGCTCCATAACGCCTTCGACCCCGAACTCGGTCGCATGTAGCACGTTGTGAAATCTGGAGGCGGTTCTTCCTCGACCCTGGGCAGGCGTGTCCCTGTCCAGGCATCGCCCGCAGCGGACAAGAGCAGTTCTGAACGCAGCCCTTCGCAGCACTTAAACAGTGCGAGCGTTCGATGAGAAGCGGAGTTACTCGACCATGACAGACCCACTTCACCAGCGCACGTTCAGCTCGCCTCGTCAGACAACGCGCTATATCGAGTGCGGGCCGGTCGACAGACCGTTGATGATTTTCGTCCATGGCTGGCCGAGCATCAGTTTGATGTGGCGCGCGCAGATGGAAGCGTTTGCCGCCGACGGTTGGCACTGCGTCGCTCCCGATCTGCGCGGCTACGGCGGCTCTTCCACGCCTGCAGCCAACGACGCCTATACCATCGAGGAAATCGTGACGGACATGGCCGAACTCCATGATCACCTGGGCGGCAAGCCTGCGATCTGGGTTGGCCACGACTGGGGCTGTGTTGTGGTCGGTGAGTTGGTCGCGCATCAGCCAAAGCGCAGCCGCGGAGTCGTGCTGACCTCGCTGGCATATCAACCCGACGGGCACGCCCTGCGCACAGTCGTCCCGCTGGTCGACCGGACGATTTATCCGGTCGACCAATATCCGGATGGCCAATGGGATTACTACCGTTACTACAACACGCACTTCGAGGCGGCAGTCGCCGACCTCGATGCAGACTTGGCAGCATCGCTGGCGTCGATCTTTCGGCCAGGCGACCCCGCCGGCATCGGCAAGGTTTCGCCGAATGCGATGGTCACGCGCAATGGAGGGCGCTTTGGCGCCGCGCACCGCGCTCCGCCGACTGAGCCCGATTCGGCTCTCTGGCCGCCGGCGGACTTCGACGTGCTGGTGCAGACGTTCAAGGCTCATGGCTTCCGCCCATCCTGCGCGTGGTACATGAACGACGACGCCAACATCGCCTATGCGCGCAAGGCACTCAATGGCGGCCGCCTGTCGCAGCCGGTGCTGTTCGTTAACGGCGACTTTGATCAGATCTGCAGCATCACCGGGAATCGCCAAGGTGACCCGATGCGCGCCACCTGCCCGGACCTGACCGTAACGAGCATGCCCGCAGGGCATTGGCTGCCGCTGGAGCGCAAGGCAGAACACATCGAGGCCATCCGCACCTGGCTCCGGAGCAAAAAGCTCTGATGCCACCTGCTCGCGCTGACACTGAGTCCAATCGCCGTCCGCGTAAGCCGTTTGACAGGTCCTCAGCCTAGGCTTTCAGTTGCCTGCACGACACGGCAAGGAGCCGGCCCGCTCGGGTCGGCTCGACAGCGGTTGACATCCGCTGACGGATTGCGCGATGTTACATTATAACATCGCGGGATCAGGGGATGATACCTCGCGATGTGGGGTGGCGTTTCCAGATGAAGTGGTTCCGGTCGAATATCAGGCACGGCGCCCGGCTCGCGATCTTCGCGATGCTGGTGCAGTTCGCGCTGACGTTCGGCCACAGCCATTGGTTCGCCCAGGCGGCTCCCCTCGCCCAGTCCTCGCTGCAGCAGACCGACGGCGCCCAAGCTCCCGCTTCGATCGACCGTTCCGCGGTCGAGAGGCAATCGCCATTGGCTCCCGACAGGGAGCAACCGGGCGAGGACAATTGCGCGATCTGCGCATTGGTCGCGATGGCGGGCACCGTCTTGTTCGCGGCGCCGCCTGTGTTGCTGCTGCCGCAGGCGATCGACCTGCTCTACCGCACCACGGACGCCGAATTCGTCCACCTGAAATCGGCCGGTACGGCATTCCAGCCCCGCGCCCCTCCCGCGTCCTGACTTCCACAACGCTTGATCACGCCCGGGCTCGCCGCTTTCAGGCGCATTCCCGGGAGCAGCTGAAGTCGAATTCCGTCGCGCAGCGACGGCAGGCCGCCTCCGATCAGCAGACGAACATGCGGACGGCGCCTGACTGGAATCAGGACCATGTCATTCAAATTGCGGCGCGCGCAGCGCCTTGGCGGAGCAAGCCTGCTCCTGCTCGGCGCCGCCACCTCGGCGCTGGCCGAGGATAAGTCATCGACCGAGATCCCCGCCGTCACCGTGACGGCTCCGAGCCCCATCGTGCGCAGGGCGGTGGTGCCGACCCGCAACCCCGGTCGTCCCACCCGAACCGCGCGGGCACGCAGCCACCAACGCGCTGCGGACGCCACGCCGGCAACCTCCACGCCGGCCGCACCTCAGCAGGGCGTGCTGCCCATCGTGACCAACCAGTTCGCGACGGTCACGGTGGTGCCGAACGAAGAGATCCGCCGCGAGGGCGGCGGCCAGCTCGGCGACCTCCTGTTCTCGAAACCCGGCATCACCGGATCGAGCTTCGCGCCCGGCGCCTCCAGCCGGCCGATCATCCGGGGACTTGACGTCAACCGCGTCGGCATCGTCGAGAACGGCACCAATGCCGGCGGCGCCTCCGATCTCGGCGAGGATCACTTCGTTCCAATCGATCCGCTCGCGACCAACCAGGTCGAGGTGGTACGCGGGCCGGCTGCGCTGCGCTATGGCTCGACCTCGATCGGCGGCGTCGTCAGCGCCACCAACAACCGGATTCCGGATGCGCTGCCGAACTGCGGTGCCCAGCCGTTCCAGAGCTTCGGCCTGCCGGTCAAGGCGCCGCTCGCAGCGGCCGCGACTTCGCCTTGCGTCAGCGCCGAGACGCGCAGCGCGTTCAGTTCGGTCGACCGCGGCGTCGAAAGCGGCGTGCTGCTCGACACCGGCGGCGGCAATTTTGCCTTCCATGCCGACGTCTACGGCCGCAACACCACCGACTATAGCATCCCGAGCTACCCGTACCTGAATGACCAGACCCGGTCCGTCGCCAACGGACGCCAGCCCAACTCGGCGACGCGCTCGGACGGCGCCTCGATCGGCGGCTCCTACTTCTTCCAGGGCGGCTATATCGGTGCGGCGATCACGCAGAACGACGCGCTCTACCACATCCCCGGCGTCGACGGCGCCGACCACAACACGCGGATCGACGGCCATCAGACCAAGATCAACGTCAAGGGCGAGTACCATCCCGACGCTACGGCCATCGATGTCGTTCGCTTCTGGGCCGGCGCGACCGATTACCGGCACAACGAGATCGGGCTTGCCGATCCCGCCGATCCCAACACCGACGGCGTGCGGCAAATCTTCACCAACAAGGAGCAGGAGATCCGCACCGAGGTGCAGCTGATGCCGTTCAACGCGCGCTTCGCCGAGGTAACGACGGCGCTGGGCTTCCAGGTCGGCCATCAGGAATTGAGCGCGCCGAGCCCGGACAATCCGGGCACGCTGTTTAACGGCCTGTGGGACCCGAACAACAGCACGCGCGTTGCGGGCTATGCTTTCAACGAGTTCAAGTTCACGGAAGCGACGCGGGCGCAGATCGCCGGCCGCATCGAGCATGTCGAGCTGCACGGCACGACGCCGGATTTTCCCGCGGACTTCCTGCCCGACGGCACGCCGCAGGCGGGTATCGGTCGCAATCCGTCCTTCACGCCGAAGAGCGGCAGCATCGGCTTGTTGCAGGACCTGCCGGGCGGCCTGGTCGGCAGCATCACCGCGCAATATGTCGAGCGCGCGCCGAAGGCGGCGGAGCTGTTCTCGCGCGGTGCGCATGATGCGACCGCGACCTTCGACATCGGCAATCCCAACCTCGGCATCGAGACCGCGAAGTCCGTCGAGGTCGGCCTGCGCAAGGCAACGGGGCCGTTCCGCTTCGAGGCGACCGTCTACTACACGCACTTCAACAACTTCATCTATCGCCGTCTCACTGGCGTGATGTGCGACGACGACTTTGCCTCGTGCGGCACGCCCGGCGCCGAGGTGAACCAGGCGGTCTATTCGCAGCGGGACGCGAACTTCCGCGGTGGCGAATTTCAGTCGCAGCTCGATGTCGGCGCGTTCCAGGGCGGCATCTGGGGCATCGAGAACCAGTTCGACGTGGTCCGTGCCACCTTCACCGACGGCACCAACGTGCCACGCATTCCGCCGGTGAGACTGGGCGGCGGCGTGTTCTGGCGCGACGACAACTGGCTGATGCGCGTTAATCTGTTGCACGCCTTCGCTCAGAACAACGTCGCGGTGATCGCGGAGACGCCGACACCGGGCTACAATCTCTTGAAGGCCGAGGTGAGCTACAAGACCAAGCTCAACCCGAATGCATTCGGCGCGCGCGAGATGCTGCTCGGCCTCGTCGGCAACAATCTGTTGAACGAAAACATCCGCAACTCGGTGTCCTACACCAAGGACGAGGTGTTGATGCCCGGCATCGGGGTACGGGCGTTCGCGAACTTCAAGTTCTGAAAGCGCGATTGCTAGCCGGACTTCATCGTGCTGTGGCTGAGGCGGCCGCTTCGGGGGCCCCCTCTGATGCCTCCTGAAACAGCACGGCAAACAGCAGGGTCCATAATGTCAGGAGAGAAATAGGGATCGTGTAGTACGGTGTCGCGATCGGATAGGTGAAGAAGAAGGCGAGGTTGAGCGCCAGATTGGCGATCGTGAGCAGCGCGACGCGGCGAATGCCGTTCGCCTGCCGCAACAGCCAGATCGAGCCTGCGATTCCGATGACGATCAGCAAGGTCTGGAGCGGATCGGCCAGATAGTCCCGGACCACCGCGAACGAAAAATCCAGTGGCCTGACATCGGGATTGTTGCCGTAGGTCGATGCGAACGGACTGCCGGCGTTGACGGCGTAAGAGACGATGGTCGGGATCACGCCGGCCAGCAACGCGACGCCGAACACAAGCCCCTGCAAGAACCGGGACATCGTCCGCTTCGCAAGAAACGCGACGAGGAGAAAGAGACCATAGCCCGACGCCAGGAAAAGGTTGGCCAATCGAAAGTCGACGGTCAATCCGAGCAGGAAACCGATTGGCGCCAGCAGCCAGATATTCGGTTGAGATCGCGGGCCCGCCAGCCATCGCGCCGTGAGACATCCTACGAGCGCGCACACGACGACCGTCGGGGCCATCGAATAGCTCGCCTTGACCGGATTGACCATCAGGTAGATCGCAAGACAGCCGAACGTCCCGGCCATCAGGACCAACCTCATGCTGCGCGCGAGAGAAAGCGCAAACAGCGCAAAGCCCAGGACGACAATGGTCGCCAGCATGTACATGGGCGCGACCTGGTGCCCTGGCGGAAACAACGCCAACACGAGGCCGACGCCCGGCGGGTATTGAATGACGACCTTCCCCGTGGCCGGCATCAGATTGTGACATGGCGCCGCGGTCGTATCGTTCCAGTCGGGGTAGCCGATCTCCTTCAGCTTTGCTTTCTGATAGCCATCGTCGTCGCGGGTGAGGCTGGTGTCGAATCCCTCCACCAGCCCGAATCTCTGGAACAGATGCGCCTGCCGCAGGTAGCAGATGTCGTCATAGACGCCGCGCGCCTCGTTCCATCGCATCATGGTCCAGAAATGGCCGACCAGCACCGCGAGAAACAACACGACGAAGAAGGCTTTGCTGGTGTGGATCTTCTTCATCGGGATCATGCTGGGGCGGGAGGCGGCTGCTTCAGCGGAATGCGAGATAGAGATTGGACGATAGCAGGCCGAGCGACAAACCGGTGTAGCCCACGGCCGCGGACTTGGGGTTGGAGGACTTAGCACTCGCAGACTTGGCAACCAGCGCGGCGAGCCCCAGCAGCCGTTTTCGCGTCATCAGGATCAGATTCTGCTCGTCGGTCCATTCCGACTTGCCGGCGATCATGCAGGCGATCCTGAAGGTGCCGTCCAGATAGTGCGCCAGCGGGATGGCCGTGTGGTGCTCAACCGGAAAGAACCTGTTGGGCACCGTGATGAAGACCCGTCGCGCGACGCGGCCAAGCTCCTCGACCAGGAACACCTGGTTTTCATGGCTGCCGGCATGCTCGAGCACGGCATTGGACGTCGCGACGTCGAACGCATTGTCGTCAAACGGCAGCCGTGTATTCGGTTCGATCTGCACGTAACGGCAAAGCGGAAAAGCCGCCTTGAACCCGATACCTTCGCCGAGCCCGCAAGCCGTGATCTTGTGCTGATCCGGGTAGCTTCGCTCGAGCACGTTGGCGCCGTCGTTGATCACGTCGGACACGCCGACATCCAGGATCTCGTCCGCCGAGGACGGCTGCATCTGGGCGATGAAATCCTGGTAGATGCGGTCGCGCGCCGCGATCAGCAGCTTTTCCGCCGTGCTCCCGGACGCCACTTCCCGGTAATATTGCTGATCGACCGGCACTGCCCTACCTTCATGTGAGCTTCGAAGCGAGGGCGCGTCAGGTTCGCGTCTTGCTCCAGTCGGGACCGACCGGCCCCGATACGCCTTCGAACGCGCCCTCGACCAACTCGATGACGAGGAGCCGGCTGTAATCGACCGGGCCCGGCATGGTGACGCGTCCCTTGGGGACTTGCTTGAAGCCGACGCGGCTGTAATAGGGTTCGTCGCCGACCAGCAGCACCAGGCGATGGCCCTGCGCCTTGGCATCCTTCAGCGCGCGCTCGAGCAGCAGCCGGCCGACGCCGCGGCTGCGGAACGGAGGCTCGACCGTCAGGGGCCCGAGCAGCAACGCCGGCGTGTCGCCGACGCAAATCGGCAATTGCCGGACGGATCCGACCAGCAACGTACCGACGCGGGCGGTGAAGGATAGATCGAGCACATGGTCCACGTGCTCGCGGATGCGGTACGCGCTGAGCACGAAGCGGCCCGGTCCGAAGGTGCGTTCGTGCAGCCGCTCGATCGCCTGAGCATCGCCGACGGCTTCCGACCGGATGGTGAGGGAAAGATCGTTCATCGCGTCGGCGGGATATCACCTTGGAGGGCAGCGGTCCATACGATTGCGCCCGGCCCCCGGGGCAATTTCAGCTCCGCCCGAGCGGTGGTTGGGACAGGTAGGCGAGCATCTTCATTTCCCGCCGCCCGCGCGTCACGGTGTCGAGCACGAGCCCCGACGAAGCCGAAAGCAGCGCCATGATCATCAGACCCATGGAAAGCACGGCGGTCGGCAGGCGCGGTACCAGGCCGGTTTCGAGGAAGGTGATCACCACGGGCAATCCGAAAGCGATCGACAGCAGCGCGAAGACGATGCCGATCGCCGAAAAGAAGCGCAGCGGCCGCTCCAACCGGTTGAGCTTCAGCATCGTGTTGAAGATGCGCAACCCATCCTGCCAACTATTGAGCTTGGAGAAGGAGCCTTCCGGGCGCGCATAATAGGGCGTCCCGACCTCGGCGACCGGCAGCGACAATTCCAGCGCATAGACCGAGAACTCGGTCTCGATCTCGAAACCGCCGGACAGGACGGGAAAGGATTTGACGAAGCGGCGGGAGAACACGCGGTAACCGGACAAGATGTCCTTGAAGGTGTGGCCGAAAGTCGATGCCAGGAAACCGGTGAACAGCCGATTGCCGATGCGATGACCGCGCCGGTAGGCCGCTTGCGATTGATCGACACGCAGGCCGACAACCATATCCAGATGCTCGTCGAGGAGCTGGTCGATCATGCGCGACGCGCTCGGCGCGTCGTAGGTCGCATCGCCATCGACGAGCACGTAGATGTCGGCTTCGATGTCTGCGAACATGCGGCGAACGACGTGGCCTTTGCCCTGGCGCCGTTCGCTGCGCACGATCGCTCCCGCCTCGCGCGCGACCGCCGCGGTACGGTCGGCCGAATTGTTGTCGTACACGTAGACCTCGGCCGCAGGCAGGGCCTTGCGGAAATCGGCGACGACCGTCGCGACGGCGGCTTCCTCATTGTAACAGGGCACCAGCACGGCGACCCGAAATGGCCATGACGTCGTCGATTCAGACAATCTTCATCCCTCGTCCATGCGCCGACACCGCAGGCGCGGCGATCTACTAGCACGGGCAGCCATCATCGCCACGTCGCAATCCGCGGCCTGTCGTGCAGGACTTCGGCGATCCGCAACCGCGTGCCCGGCGTGGTCCCCTCGGGCAGCGCAGTGACCGCGAAGAATCCGCACTCCGCGATCTCGCGGTTGGGCGCGGGCAGGCGATCCTGCTTGAACTGCCTGACGACGTAGACCGCGACATGGTCGCGGCGGGAGACGTGGCTGTTGAGGAAGATGCCGTGCAGCACGGCGTCGCCGGTGAGATCGATATCCCCCTCCTCCTTGAGCTCGCGGCGCATCGCGTGCTCCATGGTCTCGCCGAGATCGACGCCGCCGCCGGGCAGATACCAGCCCGTGACGTAGCTGTGCCTGACCAGGAACACCCTGGTGTCGGCATCCACCACCACGGCGCGGACGCCGAGCGTCATCCCGCGGACCAGCAGGAAATAGGCGTGGAAGATTCGCCGCAGCAGCGGCTCGAATTTCCGTCGGACGCTGTTCAGACGTTCCCCCATCGGGCTCCCTTGATGCCCCGCTTGCACCTAGCCTGCGACCTTGCCATTACAGCGGACGAATAGCGAGGCAATCGCCCCCCATGGCTCCCTTCACGCTCGCCCATCTGTCCGACCCGCATCTGCCGCCGCCGCCGAAGCCGCGGCTGATCGAGCTCGCCGGCAAGCGCGCGTTCGGCTATGTCAACTGGACGCGCAACCGTCACAAATACCAGCGCCGCGAGGTGCTCGACGCCCTTGTCGCCGACGTGAAGGCGCAAGGTCCCGACCACATCGCGGTCACAGGCGATCTCGTCAATCTGGCGCTGGAGGCGGAGTTCGCGCCGGCGCGCGCCTGGCTCGACGGCGTCGGTCCGCCCGACCGCGTCACCACGATTCCCGGCAATCACGACGCTTATGTCCGCGCTACCTTTCATCGCTTCGGCGAAACCTTCGCGCCCTATCTTGCGGGCGACGATGGCCGTATCGGCTTTCCGAGCCTGCGCCGGCGCGGGCCGCTCGCACTGATCAGCCTGTCCACGGCGGTGCCCACCTTGCCGTTGATGGCGACAGGCGCGCTCGGACGCGAACAGCTCGCGGCGCTCGAAGAGGTGCTCGAGCGGCTCGCAACCGAGGACGTCTTTCGCGTGCTGCTGGTGCATCATCCCCTGAAGTCCGGCGCGCGCCACAAGCGCATGACTGACTCCGCCGGGCTGCTGACGCTTTTGAAACGCCACGGCGTCGAGTTGATCCTGCATGGACACGACCACATTCATTCGACGATGTGGTTCGAGGGACCCAACGGCAATATTCCGGCCCTCGGCGTGCCGTCGGCCTCCGCGCTCGCGCACGGCCGCACCCCGGCTGCGGCCTACAATCTGTTCACGATCGAGAAGGACAACGCCGGCTGGCGTTGCGAGCAGACGGTGCGGAGCCTGGGGGCTGGACTTCAGATCGGACAGATCAAGCATGTGAGATTGATTTGAGGCCGCCCGTCATTGCTCGCAATGACGACGGCGAACGTCTCACCAGCTCCGCAGGGCCGCGAGCACGGCAACACCGAACAGCGCGGCGGCGCCGAGCACAAATCCGAACACGAACGGCCAGACGCGCGAGCGGCGCCGCGGCGGCGCTAGCTCGGGCTTCGGCTCGGGCGGGACCACCATCGCATGCTCGCGTTCGATCATGCGGCGGGCGACATAATCAGTCACGGCCTCGACGATGACAGCGGTGTCGTGCGATTCGGCGAGCACGATGCGGCCGAAGCGGGTGTCCTGCACGAAGCGGTACATTCGCTTGTCACGCCCCATCAAGATATGCGCGACGACGTCGATCCAGAGCCTGGGCGTGTCGCCCTGGCTGATGCCACGGTCGAACAGGTCGATCTGATCGGGCACCTGCGCGAACAGGGGATCGAGCGAATCGTTGAGGATCTCGAGCCGCGCCACCTCGGCATCGCGCAAATCGACGACGACGCCGGTCCGGTCGGCGGCCTCGATCCGCGCGCGCAACAGCGCATCGCGCAGCCGCACCGGGCGCGGCTGGCTGGGATGGATCCCGCTGGTCTCGGGCTCTGACATTGGCGGCCTCGTCCTCACTTGGCGGGATTAACCTATCAGCAACCAAAGTGTCCGCAAAGGGCCTACAATTCCAGTGACTTACGACGCCCACAAATCTTTCACCTGTGCCAAAAACAGACGGTCCCACCCGGCTTGCGCCGGATGGGACCCTCCGTCCTTGGACGTCTTCTTATTCAGATTGGCATGCAAGTTCAGATTGTCACGCCGAGACCCGCGACGGCTCTTCCACGATCGAGAAGCGGACGCCCGCCTTGTGGCGGTTCTCTTCCGAGACCGAGCGCCAGGCGTCCTCGGCCTCCTTGCGGGTCTTGAACGGACCCTGCACCTGGGCCGAACCTTCCACGAGCTTGTGGAAGTTCATCGAACCGAACTCGCCGCCGATCACCCAGAAATTGCTGTTGGTCATTGTCGTCTCCTGTCGATTAGCGTGATGCGTTAGCCGAACTGGTTCATCGTGTTGTGGGCACCGCCCGCCTTCAGGGCAGCCTCGCCGGCGAAGTATTCCTTGTGGTCGTCGCCGATGTCGGAGCCGGCCATGTTCTGATGCTTGGCGCAGGCGATACCCTGACGGATCTCGGCGCGCTGGACGTTCTTGACATAGCCGAGCATTCCCTGGTCGCCGAAATATTCCTTCGCCAGATTGTCCGTCGATAGCGCCGCCGTGTGATAGGTCGGCAACGTGATCAGGTGGTGGAAGATGCCGGCACGCTTGGCCGAATCCGCCTGGAAGGTACGGATGCGCTCGTCGGCTTCCTTCCCCAGCGGCGTATCGTCGTATTCCGGCTTCATCAGCTCGGCACGATTGTACTTGCTGACGTCCTTCCCGGCTTCCTTCATGGCGTCGTAGACCTGCCAACGGAAGTTGAGGGTCCAGTTGAACGAGGGCGAGTTGTTGTAGGCCAGCTTCGCGTTCGGAACCACCTTGCGGATCCGGTCGACCATCTTGGCGATCTGCTCGATATGCGGCTTCTCGGTTTCGATCCAGAGCAGGTCGGCGCCGTTCTGCAGCGAGGTGATGCAATCCAGCACGCAGCGGTCTTCGCCGGTGCCCGGGCGGAACTGATAGAGATTGGAGGGCAGGCGCTTCGGACGCATCATCTTGCCGTTACGGTTGATGATGACGTCGCCGTCGCGGGCGTTCTCCGCGGTCACTTCCTCGCAATCCAGGAAGCTGTTGTACTGGTCGCCGAGGTCGCCGGGCTTGTGGCTGACCGCGATCTGCTGGGTCAGGCCGGCACCGAGCGAGTCGGTGCGGGTCACGACGATGCCGTCTTCAACGCCGAGTTCGAGGAAGGCGTGGCGGCAGGCCCGGATCTTGGCCAGGAACACCTCGTGCGGCACGGTGACCTTGCCGTCCTGGTGGCCGCACTGCTTTTCGTCCGAGACCTGGTTCTCGATCTGGAGCGCGCAGGCACCCGCCTCGATCATCTTCTTGGCGAGCAGATAGGTGGCCTCCGCATTGCCGAAGCCGGCGTCGATGTCGGCGATGACGGGCACGACATGGGTCTGGAAGTTATCGATCTTCTCGATCAGCTCCTTCTCTCTGGTCTTGTCGCCTTCCTTGCGGGCCTTATCGAGGTTGCGGAAGATATCGTTCAGCTCGCGCGAATCGGCCTGACGCAGGAAGGTGTAGAGCTCTTCGATCAGCGCCGGCACCGAGGTCTTCTCGTGCATCGACTGGTCCGGCAGCGGGCCGAACTCGGAGCGCAGCGCCGCGATCATCCAGCCGGACAGGTACAGATAGGTGCGATCGGTCTTGCCAAAGTGCTTCTTGACCGAGATCAGCTTCTGCTGGGCGATGAAGCCGTGCCAGCAGCCCAACGACTGCGTGTACTTGGTGGGGTCGCCGTCGTAGGCGGCCATGTCGGCCCGCATCAGCGCCGCGGTGTAGCGAGCGACGTCGAGGCCGGTCTTGAAGCGATTCTGCAGGCGCATGCGGGCGACGGCCTCGGCCGACACCCCGTTCCAGGTCGGCTGGGTCTCCAGGAGCGACCGGGCCGCCTCGACCTCACTCTGATACGAGGCAGGGGCCTGGAAGGTGCTGATGCCGCGGGGCTGGTAATTCATGTGCCTGATCCTTTCACGACGATGGCACCGCCATCGACATTCTTGACAATGCATTGCGAGATGCGTGTCAGAAGCTAAACGCGAGAAAGACTAGCTCGTATAGTAGTCTTGTATTTGAATGGTGATGTCATGTAACATAGGTGATTGTAATAAATGTCACTTTGTAAAACTTGTGAAGAATATAGGTCAGTAAGACTGCCTTACGGCTTTGGAGACCTAGAATGCCCGCCGGATCCGGTAAGAAGCTCTTCGTCGGCCCGCGCTTCCGGCGGATCCGGCAGCAATTGGGGCTGTCGCAGACTCAGATCGCCGAGGGGCTCGGGATCTCGCCGAGCTATGTCAACTTGATCGAGCGCAACCAGCGTCCGGTGACTGCGCAGATCCTGCTACGGCTGGCCGAAACCTACGACCTCGACCTGCGCGACCTCGCGACCGCCGACGAGGACCGCTTCTTCGCCGAACTCAACGAGATCTTCTCCGACCCGCTGTTCCGCCAGATCGACGTTCCCAAGCAGGAACTGCGCGATCTGGCCGAGCTTTGCCCCGGCGTCACCCATGCGCTGCAACGGCTCTATGCCGCCTATACCGAGGCCCGCCAGGGCGAGACGCTGGCCGCGGCGCAAATGGCCGACCGCGACGTCGGCACCCGCTATGAGGCCAATCCGGTCGAGCGCGTCCGCGAGCTGATCGAGGCCAACCGCAACTACTTTCCGGAACTCGAGCAGGCCGCGGAGACTCTGCGCGACGGACTGAACGTGCCGGCCGAAGAGCTTTATGCGGCACTGGCGGCACGGCTGCGCGAAAAGCATTCGATCCAGACTCGCATCATGCCGGTGGACGTGATGCGCGAGACGCTGAGGCGCTTCGACCGCCATCGGCGCCAGCTCCTGATCTCCGAACTGGTCGACCCGCCCGGCCGCGCGTTCCAGCTCGCCTTTCAGCTCGGCCTCGTTGAATGCGCGCAGCATCTGGAGACCATCATCGGCCGCGCCGGCGCGCTCGACGACACACCGCGCCGCCTATTCCGGATCACGCTCGGCAACTACTTTGCGGCCGCGGTGATGATGCCCTACCCGGCCTTCCTGGCCGCGGCAGAAGCGTTGAACTACGACATCCATCTGCTGGCGCAGCGCTTCAATTCCGGCTTCGAGCAGGTCTGCCATCGGCTCACCACCCTGCAGCGGCCGAACGCGCGCGGCATCCCGTTCTTCCTCTTGCGCGTCGACAATGCAGGCAATGTCTCGAAGCGATTTTCGTCGGGCACGTTCCCGTTCTCGAAATTCGGCGGCACGTGTCCGTTGTGGAACGTGCACTCGACCTTCGACACGCCTGACCGCCTGCTGAAGCAGGTGATCGAGCTGCCGGACGGTACGCGCTATTTCTCGATCGCGCAGATGGTGCGCCGCCCCGTCGCGCCGCACCCGCTGCCACAGCCGCGCTTCGCCATTGGCCTCGGCTGCGAGATCCGTCACGCCGCGCGCCTCGTCTACGCTGCCGGCATCGATCTGGAGAAAACGGAGGGCACGCCGATCGGCGTCAACTGCCGTCTCTGCGAGCGCGAAAACTGCGCCCAGCGCGCCGAGCCGCCGATCACGCGCACCCTGATCCTGGACGAGACGACGCGGCGGGTGTCGAGCTTTGCATTCTCGAATGCGAGGGAGCTGTAAAGCACACCGCTGTCATGCCCCGCGAAGGCGGGCATCCAGTACGCCGCGGCCTATCGGTTCAATCCCTGCCCTCTCGGAGTACTGGACGCCCGGTCAAGCCGGGCGATGACAATTGAATGTGCGGCTGCACCCAATCCCTACGCCAGCGTATGCACGATCACCGGCCCGGCGGCGGCGCGGGCGTCGCCTGCAAGCAGCGCGCCCAGATCCTTCTCGATCCAGGCGATCGCACGCCTGTTCGCCTCCTCCGCCTGCTCGAATTTGTCGAAGATCGAAATCGCCGTGACCGTGTCGTCACCGGCATAGACGACGTAATAGGCGCGGAAGCCGTCGACGTCGCTGATGATCGGAACGGCGCCTTCCTTGATACGGCGCGCCAGCTCTTCGGCGCTCCCGCTTTTTGCCTTGGCCTGACGGATGGCGGCATACATGGCATCCTCGCTTCGGGCTATCTGGTTTGAGGGCTTGGTGCCCGGACCGCATGCTACGCCGAAGCGCGCGGGCAATCCACGCTTGGTTAACTCGGCGCTAATTCAGTTCCGCGATCCGCAACGATCGATTAAGCACGCCTCAACATCGCTGCCTTAGTCTCGCCCCACTCACTTTTCGCAAACAACGGCGGCTTATTCTGCCGCGTGAAGTGACATCAGGGGGTTCATCATGCGCATTGCGTTGCTGCTGACCGCGACCATTGTCGGCGCGCTCTTTGCCAATCCATCCCATGCCGGACCGCTGGATCCGTCCTCCGGCGCAGCGCAGGCGTTACCGCCGGGCTTCCAGAGCTACCGCGGCTACATGTTCGACCTGTCGGAGAATTCCGACCGCAAGGATGTCGACAAGCTCACCGACAATGTGAAGAGCCAGATCGACGTGGTCGAGGCTGCCGGCCTCTCGCCGCGCGTGCTGCGCTTCTTCCGCACCGTCCCGATCATCGCCAGCGAGCTGGCCTGCCTAGACGAAGGCGCCGCGACCGCGTGCTACGGCCGGGTCACGCCTGACATCCAGCGCACCGCTCCCCGCACGCTGACGGTCTGGGACCCCAACAAGCAGCGCTGGAGCAATCCGAACGCCGTCGACCTCGCGGTCGATTCCGGCCTCGGCGTGATCATGCTGCGGCCGGACATGATGCGTTACGAAAAGGAAGCGGTGCTGCTGCACGAACTGCTGCACGCCTACCATGCGCGGCTGTTGCCGGACGGCTACGCCAACAAGGGCGTGATCGGCTATTACGCCTACGCCAAGTCCAAGGATCTCCTGCCCAAGGAATCCTATGCGCTGAAGAATCACATGGAATTCTTTGCGGTGACCGCCAGCATCTTCCTGGCCGGGAAGAGCGAATTCCACGACCCGAAGTCGCGCGAGGCGCTCAAGGAGAAGTTGCCGGACTATTACAAGTATCTGGTGGGGGTGTTCGGCTTCGACCCCGATCCGGCAGCTGCGAGCGGCCCGGTCGCCTCGCTGAAGTAAGACAGACAGCGCAAAACCAAGGCAGAGAGCCGCGCGCACAGCGCGGCTTTTTTGTTTTGGTCACCGGAAGCTGCGGATGACGCGCGGCCGGGAATTGCCAAGGTGGGGCCCGATCTGCATAGTCCCGCCCGCATCGATACCGTTTTCGAAGAGGATAGAACAACATGGCGGACGCCGACCTGGATGTCGTGATCCGGCAACTGGCCAGACAGCTGCATACGGGCCTGATGACCCGCGCCAAGGAGCGCCGGGATCGATTCAACGGCCTTGCGGCCAAGGCCAAGGGCAAGGAGACCGGCGACCGCTTCAAGATGATGGCCAAGGCCACCATGGAGCAGGCCGTTGCCGCCGCCAAGCGCCTGCAGATGTCCGCCGACAACGTCGCCGACAGCTACGCGCGGTCGATGCGGATCGCCGCCAGCACACCGGTCGCGGTGAAGGTGGAGAAGAAGGCGCCCACGGAAAAGCCGGTTAAGAAGGCGAAGAAGGCCAAAACCAAGAAGTAGGAGCGCACTTTCTTCCTTCTCCCCTTGTGGGAGAAGGTGGCGTGAAGCGCCGGATGAGGGGTTGTTTCCGCGAATTCAACTGCAGCAGACTCACGCGCGGAGAGATACCCCTCACCCGTCTCGCCGCTTCGCGGCGAGCCACCCTCTCCCACAAGGGGAGAGGGTTGCAGCGGCGCACGCAGCTCTAGATATCTCTACCGCCCTGGCGCGGCGAGCCGGGTCGGCTCGGCACTCGCGAGGTCAGCGAGTTTTGCGCGTGCCGCATCGCGGGTGCGGGCATCCTTGCCGGCGGGCAGCGCCAGCGCGGCTTCGAAATCGGCGCGCGCTTCATTCGCCTGGCCACGCGCCAGGAAGGCGAGGCCGCGATCGAGCCGAGGCTGCGCATCGGAGGGGTCGAGGCGGACCGCGGTGTTGTAGCTCAGGATCGCGCGATCGAGATCGCCGGCGGCCGCGAGCGCGAGACCGCGCTGGTGGTAGGGCGCGGCGTGCCTGGGATCATGCGCGATCGCCTCGTCGTAATCCTCGATGGCAAGTTCGAGGTCACCGTTCTGCCGGCGCGCCAACGCCCGATCGCGATAGAGCGAGGCACGGTTGGGATTGAGATGGATGGCCTCGTCGAAATCCGCGATCGCCCGCCGCCAGTCGCCGTGGCGCAGCGCGATCCGTCCGCGCCCCTCATAGGCGAACGCGATCAGCGAGCCGCGCAGCGGCGAGAAGCCGATCACCGCCGAACAGATGTCGGGCTCGTCCTCGTCTCCGCAATTGACGACGGTGTGCGTGGACAGGCCAATCAGCACGCCCACGACGATCAACAATGGTACTGCAGCTTTGGTCATCTTCGACGGTGGCAGGCAGAGGGCCGGCCACGCATCCCCTTTCGCAGGAACTGTCACGGCAGGTGTTAACACCGGCCGGGACCGTCCTGTGTGCGACAGGTCACAAAGCGCGCAAATTAGAGCCGCTGCTGCGTCAGCCCCAAGGCCCGCGCGAGGAGGAGCGGCCCCACGGGCTCCGCGGCGGATAGTTCTCATTGGCGCCGACCGACGGCGACGCCTGCGCACCGAGCTCGGCTGCGAGCTCCTGAAGCGCCGCGATGCGATTCTGCGTCGAGGGATGGGTGGCAAACAGATTGTCCACGCCGTGGCCCGACAGCGGATTGATGATGAACATGTGCGCGGTGGCTGGATTTCGTTCCGCCTCGAAATTCGGGACCTGATGCGCCGCGCCTTCGATCTTCACCAGCGCCGATGCCAGCCACATCGGCTGACCGGCGATGCGTGCGCCGAGATTGTCCGCGGCGTATTCACGGGTGCGGCTGATCGCCATCTGCACCAGCATGGCGCCGATCGGGGCGAGGATCATCATCAGGATCGAGCCGACGATGCCCGGGCCGTTGTTGTCGCGGTTGCCGCCGAAGAACATGCCGAACTGCGCCAGCATCGAGATCGCACCGGCAATGGTCGCGGTCACAGTCATCAGCAGCGTGTCGTGGTGCTTGATATGAGCGAGCTCGTGCGCGATCACGCCCGCAAGCTCCTCGCGGCTGAGCTGGTGCATCAACCCGGTGGTGACCGCAACCGCGGCATTCTCGGGATTGCGCCCGGTGGCAAACGCGTTGGGCTGCGGCTCCTCCATCAGGAACACGCGCGGCATCGGCAAGCCGGCGCGGGCCGCTAGCTCGGCCACGAGCCCGACCAGCTCCGGTGCGCTGCTGCGGTCGACCTCATGGGCGCCATACATGGACAGCACCATCCGGTCGGAGTTCCAGTAGGTGAAGAGATTGGTCGCCGCGGCAATGACGAGCGCAATCATGGCGCCGCCGGCACCGCCGATCAGATAGCCGACGCCCATGAACAGGGCGGTGAGGCCTGCGAGCAGCATTGCGGTACGAAGATAATTCATGGCCGTCTCCCGAGGCCGGCCGTAGCCGCTGGAGGCGTTGCGGGCCGGCGAGCATGAGGTAGGGATGACCCCGGCCCGCCCGCAAGGTTTCAAGGTGCGTCGCGGAGCCGCGGCACTGGTTTGAGGTCAATCGTTCCATTAAGCTTGGCCGAGAATCCAAGCGTCTCCTCCCCTTGCGGAAACCTCATGCTCCAGACCCGATTTGCGATCGCGGCCGCCGCCCTGCTCACGCTCGCCCTTCCCGCCTCTGCCCAGTTCGCGCCGCCGCCGGCAAAGCCCGCGGCTCCCAGGGCCACTGGGCCCTCGCCGCGCGCGGCGTCGTGCAATAACGGGGCGAACTTCGATCGCTTCCTGGTCGACGTGAAACAGCAGGCCGTTGCCGCCGGCGTGTCGCAGCGGACGATCGCGGCGGCCTCGCCTTACCTCGTCTACGACCAGGGCATCGTCAATCGCGACCGCGGCCAGCGCGTGTTCGGCCAGCTCTTCACCGAATTTGCCGGCCGCATGGCCGCGCCCTATCGCATGCAGAACGGCCAGCAGCATATCAAGCAACATGCGGCCGCGTTCGCGCGCGCGGAAAAGGAATACGGTGTGCCGCCGGCAGTGATCGCCGCGTTCTGGGGACTGGAGAGCGATTTCGGCGTCAACATGGGTAATCTGCCGACACTGAAATCGCTGGTGTCGCTGGCCTATGGTTGCCGCCGCTCGGAGATGTTCGTGAACGAGACCATCGCCGCGCTGAAGATCATCGAGCGGGGCGACCTGCATCCGGACGAGATGGTCGGCTCCTGGGCCGGCGAGCTCGGTCAGACCCAGTTCCTGCCCGTGCATTACGTCAACTATGCCGTCGACTATGACGGCGACGGCCGACGCGATCTCCTCCGCAGCGAGGACGACGTGATCGGCTCGACCGCGAACTACATCGCCAACGGCTTGAAGTGGCGGCGCGGCGAGCCGTGGCTGGAGGAGATCAAGGTGCCGCAGAACCTGCCGTGGGATCAGACCGACCTCACGGTGCAGCTGCCGCGCTCAAAATGGGCGCAGCTCGGGGTTACCTATCCCGACGGCCGGCCGCTGCCGAACGACAATCTCGCGGCCTCCGTGCTGCTGCCGATGGGACGCTTCGGTCCGGCCTTCATGGCGTACCCGAATTTCGCGGCCTACACCGAGTGGAATAACTCGCTGATCGACTACCGCGGGCTATCTCGCCACCCGCATCGCGGGCGCGGCTCCGATGCGAAAGCCGTCCACGCCGGTCGCGCAGCTGCCGTTCAACGAGCTCAAGCAATTGCAGCAGCTTCTGGTCCAGGCCGGCTTCAATGTCGGCAAGGTCGACGGCGTGCTGGGCCAGCAAAGCCGCGCCGCGGTGAAGGCGATGCAGATCAAATACGGTCTGCCGGCCGATTCCTGGCCTACGGCCGAACTGCTCGCTCGCATGCGCGGGGGCACGGCACAGGCGCAGCCAGTGGGGACGATCCGGTAAGCACCAGGATCGCTGTCATGCCCCGCGAAAGCGGGGCATCCAGTACGCTGCGGCCTATCGATTCAATCACAGCTGCCTCGGAGTACTGGATCGCCCGGTCAACCGGGCGATGACACGAGGGTATGACGCCGATAGCACCACAAGCCCGCTCGGTAGAATTTTCGCACTGCACAAGCCCCTCCGGCGATTGTATTTTTCCATGACGTTCCCATGTGAGTAGCTCAGGTTTCTCCTGAGATTTCCCACCACAAGAGCGAGCATCACATGTCTTTCCACGACGCCGTCGTTCCCGCCTATTTGCAAATGCTGAACAGCCTGACTGGCCTGCTCACGAAAGCCGAGGCGCATTGTGCGGCCAAGAAGGTCGATCCCGCCGTCCTGCTCGGCTCCCGCCTGTTTCCGGACATGCTGCCGCTCTCGAAGCAGATCCAGCTGGTCAGCGATTTCGCAGCCAAAGGTTGCGCCCGGCTGACCCATAGCGACGTGCCCTCCACACCGGACACCGAGACCAGCTTTGCGGAGTTGAAGCAGCGCCTGGCGAAGACCATCGACTACGTGAAATCGTTCAAGCCCGAGCAGTTCGAGGGCGCCGACACCAAGGACGTCACCTTCCCGGCCGGCCCCGACAAGTCCATCACCATGAAGGGCCAGCAATTCCTGAGCGCGTTCTCGCTGCCGAACTTCTATTTCCACGCCGCAACCGCCCACGGCCTTCTGCGCCACGCCGGCGTCGAGATCGGCAAGCGCGATTTCCTCGGCGCGAACTGAAAGGCGATTATTCAGACGGCCGCGGCGGGAGATCGAATCTGCTGCTGCGGCTGAAATTGCACATGCTCTATGCTGCGCGGCTCGGCTGCGCATCTCGCCTGCAGTTTCTGTATGGCTCCTCCCTTGCGCTGATTGCCGCAATGCACAAGTGTTCCGGATCTCTCACCGCCTGGAAGCATTCTCATGAGCCGTTCGACCAAATTGTTTGAGACCTACAAGCTCGGCCCGATCACGCTGGCGAACCGTTTCGTGATGGCGCCGCTGACGCGCAACCGCGCCGTTCCCGGCACCTTCGTACCGGGCGCGCTCGCCGCTGACTATTACGCCCAGCGTGCCTCGGCGGGGCTTCTGATTACCGAAGCGAGCCAGGTCTCACAGCAGGGCCAAGGCTACCAGGACACCCCCGGCATCTACTCAAAGGACCAGGTCGCCGGCTGGCGCAAGGTCACCGATCAGGTGCATCAGCGCGGCGGCAAGGTCTTCATCCAGCTCTGGCATGTCGGCCGCATCTCGCATGTGGACCTTCAGGCCAATGGCGCAGCGCCGGTGGCGCCGAGCGCGATCCGCGCCAAGGGCAAGACCTTCGTCAACGGCACTTTCGCCGACGTCTCCGAGCCCCGTGCGCTCGAACTCTCCGAAATTCCAGGGATCATCGACGATTTCAGGCGCGCCACGAAGAATGCGCTCGAAGCCGGCTTCGATGGCGTCGAGATCCACGGCGCCAACGGCTATCTGCTCGAACAATTCGCCAAGGACGGCACCAACAAGCGTACCGACGCCTATGGCGGCTCCATTGAAAACCGCGCGCGGCTGATGCTGGAAATCTCCAGGGCCGTCGTAGCGGAGGCTGGCGCCGATCGCACCGGCATCCGCATCTCGCCGGTGACGCCGGCCAACGACATCTCGGATTCGAACCCGCAGGCCCTCTACGACCATATCGTCGACGGCCTCGCCGCGCTGAAGCTCGTCTATCTCCACGTCGTCGAAGGCGCCACCGGCGGTCCGCGCGACATCGCGCCGTTCGACTATGCGGGCCTGCGCAAGCGCTTCCCCGGCGCCTACATCGCCAACAACGGCTATGATTTCGAGCTCGCTGCCAAGGTGCTCGAGGCGAACGCGGCCGATCTCATCGCCTTCGGCAAGCCGTTCATCTCCAATCCCGATCTGGTCGAGCGGCTGAAGCAGGGCGCGGCGCTGAACGACTGGGACAAGAACACGTTCTACGGCGGCGGCGCGAAGGGATACACGGATTACCCGACGCTGGCCGCTGAACCCGCGGAATAGCCTCTTCTCCACGCATGCGCTGTCATGCCCCGCGAAGGCGGGGCATCCAGTAATCTGTGGCTTCCGGGTTCGACCACGCCCGTCTCTGGAATACTGGATCGTCCGCCTTCGCGGACGATGACACCGAGAATGTTGAAAGTGTGTGCCACAAAGAAAAAAGGCCGGGATTGCTCCCGGCCTTTCGTCGTTATGCTGATGTGCCTTACTGCAGCGAAGCGCGCTTCGGGGGCTGTGCCGGCCACGACTTGATCAGAGTGTCGTAGTCGACCGTCTCACCCTTCGGCTTCTCGTTGGCGAGCTTGCGCTGCGGGGCAATCGTGCCGTCCTTCTGGGCCTTGGCGAACCAGAACTCGGCCGACTCCTTCTTGTGCAGCTTCGGACCGCAGGCGCCCTGCACGCCCGACTTCTCCAGACGCTCCATGACGGAGTCCTGGGCCGCGGCAAGCGAGTCCATCGCGGCCTGCGGCGTCTTGGCACCGGACGACGCATCGCCGATGTTCTGCCACCACAGCTGCGCCAGCTTCGGATAGTCGGGCACGTTGTTGCCGGTCGGGGTCCACTGCACGCGCGCGGGCGAGCGGTAGAACTCGATCAGGCCGCCGAGCTTCGGCGCACGCTCGGTGAACGACTTGTCCCAGATGTCGGATTCACGGATGAACGTGAGACCGACATGGCTCTTCTTCAGCGACACCGTCTTGGAGACGATGAACTGGAGATAGAGCCAGGCCGCCTTGCGGCGATCCGGGGGAGTCGATTTCAGCAGCGTCGCCGAACCCGCATCCTGGTAGCCGAGCTTCATGCCTTCCTTCCAGTACGAACCGTGCGGCGACGGAGCCATACGCCACTTCGGCGTACCGTCCGCGTTCATCACGGCGATGCCCGGCTTCACCATGTCGGCGGTGAAGGCGGTGTACCAGAACATCTGCTGGGCGATGTTGCCCTGCGCCGGCACCGGACCCGACTCGGAGAAGGTCATGCCCTGGGCCTGCGGCGGAGCATACTTCTTCATCCACTCGAGGTACTTGGTGATCGAGTAGACCGCGGCCGGACCGTTGGTGTCGCCGCCACGCTCGACCGAGGAGCCGACCGGACGGCAGCCTTCCATGCGGATGCCCCATTCGTCGACCGGCAGACCGTTCGGGATGCCCTTGTCGCCGTTACCGGCCATCGACAGCCAGGCGTCGGTGAAACGCCAGCCGAGCGAGGGGTCCTTCTTGCCATAGTCCATATGGCCATAGACCTTGACGCCGTTGATCTCCTTGATGTCGTTGGTGAAGAACTCGGCGATGTCTTCGTAGGCTGACCAGTTCACGGGCACGCCGAGCTCGTAGCCATACTTGGCCTTGAACTTGGCCTTGTAGTCGGCGTTGGTGAACCAGTCGTAGCGGAACCAGTAAAGGTTCGCGAACTGCTGGTCGGGCAGCTGATAGAGCTTGCCGTCCGGCGCCGTGCCGAACGACTTGCCGATGAAGTCGTTGACGTCGAGCATGGGGTCGGTGACGTCCTTGCCCTCGCCGGTCATATAGTCCGACAGCGCGATGGTCTGGCCGTAGCGGAAGTGGGTGCCGATCAGATCGGAATCGTTGATCCAGCCGTCGTACACGTTCTTGCCGGACTGCATCTGGGTCTGCAGCTTCTCGACGACGTCACCTTCCTGGATGATGTCGTGCTTGAGCTTGATGCCGGTGAGCTCGGAGAACGCCTTGGCCAGCGTCTGCGACTCATATTCGTGGGTCGTGATGGTTTCGGAGACCACGTTGATCTCCATTCCCTTGAAGGGCTCGGCGGCCTTGGCGAACCACTCCAGCTCCTTCTTCTGGTCTTCCTTCGACAGCGTCGAGGGCTGGAATTCCGCGATCCACTTCTGGATCGCGGCGTCGTCGGCGGCGCGCACCGGCGCCGAGACGGCCAGCGACACCGCGACGATGGCGGCGACGCTGGACATCGTCAGAAAGCTATTCTTGGTCAATGGACGTTCCCTTCTCCTAAACTGCCGCATGTTATTCCTCCGTTGCAGCGACAAACTTTTTACAGGCCCGGGTTGGTCCCGGATCTGGCCGTTCCTTCGCGGGCTAGACCGTGCGGAAAATGAGTACGGCCGTGGCCAGCGAAATTCCTGATGCGATCCAAAGGCGCGAAATTTCAACTCCGTCCTCGCCGATCGGCAGCGTGGCGAGGGGGTCGGTGCCGGCGAAGGCGATCCACAGCAAGTGGATGACCGCCGCCGTGATCAGGGAGATGAACAGGCGGTCGCCGCGCGTGGTCGGGATGCGCAGCACGCCGACGCGCTCGGCTTCGGGATAAGCCACCCCGAGCCAGGTCATCACAGCCAGCGTGCAGGCGAGCGCGACAAAAAAGATCGCCGTCGGCGGCGTCCAGGCCATCCATGCAATCCATTCCATTGATGCCTCCCTAGACCCGACCGAGCGCGAAACCGCTCGCGATATAATTGCGGACGAACCAGATCACGAGTGCGCCCGGGATGATCGTCAGCACGCCGGCTGCCGCCAGCAGGCCCCAGTCCATGCCCGCAGCCGACACCGTGCGCGTCATGATCGCCGCGATCGGCTTGGCCGAGACCGAGGTCAGCGTGCGCGCGAGCAGCAGCTCGACCCAGGAGAACATGAAGCAGAAGAAGGCGGCGACGCCGATGCCGCTCGCAATCAGCGGCACCAGGATCTTGATGAAGAAGCGCGGGAAGGAATAGCCGTCGAGGAAGGCGGTCTCGTCGATCTCGCGCGGCACGCCCGAGACGAAGCCTTCCAGGATCCACACCGCCAGCGGGACGTTGAAGATGCAGTGCGCGAGCGCGACCGCCCAGGGCGTATCGAACAGCCCGATCGCCGAATAGAGATTGAAGAACGGCAGGGCATAGACCGCGGCCGGCGCCATGCGGTTCGAGAGCAGCCAGAAGAACAGATGCTTGTCGCCGAGGAAACGGTAGCGCGAGAACGCGTAGGCCGCCGGCAGCGCCACCGAGATCGAGATGATGGTGTTGAGGACGACATATTCCAACGAGTTGATATAGCCGGAATACCAGCTCTCATCGGTGAAGATGCGCTTGTAGTGCTGGAGCGTCGGCGCGTGCGGCCACAGCGTCATCGTCGAGACGATCTCGGCGTTGGTCTTGAAGCTCATGTTGACGAGCCAGTAGATCGGCAACAGCAGGAAGATCAAGAACAGCGCCATGATGAGGCGACGGCCGGGGATCGAGTGCATCACACGGCTCCTTCCTGCGGCTTCCGATCGCTGCCGGCGTTGGTCATGACGGTGTAGAAGATCCAGCAGACGATCAGGATGATGAGATTGTAGACCAGCGACAGCGCGGCGGCCTTGCCGAGGTCGAACTGGCCGAGCGCGATCTTGACCAGCTCGATCGAGACGAAAGTCGTCGAATTGCCGGGCCCCCCACCAGTCACCACGAACGGTTCGGTGTAGATCATGAAACTGTCCATGAAGCGCAGCAGCACCGCGATCAGCAGCACGCGGTTCATCTTCGGCAGCTGGATCGCCTTGAACACGGCCCAACGCGAGGCGCCATCGATCTGCGCCGCCTGGTAATAAGCCTCCGGGATCGACTTAAGTCCGGCATAGCACAGCAGCGCGACCAGGCTGGTCCAGTGCCAGACGTCCATCACGATGACCGTGACCCAGGCGTCGATGTCGTTGGAGACGTAATTATAATCGATGCCGGTCGCATTGAGGACATAGCCGAGCAGGCCGATGTCGGGACGGCCAAAGATCTGCCAGATCGTGCCGACCACGTTCCACGGGATCAGCAGCGGCAACGCGAGGATGACGAGGCAGGCCGCAACCGTCCAGCCCTGGCGCGGCATCGACAGCGCGACGACGATGCCGAGCGGCACCTCGATCGCGAGGATCACCAGCGAGAAGAACAGATTGCGGCCGAGCGAAGCCAGGAAGCGGCCGCCGAGATCGGTCGAAGGATCGAGCAATTCCTTGAACCAGCCGACACCGTTCCAGAAGAACTGGTTGTTGCCGAAGGTGTCCTGCATCGAATAGTTCACCACCGTCATCAACGGCAGCACTGCCGAGAAGGCGACGACCAGGAACACCGGCAGCACCAGGAACCAGGCTTTTTGGTTGATAGTCTTGTCCATCAGGCGGCTCCCTCCACCAGAAGGCTGTCGGCATAGACGTGGACGTGCGACGGATCGAATTTCAGGCCGGCCGTGCCGTCCGGGCTGGTGAAGCCGGCCGGCGCGCGCGCCGCTAGCTTGGCGTCACCGAGCCGCGCGCGCGCGAAGCGGATCCGGCCGAGGTCGTCGACGCGTTCGATCTTCGCACTGAGCAGGCCGGGCGCCGGCGCCACGACCTCAACGAATTCCGGACGGACGCCGATCTCGATCTTCGCGCCAGCAGGCAGCTTGTCGTAGCTGCGGTTGAGCGCAATGACGTGACCGCCGATCTTGGCCTCACGGCCCCTCACCTCGGCCGGCAGGATGTTCATGCCGGGCGAGCCGATGAAATAGCCGACGAACGTGTGCGCCGGCTTGTCGAACAACTCGGCCGGCGTGCCGCTCTGCACCACGCGGCCGTCATGCATGACTACCACGGTGTCGGCGAAGGTCAGCGCCTCGGTCTGGTCGTGGGTGACGTAGATCATCGTCAGGTCGAGCTCGCGATGCAGCGCCTTCAACTTGGAGCGGAGCTGCCATTTCAGCTCGGGGTCGATCACGGTGAGCGGCTCGTCGAACAGCACGGCGGCAACGTCGGAGCGTACCAGGCCGCGGCCGAGCGAGATCTTCTGCTTGGCATCGGCCGTGAGCCGCGTCGCCTTGCGGTTCAGATAGGGCTCGAGGTCGAGCAAGCGGCCGATCTCGGCGACCCGCTTGTCGATCTCAGCCTTCGGCACGCCGCGGTTCTTCAGAGGGAACGCCAAATTTTGCCCCACCGTCATGGTGTCGTAGATCACCGGAAACTGGAACACCTGGGCGATGTTGCGCTTCTGGGTTGACAGCGGTGTGATGTCCTCGCCGTCGAACAGGATTTTCCCCCGCGACGGCGTGATGATGCCGGAGATGACGTTGAGCAGCGTGGTCTTGCCGCAGCCGGACGGCCCGAGCAGCGCATAGGCGCCGCCCTGCCGCCAGGTCATGGTGACAGGCTTGAGAGCAAAGCTGTCCTGCGGGGCATCATTGCCGCCGTAGGAGTGGGCGAGATCGACGAGGTCAATGCGGGCCATGTCGCATCCCCCTCAGGCTTTTTTCTTTGACGCGTTTTCTTCACGCGAACCGCTCGGCACTTCGCTTGAAAACGCTATGGGACCGGGTGCCGCGACCAGCCGGTCGGCAGCATCGAAAACGAACACGTCGTTGGGATCGAGCACGGCATCGAGCGTCTGGCCGGGCTCGAATTCGTGCACGCCGTGCAGCACCGCCACCCAGTTCGATCCGTCGCGGGTCAGATGCACGAAACTCTCCGAACCGGTGATCTCGGTCACCGTTACCGTGGCATGGAAGGCGTGGCGGTCAGTCTCGCCATTGGCAAGTGCGAGCTGATGGGCGCGAAATCCGACGCGATAGGCGCCGTCCGCGAGCGAGGAATAGAGACCGGACGCCGGCGCGGCAATGCCGCCCGCATATTGCACGGAACCGTTCTTCTTCTCGATGCCGACGAGATTCAGCGGCGGATCGGAGAACACCTGCGCGACCCGCAAGGTCTGCGGATGACGGTAGACCTTTGGAGTCTCGCCGATCTGGAGCGCCTCTCCCTGCCACATGCACACCGTGTTGCCGCCGAGCAGCAGCGCCTCGGTCGGCTCGGTGGTGGCATAGACGAAGATCGCGCCGGAGGCCTCGAAGATGCGCGGCAGCTCGGTGCGCAGTTCCTCGCGCAGCTTGTAGTCGAGATTGGCGAGCGGCTCGTCGAGCAGCACGAGGTCGGCGCCCTTCACCAGCGCGCGCGCCATCGCAGTTCGCTGCTGCTGGCCGCCGGAAAGCTGGAGCGGCGTGCGCTTCAGGAACGGCTCGAGCCGGAGCAGCCGGGCGGCTTCCGCAACGCGCGCCTCGATTTCGGCGCGCGGCTTGCCCTGCACGCGCAAAGGCGAAGCGATGTTCTCGTAGACCGACAGCGAGGGGTAGTTGATGAACTGCTGATAGACCATGGCGACCGAGCGCTGGCGCACGTCGACCCCGGTGACGTCCTTGCCGTTGACCAGCAGCTTGCCCGATGTCGGTTTGTCCAGGCCAGCGAGCAGCCGCATGATCGAGGTCTTGCCCGACAGCGTCGGCCCGAGCAGCACGTTGAGCGTTCCGCTCTCGAGCGTCAGCGAGACGTCGCGGATGTGTGGGACCCCGTCGACAGTCCGGGTCACGTGATCGAGTGTCACCGTCATGAGCGTCCTCCGGCTTCCAGCAGGGGACTTTGCTGCACGGCGTGGGTCCTGATCCAGTCGTCCAGCGCCGCGATCTCGTCGGCACTTAGTCGCAGGCCGAGCTTGGAACGGCGCCAGACGATATCTTCGGCAGTAACGGCCCATTCGTTGGCGATGAGATAGCGGACTTCGCGCTCGGTCAGCGTCGCACCGAAGGCTTGGCCGAGATCGACCGCCGATTTCGCATCCCCAAGCAGCTTGATCGCCCTCGTGCCATAGGCGCGCGCCAGGCGCCGCGCATGCTCGTGGCTGAGGAAAGGATAGCCGCGCTGAAGCTCGGCGATCAGGCCGTCGACATCGGACACGCCCATGTCGCCGCCGGGCAGCGGCCATTTGCCGGTCCAGCCTTCGCGTGCTTTCGCACTGCGAAGATAGGGCGCGAGCCGCTCCAGCGCCTCCTCGGCGAGACGGCGATAGGTCGTGATCTTGCCGCCATAGATCGACAGCAGCGGCACGCCGCCGGGCGTGTCGAGCTCGAACACATAGTCGCGCGTCGCGGCCTTGGCTTCGCTGGCCCCGTCGTCATAGAGCGGACGTACGCCGGAGTAGGTCCAAACCACGTCATCGGGCGTGACAGGCTTGGCCAGATATTCGCTCGCCGCCGTGCAGAGATACTGGATCTCTTCGGCCGTCGCCTTCACCTTGGCGGGATCGCCGTCATAGTCGCGGTCGGTGGTGCCGATCAGCGTAAAATCGTCCTGATAGGGAATGACGAAGATGATGCGGCCATCTGCATTCTGGAACATGTAGGCGCGGTCGTGGTCGTAGAGTTTTTTCACGACGATGTGCGAGCCCTGCACCAGGCGCACCTTGGCTTTCGCGTTGACGCCGGCGCCGCGGCCGAGCACATCCTCGACCCAGGGCCCGCCGGCATTGACAACCGCACGGGCCTGGATCGACGAGCGCGCGCCTGTCAGCGTGTCGATCATGCTGACGGTCCAGATGCCGTCTGACTGTTTGATATCCGTCGCGCGAGTGCGGGTGCGGATCTCGGCGCCCTTATCGGCGGCATCGCGTGCGTTGAGCACGACCAGACGGGCGTCGTCGACGAAGCAGTCGGAATATTCGAACGCGCGGCCGTAGCGGTTCGGGATCAGCGGGCGGCCGACCTCGTCGCGTCGGAGGTCAACCGAGCGCGTCGCCGGCAACAGATGACGGCCACCGATGTGGTCATAGAGAAAGAGGCCGAGGCGCAGCAGCCAGGCTGGCCGCAGGCCCGCATGGTGCGGCAAAACGAAACGCAGGGGGCGAATGATGTGCGGCGCGATGCCCCAGAGAATCTCGCGCTCGATCAGCGCCTCGCGAACCAGCCGGAACTCGTAATATTCGAGATAGCGCAGGCCGCCATGCACCAGCTTGGTCGACCAGGACGACGTCCCGCTCGCCAGATCGTTCATTTCGCACAGGAAAACCGCGTTGCCGCGGCCCACCGCGTCGCGCGCGATGCCGCAGCCGTTAACACCGCCTCCAATAATGGCGAGGTCGAAAATACGATCCAACAGACGCATCCCCCGGCGACCGCCCGTTCAATCGAGCGGTTACTTTCGCTTTTGATTAGATCACACCAGAAAACGAAAGCAAGATGAAAGAGGAGAGAAACGAAGTGAAAGCGGAACTTTTAAGTGGGCACACGGGGGGCGAAATAGGCAGTTCAGGAGGGATTTGAGCGGCATTATTGCTCTTGAAAAGTCGTTGATGACCCTTATTAGTAAGAATAGTCATATTGGTCGTTATTTGCATGACAGAACACACTGCACCAGATTCACCAGCGACGGACTCGTGGACGCTTGCCAACGCCAAGGCCCGGCTCTCCGAGGTGATCGATCGTGCCCAAGCCGGCCCGCAAATCATCACCCGACACGGCAAGCCCAACGCGGTGATCGTTTCCGTCGAGGAATGGGCGCGCAAGACGGCGCGCAAAGGTACCTTGGCCGAATTCCTGCTGGCTTCGCCGCTGCGCAGCGCCGACCTCAAGCTTGAACGCGTTCACGACGCGCCGCACGAAGAGCTGCCGTGAATCTACTGCTCGACACCAACGTGTTATCGGAGGTCCAGAGGCCCGCCCCTTCGCCGAAAGTCTTGTCATGGCTTGATACGATCGACGAGGATCGTGCGTTCATCAGCGCGGCATCGATCGCCGAGCTTCGTCGCGGCATCGCGTTGCTGGAGGACGGCCGACGCCGTGCAGCACTGGCCGCCTGGCTTGCCCGCGATCTGCCGGAGCGTTTTGCCGGGCGCACACTGCCGATCGACCACGCCGTCGCGGAACGCTGGGGTGACCTGATGGCTCAGAGTCGCAGAAGCGGCCTCGCATTGTCTGTCATGGACGGCTTCTTTGCCGCGACCGCGCTGGCAAACAACCTCATGCTCGTCACACGCAATGTGAAGGATTTTGCGGTATTCGGCGTGCCGCTGCTGAACCCGTGGGACAACCCATAGTCCTACCTCAGCCGCACCACCGGCGCGGCCTCGGGCGCTTCTTGTGCCTCGGCCTGAGCCTCATCGACGTCCGCCCCCTTCGGCATCGCGGCCATCACCTCGATGCCCTTGCCGTGGCAGATGGTGGCGAGGCGCTCTGGCAATTCCTGGTCGGTGACGAAGGTCTGGATCTGGCTGATATGCGCGATGCGGACCGGCGCACTGCGCCGGAGCTTGGTGGAATCAGCGACCAGCATGACGCTGCGGGCGTTGGCGATGATGGCCTGCGCCACCTGCACCTCGCGATAGTCGAAGTCGAGCAGCGCGCCCTCCTCGTCGATCGCGGACGCTCCGATGATGGCATAGTCGACCTTGAACTGGCCGATCAGCTGCGTCGCGGTCGAGCCGACCACCGCGCCGTCGGCGCGCCGCACCGTGCCGCCGGCGACCACCACCTCGATGCGGGGATGACGATAGAGCAGCATGGCGACGTTCAGATTGTTGGTGATAACGAGGAGGTCCTCGTGCGAGGTCAGCGCGCTCGCGACCTCCTCGGTCGTGGTGCCGATGTTGATGAAGAGCGAGCAGCCGTTCGGGATCAGCGAGGCGGCTGCGGCTCCAATCGCCTTCTTCTCGTCGGCGGCGACGAAGCGCCGCGCCTCGTAGGCGAGGTTTTCGACGCCGGATGCGATGATGGCGCCGCCATGAATGCGGGTCAGCGAGCGCCGCTCACAGAGGTCGTTGAGATCCTTGCGGATGGTCTGCGCAGAGACCTCGAACCGGCGCGCCAGCTCCTCGACCATGACGCGGCCCGAGGCTCGCGCGATGTTGAGGATTTCGGCTTGGCGATGGGTCAGTCCGGTCACGGCGGTGGCCTCAAGTCAGGAAGCTGCATGGTGCGGCGGTTCACGCGCTCGGTCAATGCGCGCGCCGATCACGGTTAACGGACCAAGGTCCTCACCACGCCATTGCGGCAGCGAGGCGCGTCAGCAGATCGGGATCGTCGAAGCCGCTGGCGGAGGCGATAGCCCCGGCGGCGACGAGATCAGCATGGTTGAGGCTGGTCCGGATGCCGATGGTCGGAATGCCGGCCGCTGCGGCCGATTGCACGCCGGTGCGGGAGTCCTCGAACGCGATCGAGGCCATGGCGCTGGCGCCGGCAAAGCGCAACCCTTCCTGATAAGGCAGCGGATGCGGCTTGCCGTGCAACAGCTCGGCACCGATCACGAGCGCCTTGAAGCGGTGCGTGATGCCGAGGCCGGACAGCAGCAGCTCCGCATTGAGCCGCGGGGCATTGGTCACGGCAACCATGGGAATACCGGCCGCATCCGCCCTGTCGAGCAGCGCCATCAGGCCCGGCAGCGGCTCGATCTGCCCGGCAACAAGCGTGCGGAAGACTTCCTCCTTCTCATCGAGGATCAAGGCACGCCGTTCGGGCGCCTCGTCGGGCAGAAAACGCTCGCCGATCGATACATTCGCGAAGCCTTGCAGCTCTCTGGAGAAGCGCGCGTGATCGAAGACGTGGCCGCGAGGGCCGAGCACCAGATTGAACGCCTTCAAGTGCAGCGGATCGGTGTTGGCGAGCGTACCGTCGATGTCGAACAGCAACGCCCTGCCGATAGCCTCGATCATGTCCGTACTTTCCCGAATATATGACGCATCAATACGAAAGCCGTATCAATACAGCGTCAATCGCGCAATGACGCACGTGCATGACCAATACGCGACCCTCGACAAAGTCGCGTGCGACTGCAACACTCCATGCAAGACCAAAAAGGAGGAAACGATGACGATCAACCGACGCGATCTCGCTCTCTCGACTCTTGCCGTCCCAGCTCTTGCCGTCTCCACTCTTGCAGTTTCAGCGCTCACGACACCGGTGCTGGCGGCCTCGGCCGACGAGGAAGCCGTGGCGAAGAAGGTCGAGGCGTTCCGTCTCGCCCAGATCGCGGCCGATCCCAAGGCGCTCGGCGCACTCTGCGCCGAAGAGGTGAGCTACAGCCATTCCAGCGGCAAGGTCGAGGACAAGGCGACCTTCATCGCCAACGCCACCGACGGCAAATCCAAATTCCTGTCGATCGAGTACAAGGACCCGACCATCAAGGTCGTCGGCCCCGCCGCGATCGTGCGCTTCCACTGGGTGGCGGAACAAGAGATGGCGGCTGATGGGAAAAAAGTGCCGACCAACCTTCACATCCTGATGAACTGGCAGAAGCAGGGCGACGACTGGAAGCTGCTCTCACGGGCGGCGACGAAGTTGTGAACAACGGCTCTTCCCCTCTCCGTTGCGGGAGAGGGTGGCTTCGCGAAGCGAAGTCGGGTGAGGGGTTTCTGTCCGACAACGAATCCTCTCGCATTGGAATTCGCGGAGACGACCCCTAATCCGGCGCTACGCGCCACCTTCTCCAACAAGGCGAGAAGGGAAGGCAGAGTTCGCGGCAAAAGATTCCCACCTCTCGGGCCACACGCGGCCCGGAATGACCCGCGGGAGGACTAAGCCGCTTCCTTCACATCACCGTTAACCAGCTTGCGCGCGGCGCGCTCGGCTTCGCGGGCGTTGCGGAAGAGCTGGCCTTCGAGACGGTTGAAGCGGCTGGACGAGGCGAAAAAGCAGTAGCCTCCCTGGGAACGAACGACGATACCTGCGGTCTGCGAATCGACTTCGATGATGTAGCTGTCCGGCATGGTCCGTGGATTCCTCAGTGCGGGCAAACAACGGCAGTTCTGCCCAAAGGTTCCTGGGCATTTTGACGCCGTTTCCACCCCGGATCGACACGCGACGGAGTACGCCGGGACCTCATCCGTTTTATGACTGGTTCTTGGCAAAGCCGCGGCGGCGGCCTCAGTCGCGCGGCGTTTGGTGTTGCCGCACGCATCAGACAGATGAGGCGCAACGCCGCGTGCGATTACGTCGCGATCGCGGTGTCGGTCGGGCGAACCGGCTGCGGGCGGCCGTGCTCGTCGATCGAGACGTAGGTGAAGTTGCCGTCGGTGACGAGGAACGGTTGCTGCTCGCCGCGGCGCAGCGCCCATGCTTCCAGATGCACGGTGATGGAGGTGCGCCCGACGCGAACGAGGTGGGCGTGGACCGAAACGAGATCGCCGACATAGACGGCCTTGCGGAAATTCATCGCCTCGATGGCGACGGTCACGGTGCGCGACTTCGCGACCTTTGACGCAAACACGCCGCCGCCGACGTCCATCTGGCTGAGCAGCCAGCCGCCGAAGATGTCACCGTTGGCGTTGGTGTCGGCCGGCATCGCCAGCGTGCGAATGCAGAGATCGCCGCCCGGCCCGGCATTGGCTTGCTCGTTCATGCCGCTCTCACTTGAGGATTGCTCACTTGAAATTGCTCACCTGAAACTGCTCACTTGAAATTATCCCAGCCCGGATCCGGCGCAAAGCGCTCGCCGAATCTTCCGGCCAGCGCGCGCAAGGTGGATACGACATGATCCACGCCACGCGTGCGCGCATAATTCAACGGGCCGCCACGAAACGGTGCATAACCGGTGCCGAAGATCATGGCGCCGTCGACCATGTCGGCATCATCCACGATACCCTCGCGAAGCGCCGCGACGCAGACGTTGGACATCGGCAGCACCAGGCGGTCGATCATCTGGTCGGTGACGCGCGGACCGGTCTCGGGCAACGGCGCCTTCTCGGCCTTGCCGTCACGCCAGACGTAAAAGCCCTTGCCGGTCTTGCGGCCGAGTTCGCCCTTGGCGACCTTCTCGCGGAGCCAGGCCGGCGTCGGCGGCAGCAGATCGCCGAACTTGGTGCGCAGCATGTCGCCGACATCGAGACAAATGTCGAGCCCGACCTGGTCGGCCAGTTCGATCGGCCCCATCGGCATGCCGAACTGCTCCGCGGCGGCGTCGATCAGGCGCTGGTCGATCTTCTCGTCCAGCATCACCATCGCTTCCAGCATGTAAGGCGTCAGCGCGCGGTTGACGAGGAAGCCCGGCGAGCTCTTCACCGGCAACGGCAGCCGATCGATCGCGCCGACGAAGGCGAGTGCCTCCTTCAGCACCTGCGTATCGTTACCGTCATGGCTGACGACTTCGACCAGCTGCAACCGCGACACCGGGTTGAAGAAGTGAAGGCCGACCAGCCGCTCCGGCCGCGCCAGCGTGGTGCGCAAATCCTGCAGCGGAATGCTCGACGTGTTGGTCGCGAGGATCGCGCCCGGCTTCATTCGCGGCTCGAGGCCGGCATAGACCTTCTGCTTGAGCTCGAGCTTCTCCGGGACCGCCTCGATGATGAGATCGGCGTTGCGGACGCCCTCCCCATCCATGTCAGGCATGAGGCGATCGAGCGCGTCGCGCACCTCGGTCGGCTTGCGGACGATCTTGCCGTAGAGCTCGGCGGCGCGCTTGACTGCGCCCGCGATCGGCTCCGCCTTCATGTCGGCGAGCGAGACGCGCAGCCCCTGCCCCGCGCACCAGGCCGCGATGTCGCCGCCCATGGCGCCGGCGCCGATGACGTGGACATGCCTGATCGTGTTGCCGGAGCCTGCCGCTTTCTTCATCTGCTCGCGCAGGAAGAACACGCGGATCAAGTTCTGCGCGGTCGGCGTCACCATCAGCTTGGCGAACGAGGCCTGCTCTGCCCCGAGCATCGCGGCCTTGCTGCCGCCATGGGTCTCCCAGAGATCGATCAAGGCATAGGGCGCCGGATAATGCTCGCGGGACGCGGCCTTCGCCGCCTCCGATCGCATCCGTTTGGCCAGCAGCCCGCGCACCGGGCCGAAATTCGCCGCACGCGTCAGAAAACCCGGCCGCGCCCGCTTGAGACGGCCGAACAGCGCATCCTTGACGGCATTGCGAACGTGGCGCTCCTGCGTCACGGTATCGACGAGGCCGAGCGATCTGGCGCGGCGGGCATCGATGGTGCGGCCGGTCAGCATCAGGGCCATCGATTGTGTCGGATTGACCAGCGCAGTGAAACGCGCGGTGCCGCCGAGACCGGGATGTAGCCCCAGCATCACCTCGGGGAAGCCGAAGCGCGCGCCGTCGATCGCGATGCGCGATTGGCAGGCGAGCGCGACTTCGAGCCCGCCGCCGAGGCAGAAGCCGTGGATCACCGCGACCGTCGGCAGCTTCAGCGCTTCAAGATGATCGACCACCGCATGGGCGGCGCGGATCCGCGTCTCCACCATCCCGGCGTCACTGGCGCCGCGAAATTCGTTGACGTCGGCGCCCGCGATGAAGCCGGACGGCTTTGCGGAGCGGATCACGAGGCCGGCAGGGCGCTCGGTCTCGATCGCCGCCAGCACGGCGTCGAACTCCTCCATCACGTCCGAGGACAGCGTGTTGGCGCTGGCGTCAGTGCGGTCGAACAGCAGCCAGGCGACACCGTCGGCGTCGCGCGTCAGCTTGAAGTGCTTGTAGGGACTATCGGCGGCGGGCTTGGGCCCGAGCTCCAGCACGCGGTCGCCGAGCGCGGTCATGATCCTGGAATCCATGTCATACCGCCTCGATCAGCATGGCGCCGCCGAGCCCGCCGCCGATGCATTCGGTGGCAACGCCGCGCCGCGTGCCGAGCCGCTTCATGGTGTTGACGAGATGCAGCACGATGCGATTGCCGGAAGTGCCGACGGGATGCCCGAGCGAGATAGCGCCGCCATCGACGTTGAGTTTGTCGCGGTCGACCTCGCCGGCAGCGCCGTCCAGTCCCAAAATCTCGCGGCAGAACTTGTCGTCATTCCAGGCGGCGAGGCAGCCGAGCACTTGGGTGGCGAACGCCTCGTTGAGCTCCCAGGTCTCGACGTCCTGGATGGTGAGATCATGGCGCTTCAGTAACGGCGTCGCCGACATCACAGGACCGAGACCCATGATGCTTGGATCGAGTGCGGCCCAGTTGCTGTCGACGATGACGGCCTTCGGCGTCAGCTTGTGCCTGGCGACCGCTTCGTCGGACGCCAGGATCACCCAGGACGCGCCGTCGGTGATCTGCGAGGAATTGCCGGCGGTGACCTGGCCCCAGGGACGCTCGAACACGGGCCGGAGTTTTGCGAGCCTCTCGGCCGTCGAGTCCGGACGCACGCCATCATCATGGTCGAAGAATTTTCCGTCGCGGGAGAACGCGGTTTCGACTTCGCCCTTGAGAAAACCTTCCGCCTGCGCATGCGCGAGCCGGCGATGGCTCTCGGCGGCATAGGCATCGGACTGCGCACGGGTGATGCCGAAGAGATGGCCGACGACTTCGGCCGTCTGGCCCATGTTCAGATCAGTAATGGGATCGGTCAGCCCGCGCTCGAGGCCGATGATCGGTTTGAGATCGCGCGGCCGCAGCTTGAAGGCCGCGGCAAGCTTCGCGGCGACGCCCTTGGCGGTGGCGAGGCCGGCGAACCAGCGCACGCCGGAATTGGGCCAGACCAGCGGCGCGTGGCTCAAGGCCTCGGTGCCGCCGGCCAGGATCATGTCGGCATGGCCCTCGCGGATGTAGCGGTACGCGGTGTCGATCGACTGCATGCCGGATCCGCAATTGATCTGAACGGTGAAGGCGACCATGTCCTCGCCCATGCCGAGCCGGAGCGCGGCGACGCGAGCCGGGTTCATTTCGTCCGCGATCACGTTGACGCAGCCGAGGATGACCTTGTCGAAGGTATCAGGCGAAAACGGCTGACGCGCCAGCAGTGGCCGGCCGCATTGCACGGCGAGATCGACCGGCGTGAACGGCCCCGGCCCCGAACGCGCCTTCAAAAACGGCGTCCGACTGCCGTCGACGATGAAAACCGGTCGTGCCATCAGCTCGCCGCCCTCTGTTCACCGAGTTCCTGGAAGAACTGATGCACGTCGCCGGTTTTCTTGTAAATCGGCGACAGCGCCTCCGGCGCAAAATCGTCGACCTCGATCACCTTTGTAACGGCTTCGCGGGCCGCGGCCAGCTGCTCGCCCTCCGCCTGCGTGATCACACCCTTGGCCACCGCATCCTTCCAGTCGCTCAGATGAGCCGCGCGCATGCGCCTGGCGATGGCGTCCGTACCTGCGATCAGGTTGAACGCGCGCTCCAGCCGGGCGAAGCCGCCATCGTCGTCGACATAAGCGAGATCGGGCGTGAGGCGGTCGCGCGCGGCCGACGGCTCCAGCACGAGGCTCGCGCATTGATGCACGACCCGGTCGGAGGGACCCAGCACGCGGGCGCCGAAGGGCTGGACCACGAATTTGAGGATGCCTGCGACGAAGCGGTTCGGCAGATTGGCGAGAATCTCGGCAAGCCGGTTCTCGATGGTCCGAAAGCCCGTCGCCATGCACCATTCGAGCGCGGCAAAATCCTCCTTCTGCCGGCCCTCGTCCTGCCAGCGCTTCAGCGCGGCAGAGAGCAGATACAGCTCGGACAGGATGTCGCCGAAGCGCGCCGACAGCATCTCTTTGCGCTTGAGCGCGCCGCCGAGCGTCAACAGCGCCATATCGGCGCAGAGGGCAAAAGCCGCCGAGTAGCGCGAGAGCTGACGATAGAATGGTCTGGCGTCACCCGCATCGGGTGCAAGCGCGAAGACACCAAAGCTCCAGCTCCGGCCGAACGCGCGCAAGAGTGTCTCGAAGCTGTGGCCGACATGTTTCCAGAACACCTTGTCGAAGGCGGTGAGCCCGCGCTCGCGATCGGCATCGGCAAGCGCATTCATCTCGTCGAGCAGATAGGGATGGGCGCGGATGGCGCCCTGTCCGAACACGATGAGATTGCGGGTGAGGATATTGGCGCCCTCGACGGTGATGCCGACCGGAACGGCGCGGTGGAGATTGCCGAGATAGTTTTGCGGACCGTCGATCACGGCCTTGCCGCCATGGATGTCCATAGCGTCGTCGACCGCGGTGCGCATCCGCTCGGTCGCGTGCAGCTTCATGATGCCCGAGATGACGGCGGGATGGATCCCGGTATTCAGTGCCGCGCAGGTCAGCCGTCGCGCCGCGTCGAGCTGATAGGCAGTGGCGACAATGCGGGCGAGCGGCTCCTCGACGCCCTCGAATTTGGAGATGGAGATGCCGAACTGCTCGCGGATGCGGGCATAGGCGCCGGTGGTGCGGGCGGCATAGGCGGCGCCGGCGGCGGAGAGCGACGGCAACGAGATGCCGCGGCCGTCGGCGAGCGCCGTCATCAGCATCTTCCAGCCCTGCCCCAGCCGCGCCTGGCCGCCGATGACGTAGTCGAGCGGAATGAAAACGTCGCGGCCCCAATTCGGACCGTTCTGGAAGACCTGCATCGAGGGCAAATGGCGTTTGCCGATTTCGACGCCGGGCAGATTGGTCGGGATCAGCGCCACGCTGATGCCGAGCTCTTCCTGGTCGCCGACGAGATGATCGGGATCATAGGCCTTGAAGGCGAGGCCAAGCAGCGTCGCGACGGGGCCGAGCGTGATGTAGCGCTTGTGCCAGTTGAGCTTCAGGCCCAGCACCTCCTGGCCCTCGAAGGTGCCTTTGCAGATGATGCCGGTGTCGACCATCGAGGCGGCATCAGAGCCGGCCTCGGGGCTGGTGAGGCCGAAGCAGGGAATGTCGCGGCCATCGGCAAGACGCGGCAGCCAGCGCTGCTGCTGCTCCTTCTTGCCGAAGTGCATCAGGAGCTCGCCGGGGCCCAACGAGTTCGGCACCATCACCGTCACCGCGGCGGCGATCGAGCGGGTCGATATCTTGCGCACCACTTCCGAATGCGCATAGGGCGAGAAGCCGAGGCCGCCGAACTCCTTCGGAATGATCATGCCGAAGAATTTTTCGCGCTTGACGAAGTGCCAGACATCGGGCGGCAGGTCGCGCCATTCCCAAAAGATCTTCCACTCGTCGAGCATGGCGCAAAGCTCGTCGACGGGGCCGTTGAGGAAGGCCCGCTCCTCTTCGGTCAGCGTTGCCTGCGGGACCTTCAGCAGCTTCGACCAATCGGGGTTGCCGGTGAAGAGATCGGCGTCCCACCAGACGTCGCCGGCCTCCAGCGCCTCGCGCTCGGTGTCCGACATCGCCGGCAGCACGCCGCGCGCCCAGGAGAAAATCGGCTTGGTCAGGGTGTCGCGGCGGAAGCTCATGGCGGACCTCATGCATCGGCGCGGTGATCGGGCATTTTAGCGGAAAGTGGCCGGCGGCGGTGAAGACTTCGCCTGCGGAAAGACGCGAATTGACGCGGCCGGGCAGCCGCCCAGGGGCCATAACGGCCGAGGCGTGGTGGCAGTTCCGGGAGGGGATGGCTTCGCGGTCGGCCGGTCTAATCCGGCCGCGCCATCTCGAACATGTTTTCCGGCTTGATTTCGAAATAATCCCCGCTGCGGCCGGCGCGTACGATCGGGCGGGCGGCGGCGGTCTGGTAGACGCCGTCCTTGATCATGGCCTTGTCGATGTGGACGGCAACGACCTCGCCGAGCGTCAGCCAGGCATTGGCTTCCTTGCCGTCGGCGCCCTTGAGGCGGACGATATCGGACACCTTGCATTCGAAGGCGACGGGACTCTCGCCGACGCGCGGCACGTTGACGAGCCTGCCGGGCACGGCGGTGAGGCCCGCAACTTTGAACTCGTCGACCTCAGGGCCAACATGCGCCGCAGTCGCGTTCATGTGCCTGGCCAGGTCCATGGTGGCGAGGTTCCAGACGAACTCGCCGGTCTGCTGGATGTTTTCGACCGTGTCCTTCCAGTTGGTGGAGGAGAAGCCGATGATCGGGGGGACGTAGCAGAAAGCGTTGAAGAAGCTGTAGGGCGCGAGGTTGACGTGGCCGTTGGTGTCGCGCGACGAAATCCAGCCGATCGGCCGCGGCGCGACGATGGCGTTGAAGGGATCGTGCTTGAGGCCGTGGCCCTTGGCGGGCTCGTAGAAGTGCAGGTCTTTGTCGGTCACGCGCTGTTTCCTTCTCGCCATTGCGAGCGCAGCGAAGCAATCCAGAATCCCTCCGCAGAGACAGTCTGGATTTGCTTCGCAAAGCTCGCAATGACGGAGTTTGTTGATCCGTCCTTGCCCGCCATCAGCCGTCATTCCGTGGCGGTCGGCCTGCTTATAGGAGGAAATCCGCCGCCGCGTCAGTGGCGCGGGGACAATCCCGCGATGACGAAATCGATCATCTGGTCGATGGTCGGGCCCGGCTTGGTAGCGCACTGGGCGATCATCTGGGGGTGGAAAAAGCGCATCATCGCGGTGCAGGCGCACAGCGCAGCCAGTTGCAGGTCCGGCGCCTCGAACTCGCCGGAAGCCACGCCTTGCGCGATCATCTGGCCGATGACCCCGGCAATGCACTCCATGTGGTTGACGCAGACGTCCCAGTCCTCCTGCATCGCGATCTCGACCATCTCGTGCAGCTTATTGTCGCCCACATAGCGCTCGGTGTTCATGCGATTGATGGTGGTGAGCAGCTCACGGAATCGCGGCAGTACCGGACCGGGCCTGGCCACGATCCGCTGCGCTTCCAGCTCGACCTCGCCCATTAGCGAACGGGCCACCGCCTGATGGATCGCCTTCTTCGATTCGAAGAAGCGATAGACGTTGGCGGGGCTCATCTTGAGCTCCTTGGCGATGTCGCCGACCGTGGTCTTGAGATAGCCGATCTGGCGGAACAGCCTCTCGGCCACCTCGAGAATGCGTTCCCGGGTGTCGCCTTCGATATGTTCCGAAACCAGTGTCATCTGTCAGACTCGTCAATCAGCAGTTCATCTTCACTTATTCAGCCGCCTCAGCAAGCGGAATTGCGTTCTGGTCATCGCTCCCATGCTGCGGCGCGGCAGGCTGCTCGGGCGTGCCCGCCTCATCCAGGCTCTTGCGGAACCAGAGGGCGTAGAGGCCCGGCAGGTACAGCAGCGTCAGGAAGGTCGCGACGAACAAGCCACCCATGATGGTGATCGCCATCGGCCCCCAGAACGCCGAGCGCGACAGCGGGATCATGGCGAGGATGGCGGCAAGCGCCGTCAGCACCACCGGACGGGCGCGGCGGACGGTGGCCTCCACGATCGCCTCGCGGCGGGTCAGGCCGTGCGAGACGTCGGTCTCGATCTGATCCACCAAGATGACCGCGTTGCGCATGATCATGCCGGCAAGCGCGATCAGGCCGAGCAGGGCCACGAAGCCGAACGGGGCGTTGGCGATGTTGAGCCCGAAGGAGGCGCCGACAATGCCGAGCGGCGCGGTCAGGAACACCAGGATCAGGCGCGAGAAGCTCTGCAGCTGGAACATCAGCAGCGTCAGCATCACCATGACCATCAGCGGGAAGAGAATGAAGATCGAGGCGTTGCCCTTGGCGGATTCCTCGAACGCGCCGCCCGCCTCGATGCGGTAGGCCGGCTCCAGGTTGTCCTTGATTGCCTTCAGCTTCGGCGCGATCTGGCCGGTGACGTCGGGCGCCTGCACGCCGTCGACGACGTCGGAGCGCACGGTGATCGCCATGTCGCGGTTACGCCGCCACATGATCGGTTCCTCGTGCGCATACTCGATCTTGGCGATCTGCTGCAGCGGCACGGCCACGCCGTTGCGCGAGGTGATGGTGAGATCGCCGACGGCGCCGAGGTCGAGCCGCTCGGACGAGACGGCGCGCGCGACCACGCCGACCTTTTCGATGCCGTCGCGCACGGTCGTCACCTGCGAGCCCGAGATCAGCATCGACAGCGCCTGCGACACGTCCTGCGGGGTCAGGCCCATGGCGCGTGCGCGATCCTGGTCGACGACGAGCTTGAGGTAAGGCGACTGCTCGTTCCAATCGAGCTGGACGTCCTTGACGCTCTTGTTCTGCCGCATGACGTCGCGGACCTGGTAGGCGATCTCGCGCACCTTGTTGGCGTCGGGTCCGATGACGCGAAACTGCACGGGAAAACCAACCGGGGGACCGAAATTGAAGCGGTCGACGCGCACGCGGGCCTCGTTGAGCGCGCCGTCGGCAACGGCGTGTTCAAGCTTGGCCTTGATGCGCTCGCGCGCCTCGACCCCCTTTGCGACGATGACGATTTCGGCAAAAGCCTCGTTCGGAAGCTGCGGATTGAGGCCGAGCCAGAAGCGCGGCGAGCCCTGTCCGACATAGGCCGTGTAGGTCTCGATGTCCTTGTCGTCCTTGAGCATGGTCTCGGCCTTCTTCACCGCCTTTTCGGTGACGTTGAAGGCGGTGCCCTCGGGCAGGCGAAGCTGGAGGAACAGCTCGGGACGCTCGGACAGCGGGAAGAACTGCTGCTGGACGTGGCCGAAACCGACGATCGAGGCGATGAAGACGCCGACGGTCGCGACCACCACGGTGATGCGGTGGTCGACGCACCACTGCACGATGGCGCGCAGGCCCCGATACATGCGGGTCTCGTAGACCGCGTGCGGATCGTGATTGTGGTGCACCTTGATGTTGGGCAGCAGCATGACGCCGATATAGGGCGTGAAGATCACCGCCACGAACCAGGACGCGACCAGCGCGATCGCCACGATCCAGAAGATGCTGCCGGCATATTCGCCGACCGCGGAATTGGCAAAGCCGATGGGGAGGAAGCCAGCGGCCGTGACCAGCGTTCCCGTGAGCATCGGAAACGCAGTGGATTCCCAGGCAAAGGACGCCGCACGCATGCGGTCCCAGCCCTGCTCCATCTTCACCACCATCATCTCGACGGCGATGATGGCGTCATCCACCAGCAGGCCGAGCGCGATGATCAGCGCACCGAGCGTGATGCGGTGCAGGTCGAGCGACATCGTGTTCATGACGACGAAGACGATGCCGAGCACCAGGGGCACCGACAATGCGACCACGATGCCGGTGCGCCAGCCAAGCGCCAGGAACGACACGAACAGCACGATGACGAGGGCTTCCATGAAAGAGTGTACGAACTCGCCGACCGCGTGCTCGACCACCTTGGGCTGGTCGGCGATCAGTTTGACGTCGACGCCCTGCGGCACCGCCTTCATGAATTCAGCCGTCGCCTTCTCGACCTCCTTGCCGAGATCGAGGATGTTGGCGCCCTTGGCGGTGACGACGCCGATGCCGATCGCGGCCTTGCCTTCCTGGCGCACGACGAAACTCGGCGGGTCGACATAGCCATGGGTGACGGTGGCGATGTCGCCGAGGCGGAACACGCGACCGTTGCTCTCGACCGGGGTTTCGGCGACGGCCTTGGCGCCGTCGAGCGCACCGGTGACGCGCAGCGGCACGCGCTGCGACGAGGTCTCGACCGTGCCGGCCGGCGTCACGTTGTTCTGCTTGGCGAGCGAATCGAACAGCGCCTGCGGCGTGATGCCGAGCGTGGCGAGCTTGGCATGGCTGAACTCGACGAAGATGCGCTCATCCTGGTTGCCGTAAACGTCGACCTTGGTCACGCCCGGCACCTTCAGAAGGCGCTGACGGAAACCTTCCGAGACCTTCTTGAGCTGGGCGTAGTCGGCGCCGTCGCCCGTCATCATGTAGAGGATGGAATCGACGTCGGAGAACTCGTCGTTGACGACGGGCCCGAGAATCCCTGCGGGCAGCTGGCCCTGCACGTCGACCAGCTTCTTGCGCAGCAGATAAAAGAGATACGGCACGTCCTTCGGCGGCGTAGAATCGCGGAAGGTCACCTGGAGCGCAGTGAATCCGGGCTTGGAATAGGTCTGCACCTTCTCGAAGTAGGGCAGCTCCTGGATCTTCTTCTCGATGGGATCGGCGACCTGCGCCTGCATTTCCTGCGCTGTCGCGCCCGGCCACAGCACGGAGACGTTGACCACCTTCACCGTGAAGAACGGATCCTCGGCGCGACCGAGCTTCTGATAGGAGAAGAATCCGGCGACGCCGAGTATGAGCATCAGGAACAGGATCAGCGTCGGATGGCTGACGGCCCAGGCCGAAAGATTGAAGCGCTTCATCGCACTCTCCAAAGATGATCCGGTTGCAAAAAACCACAGCCACTCTGTTGAACGCGTCGTCGCGAGGCAGCGAAGCAATCCAGGGGGCTGGGCAGGTTCTGGATCGCTTCGCCGCTTCAGCCCCAGCATTTGCGCTTGGGCCGAAACTCACCTCACACGACGTAACTCGTAAACGAGACTTAAAAGGACAGTGACGACACGACCCGTACCTTCTGGCCCGGATCGAGCTTCTGAACGCCGAGGGCGACGATCTTGGCGCCCTCTTCGACACCACCGGTGATGACGACGTCGTTGCTCTCGTAGGACTTCACCACGACCGGCTTCAGCGTGACCGCGCCGTTGTCGTCGACGACGTAGAAGGACGGCTTGCCGCCTTCGTTGAACAGCGCCGACAGCGGCAGCCGCGCGACGCGTTCGGTGGCGGCGTCCGACAGCGTCAGCGTCGCGGTCATGCCGAGCGAGACCTTGTCGTCGGCCTCGGGCAGCGAAAACTTGGCAAGATAGGTGCGCGTGGCGGGATCCGCGGTGGGCGCGATCTCGCGCAGCTTGGCCGTGTACTTTTTGCCCGGCTCCGACCAAAGAGTGACGCTGGCGGCGCCCGATTTGGCACGTCCGACCAGCGTCTCAGGGATCGCGACGACCGCTTCCTTTTCGGCAAAGCGGGCGACACGGATCGAGGTCTGGCCTGCGGCAACCACCTGGCCAGGCTCGATCAGCGTTGCGGTGACGACGCCACGGGCGTCGGCGTTGAGCGTCGCGTAGGAAAGGGAATTCTTGGTCAATTCGACCGAGCGCTCGGCCCGGTTCAGACGGGCACGGGCCTCGTCGGCGGCGGCGCGGCTCGAATCCAGCTGCGCGTCGGTCGTCCAGCCCTTGGCCCTCAAATCCTTGGCGCGCTGCTCGGCGGCGGCGGCCTGGGCCAGCACGCCGGTCGCAGCGGTCTGCTCGGCGACGGCTTGCTCGGCCTGGAGCTTCAGATCGACCTCATCGAGGACCGCGAGCGGCTGACCGATCTCGACGGTCTGGCCAACTTCGACCAGACGCTTGGCGACCTTGCCCGCGACCCGAAAGCCCAGATCGCTCTCGATCCGCGGCCTGATGGTGCCGACGAAGCTGCGCTCGGGCTTTTCGGCATCGTAGTGGGCGGTGGCGACCAGGACCGGCCGCGGCGGGTCGGCCTTTTCAGCGACGGTGTCATTGCACCCAGCGAGGGCGGCAGCCATCAGCGCCAGCGAAACACCGGCCAAGAGCCTCGAATAGCTGGATAAAACGGATCGGACGAACATCGGAGGACACTCCCTCGGCTGCAATGAGAGGAATGTCGACTAATCACTGATGAAAGTCAATAATCGTCAGTCATCAGGAAAGCGTGATCGTTAAGAGGTGGTAACCTCCCCGCTGCCCTTGGCGGAAAGCCCGGACTGTTGGAAGAGAGCGTCGCGGCGCGGCCCCAGAGGGACCGCACGGAAATGGGCCTGGCTTTCGCCAGGGCGACATTTCGAGGCTACCGCCCCTGTTCGGCGAACTCGTGCTTGCTGTCGTGGCCACCGATGAAGACCAGGATGCCGGCGATCAGCGGCAGCACCGCGAGCACGAGCAGTCCGGTCGAGGTCTGCCCGGTGGCTTCCTTGACCCAGCCGATCAGATACGGTCCGCCGAACCCGGCGAGATTGCCGATCGAGTTGATCAGAGCGATGGCGCCGGCCGCCGCCGTGCCGGAGAGCCAGGCCGTCGGCAGGGTCCAGAACACGCCGAAGCAGCAGAACACGCCGATCGCGGCAACCGTCAGCACGATCATCGTCAGGGTGGGGTCGGTGAGATAACTGGAGACGCCGAGAGCGACGGCGGTGAGCAGCAACGGCGCGCCGACATGCATCACGCGCTCGCGCGTGGCATCGGAATGCCGCGCCCACAGGATCATTGCGATGGTGCCGAACAGATACGGAATCGCGGTGACGAAGCCGGTCTGGGCGTTGGTGAGGCCGAACGCCTTGACGATCTGCGGCAGCCAGAACTGCATGCCATAGAGCGCGCCGACGAAGCCGAAATAGACCAGGCTCAGCATGATCACCTTAGGTGAGGTCAGCGCCTCGCCGAGCGACATATGCTTCACCGCCTGCTTGGCCGCGATCTCGGCATCGAGCTTGGCCTTGAGCCAGGCCTTCTGCTCGGCCGAGAGCCAATCCGCCTTCTCTGGCCTGTCGGTGAGATAGAACCAGGTGACGATGCCGAGCAGCACGGAGGGAATGCCCTCAATGATGAACAGCCACTGCCAGCCCTTCAGGCCCATGGCCCCGTCGAGGCCGAGCAGCAGGCCAGAGACCGGCGCGCCGATCACGGTGGAGACCGGAACGGCGATGGCGAAGGCCGCGAGGAAGCGGGCGCGATATTCGGCCGGATACCAATAAGTGAGATAGAGGATGATGCCGGGGAAGAAGCCGGCTTCAGCGACGCCGAGCAGGAAGCGCAGCACGTAGAAGCTCGTGACCCCGCTCGTGAGCGCCATCAGCGCCGAGATGATGCCCCAGGTCACCATGATGCGGGCGATCCAGCGGCTGGCGCCGAACTTCTCCAGCGCCAGATTGCTCGGCACCTCGAAGATGAAATAGCCGATGAAGAAGATGCCGGCGCCCCAAGAGAAGATCAGCGGCGTGAATTTCAGCTCGGCATTCATGGTCAGCGCGGCGAAGCCGAGATTGACGCGGTCGAGATAGGAGAAGAAATAGGCCAGCACCAGGAACGGGATCAGGCGCCAGGAGATGGCGCGGATCGTCGAGGTCTCGATTTCCGACTTGGCTGCGCCGGTCGAACCGGCATAGGTCGTGGTCTGGCTCATGGCTTCCCCCGGGTTGTTGCTTTTATGGGCTGATCCGGGGTTTTGAGCATCGCCGCGAAAGAGTCAATGGAGCAAGCAATGCAAGGGGCGCAGCCGGCCACCAGGTTGCGCTACGACAGAGCTCGGTGATCCGCGCCGCGCACAACTACTCTGCCAATTGAAACTTCGCAAAGCGATCGAGCTCCTCCTCGATCTTCCGTTTGAGCTCCTTGCGCCCCGCGGTCTTCTTCCCCTCGCCGACCCAGGTCCATTTCTGCATCAGCAGCTTCTTCGCCTGCCGGTCGGTCTTCAGATCGAGCGCGGCGACGATCTCGTCGCCGACCAGCACGGGCAGCGCGAAATAGCCGAGCTTGCGTTTGGCCTTCGGCACATAGGCCTCGAACAAATGGTTGTAACCGAAAATGAGATTGGTGCGCTTGCGCTGGATGATCAGCGGATCGAACGGCGACAGGATATGGACCAGATCCGGCGGCGCGCACTCGCCCGGCTCGAGCGCAGCCGGCACTGCCCAGTGCTCCTGCTTGCCGGCACCGTCGATGGCGACAGGCACGAGCTCGCCACGGCGGACGCGCGAGCCGATCAGGGCAGCCACCGCCGGCTTGCGCGGCGCGTTGAGATGGCAGACCGAATCGAGGCTCACGACACCTTGCGATCGCAGCGCGCGATCGAGCAGATAGACCGTGATGTCCTTTGCCGACGCCGGCCTCGGCAGCTTGTCCCAGCCGAAATGGCGCGTCATCAGCTCATAAGTCTTGAGCATGCCCTGCCGCTCGCTGACGGTCACGGCACCCATGTAGAAGGCGAGCTGCAATGCCCGCTTCGAGGGTTTTCGGCTTTGCCAGAGATGCTCCTTCTCGGTGAGCACGTCGTCCTCGATGTCGCGGATCGTCAGCGGGCCGGCGCGCACCAGCCGCATCACCTTGCGCATGTCGGCAGGTTTCACCGAGGCGAACCATTTGTGCCCCTCGCGGCGGTGCTCGCGCATCGCCGGCAGGAAGAAGCGGAAGTCGCCGGCCGGCACGTAAGACAGCGCATGCGTCCAATATTCAAACACGCTCTTGTCGACGCTCTGGGCATGGCGCAGGTCGGCGCGCCGGTAGGACGGGATCCGGCTGAACAGGATGTGATGATGGCAGCGCTCGATCACGTTGATGGTGTCGATCTGCACATAGCCGAGATGGGCGACCGCGTCGGAGACGGCTTGCGCGCCGTCACCGAACGGCGCGCGCTCGTCCAGCCGCTGGGCATGAAGCCAGATTTGCCGGGCCTGTGTCGTGGTGAGTGGAATCGGTTTGGGCGCGCGGGACATTGCGGAATGCAGTGTAGCGGGATTCGCATCCAGCCAAGAAGCCGATCCAGGAGCGGACAAGGAAAAACCGCGCCGCCATCTGCTGACAGCGCGGCCGGACGGTGCGCGCTTACTTCATCGACATGGCCTTCTGCGCCTTCATGTAATGCATGCAGGCGCTTTTCATCTTGCCGTTGCTCATGTCGGTGTTGGCCATGGCCATTTCCTTGTTCATGGCCGTCTTGGCCGGCGTATCCGCCGTGCCGCCCATCATGGCGGCGGACTTCATCATATTCTCGCTGGTGCACGCCATCATCGCGGCAGATGCAGGGGAAACGGCGAACGCAACCAAAGCTGCAGCTGTGAGCAAGATTTTCATCGAAAAGTCTCCTCCGTAAAACGAAACCGGCGTCATGCCGGCCTTCGCGATACGTATTCTCCGGCGAAGACGTTTCGTGGAGAAGACAATTTCTTGCTGCGGTGCGAAGACGGGAGGACTCAGCGGCCGGCTTTCGGGGCTTTGGACCGGTCGCCGACGCTGCCTGTTGCGACATCGGGTTCGCACGAGGCCTTGCCGCGCTCCTCCGCCTGGCAGCGATAGACGTTGCCGGTGAGACGATCGACCAGCCACATGTTCTCGTCGGTTGGCGCTTGAAGCCCGACATAGCGGGAGGTCAGCCCCGTGATCAGTGTCGACAGCAGGATCGCCACCGCGATCATCGCCGCCCCGATATAGATGGGCATGGAGCTCAGGGACACGGTCCGATCCGGCGGGCCACTGCGATAGAACTGATAATCACTTGGCCTCGGCACTGGGTGGAACTCGGCTCCCTTCGTTTGCGCTTGTCGGAGGCTGTGCCCTGCTAGGCGTCCATCTGGCCGAAAAATTGTTCACAGACAGGCCAACACGCGACGGCTTTGCGACAATCGGTGAGCATGGGTTTCCTGGAGTGAACCGGCCCCGCCGCCCGAGCGGCACCTCGGCGCGGCGGTCCTCAGTGATGCGGATCACGACAGGACTGCGACGGCTCGAACCATCGCCGGAGAGGTGTGCGACCACTTCTCTTCCCGCGCTGGCGCCCCTCCTCGGAGCGGACCGCGGGTCGGCTCTCTATGAACCGAAACCGCTTGAAATACGCTGCCGTGGTCCAGGACGGCCCCGTTTCCACCGTGACCAAGATCACACCAGGGCTTTTGAACCTGCCCTATGCTCGCAGCATCAAATAGCCATCAGGCGTCACAACGAGGATACGACAATGACCCGTTTCAATAAGTCTTTTGCACTGAAGGCGGTGACCCTCTCGGCAATTCTGTCGATGACAGCCGGCCTGGCGATGGCCGGCGACGGCAATGTCTCTACCAACCAGATCCTGGATGCACTGAAGCCGAAGCCCGTGACCCGGGGTCTGTCCGCAGGTCCGCAGGTTGATCCGGCGGTCCAGGCCAAGGAATCGACGTTCCTGAACACCGTGCGCAACCGCTCGACGCGGTCGCTGTCGACGGGCGAGCGCGAGCAGATTGCCGAACTCGCCGCGACCAAGCCGAAGATCGATCTGGAGATCCAGTTCGACTACAACTCGGCCGACATCGCCAAGACGTCGGTGCCGTCGGTACAGGCGCTCGGCAAGGCGCTGTCCGATCCCTCGTTGAAGGGCTCGACCTTCGTCGTCGCCGGCCACACCGATGCGGTCGGCACCGAGGCCTACAATCAGGGGCTCTCCGAGCGGCGGGCCGACACCATCAAGAAATACCTGGTGCAGAACTACGGTCTCACCGGTACCGATCTCGTCACCGTCGGCTACGGCAAGACCAAGCTGAAGGACGCCGCCAACGGCGCCGACCCGATCAACCGCCGCGTCCAGGTCGTGAACATGGACACCAAGACCGCGTCGAAGTAATTCCCAAATTGTCGCCCATCAAGACGCCGCCTGCCGTTCTCCCGGCGGGCGGCGATTTCATATCCAGCTTTGGAAGAGCATCAGCCGATTGAAGGTCTGCATCGATGTGCCGACGAAGGCCGCCGAGATCGGCAGCATGGCGGCAAAGCCGATCGCGACGACCCCGACATAGGCCCACAACAGCCAGCCCGGTAGACCGTCCCGCCGCAGCACGTAGACCAGCGCGAGCGACGCCACGGTCGCAGCCGGCAGATAGTAATAGATGAAGGCGAGCGTACGCGGCAGCAACGCCCAGGCGAGCCAGGACCCGAAATAGAAGACCGCGATCAGGAACGCATCCCGGCGACGCGCGACGACGAAATCGCGCAGCACGACGGCGAGCGCGAGCAGCGTCGGCCACAGCACCAGGGGGTTACCGAGAAAGACGATCGCGGAGACATTGTCGTCCACGGTCTTGTCGAACAGGAACCACACCGGGCGCGCGAGCAGCGGCCATGACGGCCAGGCGCTCATATAAGTGTGGCCGGCGATGGCAGTGGTGGTGTTGTCCGCGAAGATCCGGCGCTGCGCCTCGACCAGATCCGGCAGCGACACGCCGTGGAGTGGGACGAAGGCCGCAAGATATGTCATCGCGGGCAGGACGGTGAAGCAGAGCACGACGTGATGTAATCTGAAGTCGGGCCAGAGATCAGGCCGGTACCAATCCCCCGGCTTCGCGTCGGCAAACAGGGTGTGCCAGCCCTGCATCAGGCGGATCACCGCGACGATGACGATGCAGATTCCGAGCGGAAACAGGCCGCTCCATTTGCAGGCGGCCGCACAGCCGAACAGGCTGCCGACAGCCGCGAATAATGCATGGGGACGATCCTTTCGAAAGCCATGCATGAAGGCGGCAATCGCGAGCAGGCCGAAGCCGAGTGCAAAAATGTCGAGCATCGCGACGCGCGCCTGCACGTACAGCATCTGGTTGCAGGCGGCGATCAGCGCGGCGGCGATCGCAGGCCCTTGCGCGGCGAACAGCGCGAGGCCGCACAGATAGATCGCGACGATCGCGAGCGCGCCGAACAATGTCGCGGGATAGCGCCAGCCCAGCGCGCTGTCGCCAAAGGCCGCGATCGATAGCGCGATCAGCTCTTTCGCCAAAGGTGGATGCATCGGATTGAGCATCGATTGCGACACCGCTGGTGCCAGCATCTGCCGCGCCGCCGGCACGTAGTGCACTTCGTCGAAGACGAACTTCTCCGGCGTCGTCAGGCCAATCAGCAGGGCAAGATGCGCGACCAGGAAAATCGCGACAGCAATCACTGCGCTCCGCGACACCTTCGGAACCGCAGGCAAGTCAAGTCGCGTTTGTGGGGATGTCTTGCGTGGCAATTTTGCGTCACCGCGGAGAATAATAGAGATCGCGGTTTTCATTGAACGCATTCTGCCGCAACTGTCACTAAGCATAACGCAGGTCTCGCGCTGCTTGTGATAATTCCGCCACATCGCAAGCGCGCGTGATCCGGTACGATCAGGGACACATCGATCGGTTGCGAAATGAATTTGCGTTTCTGGCTTTTCTCCACGCTGTTGTCGACCCTCTTGTGCGCGGCCCCTTGCGCCCAAGCCCAGACGCGCGTCGGTGAAGCCGTCTTGATCCAGAATGAAGTCGTTCGCGTGGCCTCGACCACGACGCCGATCAGCGTCGGCGACAGCATGCTGCGGGACGAGACCGTGCGCACCGGCGCCGGCAGCGCGGCTCGCTTCGTGATGGCCGACAGCACCAATCTGTCGCTCGGTCCGAGCGCCACGCTCAAGCTCGACCGCACCGTCTTCAACGACGAGCACAGCTATCGCGACGTCGCGATCCGCATGACGACCGGCGCATTCCGTTTCGTCACGGGACATTCCGAGAAGACCGCCTACAAGATCACGACCCCGCTCGCGACCATCGGCGTGCGCGGTACCACTCTCGATATCCTGTCCCAGCGCGGCCGCTCGGTCGTCGTGCTGCAGGACGGTGCCGCCAGCGTCTGCACGACGAGCCAGCAATGCGTGCAACTCACCCAGCCCGGCGACACCGCAATCATCACCTCGACCGGCGGCAAGATCTCCATCAGTAAGACCAATACGCCGCCCTGGACCTTTGCCGCGACCTGCGCCGCGAGCGCGGGACTGTGCGCGGTCAGCCAATATGCGGAGGCCTCGCCGACCGTCACGCCCGCCATCCATGACGACGGCATGCTGTGCGGACGCTGAAGATGGCGAATCTCACCAGCCTCAGGCGCTTCATCCTGGCGAGCGTGCTGACCGCCGTGGCTGCGTTTGCGTTTGTCGCGTTCCATGCCCGTCCGGCGGCAGCCGCCGCGATTTGCGAGTCCGAGTGCGGAGGGTCGACGCCCACCCCGGCGCCGAGCTATTCCCCCTCGCCCACGCCGACCTACAGCCCCTCGCCCTCGCCCAGCCCCACCCCGTCATCGTCGCCGAGCCCTTATCCGTCATCCTCGCCGAGCCCGACGCCGACACCGACACCAACCGGCGCGGATTCAAGCGGCAGCTCGATCGGCGGCCTTGCCAATCAGCGCTTCAACCAGATGATCACCAACCGGGTGCTTGGCACGGTGCTGCTCGGGGTCAACGAGCAGATCAATTGCAGCAACTGCGTCAGCGCGTTCGGCTCCGCAGGCTCGTTCTCGGCCGGAATCCACGGCCGCAAGGAGCTGACCAACAATCTGTCGCTGCTCGCCGGCATCGCCTACACGCAGTACAGCGAGGGCGGCTACAACATCACAAGCGCTCCCATCGCCGCGTTCGCGCTGCGCTATGATTTCACCGACTGGGGCTCGTCGCGCCCGTTCTTCGACGTCGGCACGATCCTGACGCCGTGGGAGAAGGCGCGCTACACCCGCAGCTACAACACCAGCCTCGGCCCGGTGAACGTCACGAGTTCGACCAACGCCGCGAACTACGCCGTTTATGGCCGCGCCGGCTGGATGAGCCGCGTGTCGCCCCGGGACGAGGTCGCCGCCTCGATCGAGGTCTGGCAGCTCTGGCAGCGTGTCTCGGGCTATACCGACAGCGCAGTGGCGTTCAATCCGTTCGACGCCAGCATCGCGACCGGCACCGACCGCACCAGCCTGGTCAAGATCGGCGGCCAGTGGACGCATCTCTACGGCAGCAGTATCGAGGCCAACATCAATGGTGGCTGGGTGCAGTCATTCGCCAGCCATAGCGGCATCGTCGCCACCGTGACCGGTGACGGCATGGTGGTGCCGACCATGGGTAACCAGGGCTGGTTCGAATATGGCGGCCGGCTCGGCTTCCGCGTGCAGAAGGGCTGGATCGTCGACCTGTTCGCCAACGGCACGCTCGGCCCGCAGCCGGTGGGTAACACCATCCATGGCGGCGTGGGGCTGCGGATCAATTATTAGCGGCAGGCCTTCGCTCATATTCCGCTGTCATGCCCCGGCTCGACCGGGGCATCCAGTACGCCGCGGCCTATCGATTGACCAACGACCGTCTCGGCGTACTGGATGGCCCGGTCAAGCCGGGCGATGACAGTGAGGATGTGGCAAGGGGACGCCCTTCACGCCGCCGACTTGCCATCGAACGCCCGCCGCAGCGCCTCCACGTCCAGTTTCACCATCTTCATCATGGCCTGCATCGCGCGTGCGGCAGCCGCCTTGTCGGGGCTGGAGAGGAATTCGAACATCACCTTCGGCACCACCTGCCAGGCCACGCCCCAGCGATCCCTGAGCCAGCCGCACTGCTCTTCCTTGCCGCCATGGGCCAGGAACGCATTCCAGACGCTGTCGACCTGGGCCTGATCGTCGCAATGGATCATCAGCGAGATCGCGTGGGTGTATTCCATTTTCATGCCGCCGTTGAGCGCGACCAAAGGCTGTCCCGCCACCGAGAATTCGACGACGAGCACGGAGCCTTCCTTGCCGGACGGGCCATCTGAAACGTTGCGCTGAACATGCGTGATCGCCGAATTCGGCACGAGCGAGACGTAGAACTTCGCGGCTTCCTCGGCATCGCCGTTGAACCACATGCAGGGAACGACCTTGGACATCTTGAATGCTCCTCTTCGGTTTCTTGCTGTTGTGGGGTTAGATCAGGCGTTCGCCATGTCGGACTGCGCCGCGAAGGCTGCCATGTCCATCCAGTTCACGCCCCACATGTGGCCGTCCGGATCCTCGAAGCTGCGGCCGTACATGAAGCTGTATTCGTCCTTCGGGCTGGGATCGGCCACCCCGCCTGCAGCCGCGGCCTTGCTGACGATATCGTCGACCTCGGTCCGGCTATCGGCGGACAGGCAGAACAGCGCCTGGTTTGAGGTCTTTGCATCCGAGATCGGCTTCGGCGTGAACTGCCGGAATTTCTCGTGGGTCGTCAGCATCGCGTAGATGGTCTCGGAAAAGACCATGCAACTCGCTGTTTCGTCGCTGAATTGCGGGTTCCTGGTCGCACCGACCGCCTCGTAAAAGGCAGTGGCGCGCTTGAGGTCGGTCACGGGCAGATTGAGGAAAATCATCCTGGGCATCGGAGCTCCTTGGGCGGGGTTCTGCCCAAGGACGGACGGCCAAGCGGCGATCCGACACGGCTTCCGGATCTTTTTTGGAGCCCTGCCCGCGAGGTTCTGTCACACAGAACCGGCTGGCTTTCAGGCGATCCTCACTTCTTCTCGTTCGGATCGCGGTGAATGGGATCGACCCACAGGACGGTCTCGGGCTTCTCGACCGGCTCGATATCGAGGTTGATCGCCACCGCCTCGCCGTCGCTGCGCACCAGCACGCATTCCAGCACCTCGTCCGCGCTGGCGTTGATCTCCTGATGGGGCACGTAGGGCGGCACGAAAATGAAGTCACCGGGGCCGGCCTCTGCGGTGAATTGCAGGCTCTCGCCCCAGCGCATCCGCGCCTTGCCCTTCACCACATAGATCACGCTTTCGAGATGGCCGTGGTGATGCGCGCCGGTCTTGGCGTCGGGCTTGATGCTGACCGTGCCCGCCCACAATTTCTGCGCACCGACGCGCGCGAAATTGATCGCGGCCGCGCGGTCCATGCCCGCCGTCGACGGAACGTTGGTATCGAGCTGGTTGCCGGGAATGACGCGCACGCCGTCATGTTTCCAGCGATCGTGGTGATCGTGGTCATGGTGGGAATGCGAATGGTCATGGCCGGTCATGGGACTTGCTTTCTATTGGTTCCGTGTGCGGCAAACTAACCCAAAGCCGCGACATCGAGCCATAACAAAATCGGAACCCTCATAACCGTCGAACGTTGTCTTGGCGAGCAAACCGCAGGAGAGTTTCATGGGTAGCACGACCGACAAGATCAAGGGCACCGCAAACGAGGCAATGGGCAAGGCCAAGCAGGGCGTCGGTGAAGCCACTGGATCCGAGCGCCTGAAGGGTGAAGGTGCAGTCCAGGAAGTGAAGGGCAAGGGCCAGCAGGCCATGGGCGACGCCAAGGACGCCGCGAAGGACGCGGTTGATCGCGCAGCCGCTGCGGCCAAGCGCGCGACGGAGTAACGGCGTCGCACTGAATGCGAAAAGACCGGCCGAGAGGCCGGTCTTTTTGTTTGCGGGCTTACTTCACCCCGAGCAATTCCACGTCGAACATCAGCGTCGCGTTCGGCGGGATCACGCCGCCTGCGCCCCGGGCGCCATAGCCGAGCTGCGGCGGAATGATCAGCGTGCGCTTGCCGCCGACCTTCATGGAGGCAACACCCTCGTCCCAGCCGGCGATGACGCGGCCCTTGCCGATCGGGAATTCGAACGGCTCGTTGCGGTCGACCGACGAGTCGAATTTCTTGCCCTTCTGGCCGTTCTCGTAGAGCCAGCCGGTGTAGTGCATCACGCAGATCTGGCCCGGCTTGGGCGAAGCTCCGGTGCCGGCGACGCTATCGGTAATCTGCAAACCTGAAGCTGTTGTCATGGTCTTCCCTGCGGTCTGGGCCGAGGCCGTGGTGGAAACGAAATCGGACACGCCGGCGATCACGGTGATCGCGAGTGCCGACATGATGGCGAGGAGCATGCGCTGTAAACGCTGCATAAGAGACCTTCCGTTTGAGGCGCAAGGTGTCTAGCGCAACGCTGACGCCGTTTCCACCCCTCACACCTCGATATTTTCGAGCCGCACGGGCAGCTTGCGGATGCGCTGGCCCGTGGCGTGATAGATCGCATTGCAGATCGCCGCATTGGTGCCGACATTGGCGAGCTCGCCAAGGCCTTTCACGCCGGCCGGGTTGATACGGTCGTCCTGCTCGGAGAGCAGGATCACTTCGACACCGGGCACGTCGGCATTCACGGGCACGAGATAGTCGGCGAGATTATCGTTGACGTAGCGTGCATTGCGCTCGTCGATCTCGGTGGCCTCCAGCAGCGCCGAGGACATGCCCCAGATCAGGCCGCCCATGAGCTGGCTGCGCGCCGTGCGCGGATTCATGATGCGGCCCGCCGCAAACGCTCCCACCAGCCGGGGGCAGCGGATTTCATGGGTAAAGCGGTTGACGCGGACCTCGACGAACTCAGCACCGAAGGCATAGGCGATCTTGTCTTTCATCTGATGGCCACCGACGAGCCGCGCGTGCCCGCTGTGCATGGCCGTGAAGGAATCCAGCGGCGCGCCTTCGGGCTTCCACTCGCCGTATTCCTCGACGATGCCGACGCCGAGCGCGTCGAAGGCCCTCTCGAGATCGAGTGGACGATCGCTCTGCGCCGCCTGCGTGCTCGGCGCCTGGCTGATGCCGACAGTCTCCTTGGCCTTGTCGGCGAGGCTTTCGCTCGGCATCACGGCCTTGAACAGCCTTTGGCGAATGCGGTCGCACACCATCATCACCGCCGAGCAGGTGCTGGCAGTCGAGTTCGAACCGCCGGCAACGGGCGCCGGCGGCAGATCGCTGTCACCCAGGAAGACCGCGACCTTCTCCAAGGGCACGCCGAGCCGCTCGGCCGCGGTCTGGGCGATGACGGTATACGCACCGGTGCCGATCTCGTGACCGGCGATCTCGACCCGGGTACGGCCGTCGCGCTGGAGGCGGACGCGCGCGGCAGAGGGCGCCATCTGCGTCGGATAGCAGGTAGCGGCACAGCCATAGCCGACCAGCCAGTCGCCGTCCGACATCGATTTCGGCTGCGGCGAGCGCTGCGACCAGCCGAACGCCTTCGCGGCCTCGTCGAAGCACGCCATCAATGACCGCGATGTATAGGGCTTGCCGCCGATCGGCTCGACGGTGGTGTCGTTGATGCGGCGGAGCTCGACGGGGTCCATGTTCAGCTTCACAGCGAGCTCGTCCATCGCGCTCTCCAGCGCGAAGAGATACGGCACCTCCGGCGGCGAGCGCATGAAGCCAGGCGTATTGCGGTCGGCGCGCACGATCGACACCAGACTTGCGACGTTCGGGCAGGCATAGAGCCGCGTCGTCGTCTTGGTGCCGCCGACGCAATAGGCATCCGGACGCGACGAAACCTCCGCGCCGTCGTGCCTCAAAGCCACCAGCTTGCCGTCCCGACCCGCACCAAGCCTGATCTCATGGCGCGTCTCGGCGCGATGGGTCGCGATGGTGAAACCCTGGTCGCGCGTCGGCACCAGCTTGATCGGCCGGTTCAGGCGTTTGGCGATGCCGGCGATGACGGCGGTCCGCGGCGTCATCGAGCCGCGCGAACCAAAGCCGCCGCCGACATAGGGATTGACGACACGGACCTTGTCGGCGTCGATACCGAGCTGCTCGGCGACGCCGTTCTTCAGGCCGTAGACGTACTGGCTGCCCTCGTAGACGACGAGCTCGTCGCCCATCCAGGCGCAGCTCGTCGTAAACAGCTCCATCGGATTGTGGTGCTGGGTCGGCGTTTCATAAGAGGCGGTGAGCTTGACCTCGGCCGCGTCGAACGCCTTGGCGAAATCGCCGACCTCCGGGTCTTCCTTGAACTGTGCGTTCTGCCCCTTTGCCGCTGCCGTGGTGGTCCCCGGCGAGTCGAAGCTCGCACTCGGCGCCGCGGCCGTGTAGCTGACCTTGACGCGATTGGCGGCCTCGCGCGCCGCCTCGTAACTCTCGGCGATGACGACGGCGATGATCTGGCCGTCATGGGCGATGTCGGCCGATTTCAGCGGCTGGATCGTGGTGCCGGCATAGCCGCCATTGCTGAACAGTTTCGATTCCTTCAGCTTCGGAGCGTTCTCGTGCGTGACGATGTCGATCACGCTGCGGACCCGCTTGGCATCGTCGAGATCGAAACTGTCGATGCGGCCCTTGGCGATGGCGCTGGTGACCAGGAACGCGTAAGCTGGATTGTCGAGCGGCATGTCGGACGCATATGTCGCCCGGCCCGTGACCTTTGCGGCCGCGTCATAGCGCGGCACCGGCTTGCCCATGTTCGCTTTCGGCTCGGGAGCTGCAGCGGTCATGATCAGATCTCCATCGTTACGGCCTGCTGGAGCGCGCGCGCCACCACGCGCTTGCCGAGCGCGATCTTGAAGCTGTTGTGCTGGCGGCCCCTGGCGTCCGCAAACGCGGCATCGGCCACACGCTGCGCCAGACCGTCGTCGAATTTCTGTCCCTTCAGCAGCGCCTCCGCCTCGCGCGCCCGCCACGGCACGGTGCCGACGCCGCCGAGCGCGACACGCGCGTCCCTGATCGTGCCATCCTGCACGTCGAGCGCGACCGCAGCCGACGACAGCGCGAACTCGTAGGACTGCCGGTCGCGCGCCTTGAGATACACCGAGCGCGGCCAGCGGCCGGGAACGGAGAACGCAGAGATCAGCTCACCGGGCCGAAGCGTGGTCTCGATGTCGGGCGTCCTGCCGGGTGCCTTGTGCAAATCCGCAAACGGCAGGTTGCGCGTTCCGGACCTGCCGGTAATCTCGACCATCGCATCGAGCGCGATCAGCGCCTGCGCAAAATCGCCGGGATAGGTCGCGATGCACTGATCGGACGTACCGAGCACCGCATGCATGCGATTGACGCCGTCCATGGCGGCACAGCCCGAACCAGGATTGCGCTTGTTGCAATTCTCATAGGAAACGTCGCGGAAATAGCTGCAACGCGTTCGCTGCATCACGTTACCGCCGAGCGTCGCCATGTTGCGCAGCTGGGCGCTGGCGGCGAGCTTCAGGGAATTCGCGATCACCGGATAGTGGCGCTGGATCTCGGCATGCGCGGCCACGTCGGACATCTTCGCGAGCGCGCCGAGCCGCAAGCCGTCACTGCCGGGCTCGATCGCCGACCAGCCCCGCGCCAGCGGATTGATATCGACGATCGCGGCGGGCCGCATCACGTCGAGCTTCATCAGATCGATCAGAGTGGTGCCGCCCGCGAGCGGCTGCGCTGTAGCCTTGGTCAGCGGATTGTTCGCAGCCGCGGCAGCGCTGAGCGCCTGCACGGCCATGTCGGGGTCTGTTGCCTTTTGATACGAAAACGGTCGCATGCGCTTAGCCTTTCATGATCTCGGGCGCGGCCTGCTTCACGGCGGCGACGATGTTGGGATAGGCGGCGCAGCGGCAGATGTTGCCGCTCATGTATTCGCGGATGTCGGCCTCGCTGCCCGCATGCCCCTCCTGGACGCAGGCCACGGCGGACATGATCTGGCCCGGCGTACAATAGCCGCATTGAAACGCATCGTTGTCGACGAAGGCCTGCTGCATCGGATGCAAATGATCGTCGGTGGCAAGGCCCTCGATCGTGGTGATCTCCTGCCCCTCGGCCGCGAGCGCGAGCGTCAGGCACGACACCACGCGCCGGTCGTCGATCAGTACCGTGCAGGCACCACATTGGCCGTGGTCGCAGCCCTTTTTGCTGCCGGTGAGCTTGAGATGCTCCCGCAGCGCGTCGAGCACCGTCGTGCGGGCGTCGATGCGCAGGCGCTTGTCCTTGCCGTTGACCCGCAGCGTGACATCGACAGGAAGCGCCGGATCCTGGGCGGCCGACACGCTCGCATCCTGCGCGGCCGCACGCGCCGTCATGGGGACCAGCGCGCTGCCGGCAACGCCGGCCATGAAGGCGCGCCGATCGAATCCGGACGGTCCGGAACCTGATTTTTCGGACATGGAGGGCCTCCGCCGCTTCGAGCAAGAGCAGCGCACGCCTGCACCGCTCATCGGCCCTTAACCTGAAGCAATGAGCTCCGTTCCGAACGAGAAAGGGCGACGCAGCAAATGCCGCGTCGCCCTTCGTCAACTTTTCCTGATCTCGCGCGGGGAACTCCGTGCGCGGTGGTCAGTATCCGAGCGCGCAACCGTCTTTGCGCGGATCGGAACCGCCGGTGAGCGTGCCCTTGTCCCAGTCGATCCAGATCGCCTGCGCGCCGCCGAGCGGACCGACGACGCTGGTGGTCTTGTGGCCGAGCTTCTTCAGGCCTTCGACAATGGCGGCCGGCACGCTGTCCTCGAGCTGGTACTGACCTTCATAATGCAGGCCGCGCGGCATATCGATCGCCTCCTGCACGTCGCAGCCATAATCGAGAATGTTGGTCACCACATGGGTCTGGCCAACCGGCTGATATTGTCCGCCCATCACCGCGAACGGCATCACGGAACGGCCGCCCTTGGTGAGCAGGCTTGGCATGATCGTGTGCAGTGGACGCTTGTCGCCGGCGATGCAATTCGGGTGGCCGGGCTGGATGCGGAAGCCGCCGGCGCGGTTCTGGAGCAAAATGCCGGTCTTGTTCGAGACGATCGCCGAGCCGAAGGAATGCGCAACCGAGTTGATGAAGGAGCAGACGTTGCGGTCCTTGTCCACGACGGTGATGTAGATGGTCGACGGGTTCATCGGCGGCGCGACGTTCGGCAGGTCGAGCATGCCGTCCATGCGGATCTTGTCGATGTGCTCGTTGCAGTATTCCTTGGCGAGGATCCTGGCGACCTCGATCTGCATATGCTCGGGATCGGCGACATGCAGCTCGCGATGCATGTAGGCGATGCGCGCGGCCTCGGCTTCGAGGTGGAAGCGCTCGATGCTGAGCGGCGCGTATTTCGTCAGGTCGAAACGCGACAGGATGTTCAGCATCAGCAGCATGGTGAGGCCGGGTCCGTTCGGCGGGCACTGCCAGACGTCATAGCCCTTGTACATGGTGCCGATCGGCGTCGTCGTCTCAGTGGTGTGCGCGGCGAAATCGTCGATCGTGTGCAGGCCGCCGATCCCGCGCAGGGTCTCCACCATGTCTTCCGCGATCGGGCCCTTGTAGAAGGCGTCGCGGCCGTCCTTGGCGATCGCCCGCAGCGTCTTGCCGAGCTCGGCCTGGCGGATGACGTCGCCGGCCACCGGCGGCTTGCCGTGCGGCAGCAGATACCGCTCCGTGTTGGTGCCGGCCTTCAGCTTCTCGAACTGGTTCTTCCAGTCGAAGGCGATGCGGGGGGCGACGACGTAGCCTTCCTCGGCCGCCTTGATCGCGGGCTGAAGCAGCCGGTCGAAGCCGAACTTGCCGTGATCGCGCAAGACGGTTGCAAAGGCGTCGATCACGCCGGGGATCGAGACCGAATGCGCCGAGGTCAGCGGCACGGAGTTGATCTTGCGCTCGAGATACCAATCGGCGTTCGCCGCCTTCGGGGCGCGGCCGGAGCCGTTATAGGCGATGATCTTGCCCTCGCCGCGCGGCTGGATCAGCGCAAAGCAGTCGCCGCCGATGCCGGTCGATTGCGGCTCGATCACGCCGAGAATGGCCGAACCCGCGACGGCCGCGTCCACCGCCGTGCCGCCCTCGCGCAGCACCTCGATCGCGGCAAGCGACGCCTGCGGATGCGAGGTCGCCACCATCGCGTTGGTGGCGTGGACCGTGGACCTGCCGGGGAAATGGAAGTTTCTCATCGAATTCTGCTCTCATTGGGCGTCTGGTGCGGATGGCGCGCCATCTCGGAAAAACCGGGCCTACATGACACATTCCGGCCGGCCGGGGCAATGCTGGCATGCCAGGGAAATGGCTGCCATCCGCCGGGAATAGAGCTGCTCGATGCGGGTTTTCCGGGCGAGCCGCGCCTGCTAAACGGGCGCCATGATTTACAAGGTCGCCGCCTTCTACCAATTCGCCGCCCTGCCCGATTACCGCGAGCTGCGCGAGCCGCTGCGCGCGTTCTGCGCCGGCCTGGAGCTAAAGGGCAGCGTGCTGCTCGCGCAGGAGGGCATCAACGGCACGGTCGCGGGCGCGGGCGAGGCGATCGACGCGCTTACCCAAGAGCTCGCTCACGGCGACATGTTCGGCGGCAGGTTGAACAATCTCGAATTGAAGTTCTCGACCGCCGAGACGATGCCATTCGGCCGGCTCAAGGTGCGGTTGAAGAAGGAGATCGTCACGCTCGGCGACGAAAGCGCCGACCCGACGCGGCAGGTCGGCACCTATGTCGATGCGGCCGAATGGAACGCGCTCATCGAAGCGCCGGATACGCTGGTGCTCGACACCAGGAACGCCTTCGAGGTGGCGATGGGGACGTTCGAGGGCGCGCTCGACCCCGGCATCAGGAGCTTTGGCCAGTTCAAAGATTTTGCGGCCGAGCAGCTCGATCCCGCCAGACACCGCAGAATCGCGATGTTCTGCACCGGCGGCATCCGCTGCGAGAAGGCGAGCGCACACCTGCTCGCGCGCGGCTTTGCCGAGGTCTATCACCTCAAGGGCGGCGTTCTCAAATATCTGGAAGAGGTGCCGGAGGCTCAGAGTCGCTGGCGCGGCGAATGCTTCGTGTTCGATGAGCGTGTCGCGCTCGGCCACGGTTTGCAAGAATGTGGATTGCGCGAACGGGACAAGGACGCGGCACGTGACGAATGAGATCAAGACGCTCGGCGAGCGCATCGACACGCTGGAGACCCGCCTCGCCTATCAGGACGACGCGATTGAGACGCTGAACCAGACCATCACCGCGCAGTGGAAGCAGATCGACGCGCTGACGCGGAGAATCGCAGAGCTCGGCGAGCGGCTGCAGGAGGCCGAGGCGAATGCGCCGGGAGCCGCCAATGAGCGTCCGCCGCATTATTGAGCGGGCTTACTGACCGGACGCCTTGAGAAGAAGGTTACTCACCTCGCCCGACATCATCAGCCGGTTGCGCCCGGCCTCCTTGGCGGCATAGAGCGCCTGGTCGGCGGCCTCGACCAGCGAGGTGACGCCGGCCGTGCGCTCCAGCGCCGGCCGGCACGCAGCACCGCCGAGCGAAGCGGTGACGCAGCCAGCCACATGGTTGCTGGTGTGGACCAGGCCCGCATCACGGATTGCCCGTCGAATCCGGTCGCCGATCAGGGCGCAGCCCGCAGCGTCGGTGTTCGGCAACAACATGGCGAACTCCTCGCCGCCGTAACGCGCCGCAAGATCGCCGGAACGCTGCGCCTCAGCAGCGATGATCTGGGCCACCTGCCGGAGGCAGGCATCGCCCGCGGGATGGCCGTAGTCGTCGTTGTAAGACTTGAAGTGGTCGACGTCGATCATCAGCAAAGAGAGGCTGGAGCGCTCGCGATAGGCACGCGCCCACTCCTCCTTCAATCGTTCATCGAAGCGGCGGCGATTGGCAAGCCCGGTGAGGCTGTCTTCGATCGCGAGCGTTTCGAGCCGGGTCTCGAGCTTCTTCTGCTCGGTGATGTCGCGCGAGATCGCGACCACGCCGTCGACGCGGCCATTCTCCTTGCGGGTCACCCGCATGGTCGATTCGAGCCAGACTTCCGAGTTCTGCCGGTGCACATTGCGATAGGTGACCCGCGCCTCCTCCGCATCGCCGCGCTTCATGGCGTCGACGAGGGCCTGGACCTGCGGCCGGTCGTCCGGATGAATGCCGGCCAGCGCGAGGGTACCGATCAGTTGATTGGCGCGCCAGCCAACGACGCCAATCGATGACGGCGAGACATAGCGCAGCCGCTCGTCGAGCCCGATACGGGTCACCATGTCACTGGAGCCTTCGGCAAGCAGCCGGAAATGCGCTTCCTTCTCGACCAGCGCGGCCGCCATACTCTGGCCCCGTTGCAGCTGCCGCACCAGCACCGCACCGATGATCGCGATCAGCATGACCAGCGCGAGCACGTAGAGCATGCGGGAGATCGCCGCAGCACGCCAGGGCGCCAGCAATTCGGCCTTGTCGACGGTGGCGAGCAGGACCAGCGGATAACGGCCGGAGCGCTTGAAGAAGCTGACCCGGTCGGCACCGTCGAGCGGCGACTTGAAATGGTAGGCGCCGCCCGGCCGCTGCAAGGCGGTATCGCGGAACAGCGGCGTATCGGCAACGCTGCGACCGACGAACCTGTCGTTGCTGGGGTTACGCGCGATGATCAGGCCGTCGCCGTGCGTCAGCGCCACCGAGCTGTTGCGGCCGATCTCGAACTGTTCGTAGAAATGCGAGAGATATCCCGAGCTGATGGTCGCGAGCACCACGCCGCCGAAGCTGCCGTCCAGCTTGTTGAAACGGCGCGACAGGGTGACGACCCACTCGCCGTCGAGCAGGCTCTTCACGGGGCGGCCGACATGGGGTTCCCGTTTCGGCGAGAGCTGGTGATAGCGGAAGAACGCGTCGTCATTGAGCGTCGAGCCGATCGTGCCAGGCGAGGTCAACCAGTTGCCGCGCTCGTCGATGATGGCGAGGCTATGGATGCGCTCTATCGCCTTCTTTCGCGCCTCCAGCAGGTTTCGGAGCTTGGCGATCGTGGCCGGCTCACTGCCGTCCATCTCCAGCCGGCTGACGACGCCGACGACGCCTGAATCCAGGAGATCGAGGCTGTCCTCGGCATGTTGCGTCAGCGAGCGCGCAACGTTCGCCATTTCTGCCTCGGCGCCCTTGAGCACCGCGTCGCGGGCCGCCCATTCCCGCCAGCCGCTGACGCCGAGGATGGCCACGCAGGTCAGCGCGACGAACGCAGCCGCCCGCAGCGGCAGGCGGCTCCATCCGGCTCTTTGGGTCACAGCACTCATGCAGCAGAATTCTCCGATGACCGGAAACTCTGCTGCTTCTGTTATTGAACTCTGAAACACCGGGAGAAATATGCAGTGATGTCCCCGGCTTTCCGTAGTCGTACGGACGCCGGAATCAGCGCATCGCTAACAAGGCATTAGCAAACCTATCGGAATCCGGCGCTCTCCGCCTTAGCTGAAGATCGCCTTAACCTTGTCCCAGAGCGAGGGATTGTCGGCCTCCGCATCGGCCTTCGAGGGCGTCGGCTGGGCGGCGCTCACGGGGTCGGACGCCGGGAAGGTATCTTTCAGACCGGCGTCGAGCTTGGCGTGGCGGTCGGCGGCGAGCGCTTCGTGCAGATCGTCGGCGTGCTTGTCATGCGGCGCGGGGTTGAATGTCTCAGCCATGGTCTCGTCCTCCGTTGGCTGGTCAACGCGGCCCAATTGCGCTTGGTTCCCCTGTTCCGCTTCGGGCCGTGGCGGTGTATCAGGAGCCCTAACCATCTTCAGGACCGTTCGTGCCCCAGTCTGCGACCAAACCATTCATCGACGTCCTCTCCGGCCCGCGGCAGGTCGTTCCGCCGATCTGGATGATGCGGCAGGCCGGCCGTTACTTGCCCGAATATCGCGAGGTGCGCGCCAAGGCCGGCGGCTTTCTCGATCTCTGCTTCAACCCGGAGCTTGCCGCCGAGGTGACGCTGCAACCGATCCGGAGGTTCGGCTTCGATGCGGCGATCATCTTCTCCGACATCCTGGTGATCCCCTATGCGCTCGGACGTTCCGTGCGCTTCGAGGTCGGCGAGGGTCCGCGGCTCGAACCGCTGGATGATCCCGCCAAGGTCGCAACACTGGCGAAGCACGCCGATTTCGGCAAGCTCGCGCCGGTGTTCGAGGCCCTCAAGATCGTGCGCAGCGCGCTCGATCCCAAGATCGCGCTGATCGGCTTCTGCGGCGCTCCGTGGACGGTGGCGACCTACATGGTCGCCGGCCAGGGTACGCCCGACCAGGCCCCGGCGCGGATGATGGCCTACCGGCATCCGGAGGCGTTCGCAGCTATCATCGACGTGCTGGTCGAGAACTCGATCGAATATCTGCTGGCGCAGCTTGCGGCCGGCGCCAACGCCTTGCAGATCTTCGACACCTGGGCCGGCGTGCTGCCACCCTCCGAGTTCGCGCGCTGGTCGGTCGAGCCGACCCGGCGCATCGTCGAAGGCGTGCGCGCCAAGGTGCCGGACGCCAAGATCATCGGCTTTCCGCGCGGTGCCGGTGCGCAACTGCCCGGGTTCGTCGAGGCGACCGGCGTCAACGCCGTCAGCATCGACTGGACCGCGGAGCCGGCCTTCATCCGCGAGCGCGTGCAGAGCAAGGTTGCGGTTCAGGGCAATCTCGATCCACTGGTGCTGATCACAGGCGGCGCCGCGCTCGACCGCGCGGTCGACGACACGCTGGCGAATTTCGCGCAAGGGCGGTTCATCTTCAATCTCGGCCACGGCATCCAGCCGGAGACGCCGATCGCCCATGTCGAGCAGATGCTGAAGCGGGTTCGGGGCTGATTTATTTTGCGCCTGGGGAGCGGAAAAACAAAAAAACGCGAAAACAGCCCCATGCACAGTAGAGAGGCCACGCCCGATCAATGACTTAGGGCGGACTGAAATCAGGTGCGCCGTCATCGCATCAGAGCGCGCCAACATTTGACCCGTCGGGCAAAACAGGCGCATGATGCCGTCATCCACCGATGCCCGCCTCGCGGCCGACTTAGCGCGGCCGGCTGCGCTCGATGATCTCCGCGGCGCCCTTGGCCAGCAGATCCAGTCCCACCGCACGGCCGAGTTCGCCTGGGCGATTGGCGGGGCCCGAACGCAAGGCTTCGATGATGGTGTTGCCGGAGAGATCGAGCACGGACGCGGTGAGCGACATCTGATCACCCGCAATGGTCGAAAAGCCCGCCACCGGCGAATTGCAATGGCCGTTCAGCACCCACAGCACCTCGCGCTCTGCATCGGCGCAGGCGTGGGCAGCGGGATCGTCGATCGATGCGAGGATGCGACGCGTCTGCCAGTCCTGCGCGGCGCATTCGACGGCGACGATGCCCTGCCCCGCTGCCGGCAGCATCTCGGCTGCGGTAAACTCGTAGGCGATGCGCTGTGAAAGGCCGACGCGGTCGAGGCCGGACCGCGCCATGATGAGCGCATCCGCAGGCCCCACCGCGCCGCCATCCGGCAGGCGCTGCTTCTCGCCATTGTCGAGTTTTCGCACGCGCGTGTCCGCGGCGCCGCGGAAGTGGATGATCTCCACGTCCGGAAACAACCGCCGCGCATAGGCGGCGCGGCGGACGGCGTTGGTGCCGATCTTGAAACCCTTGCCACGAGATTGGCGCAACGCCTCCAGCGTCACGCCGTCACGCAGCACCAGCGCGTCGTTGGGAGGATCGCGCGAGAGCGTGGCGCCGATCACGAGGCCGGGCGTGTCTTCGTTGCCGGGCATGTCCTTCAGCGAATGCATCGCCGCCTGGAGTTCGCCCGACAGCACCGCGGCGCGGATCTGCGCCACGAAGGCACCGCCCTTGCCGCCATGGGGCAACAGCTTGCTGGTCTGGTCGAGATCGCCCGTGGTGTCGAACTTGACGATCTCGACGTCGAGATCGGGCATGACGGCGGTCAGGCGGCGCGCGATCTCTTCCGTCTGTGCCAGCGCCATCGCGCTCTTGCGTGTGCCGATCTTGAATCGCGTAGCCAAGCCCAAATCCTCTCAAGACGCGAGTTTACCGCGCATCCTCCAATATCATGTCGGACGCCTTTTCGGCGATCATGATGATCGGCGCGTTGGTGTTCCCCGACACGAGATCGGGCATGATCGAGCCGTCGACGATTCGGAGGCCTTCGAGGCCCCTCACCTTCAGCCGCTGATCGACCACCGCGAGCGCATCACTCCCCATACGACAGGTCGAGGTCGGATGGTAGATGGTGCTGCCCCGCTCACGGCAATAGTCCAGCAGCTCGGCATCCGTGGACACCTTCGCTCCGGGATCGTACTCGTCGACCACGAACGGCTTCAGCGCCGGTGCATGCAATATCTTGCGCAGGACCTTCAGGCCTTCCACGTTGGTGGTGCGGTCGGTCTCGGTCGACATGTAGTTGATGCGGATCTCCGGCGGCACTGTCGGGTCAGCGCTCTTGATGCGCAAGGACCCGCGGCTTTCGGGACGGAGCTGGCACACCGACGCCGTGAAGCCGGAGAAAGCATGAAGCTTCTCGCCCATCTTGTCGGTCGAGAACGGCAGGAAATGGACCTGGATGTCCGGTGAGGCCAGCCGCGGACTGGTCTTGAAGAACGCGCCCGCCGTGCCGGCCGCGATCGTCAGCCAGCCTTTGCGGAACAGCGCATAGCGCGCGCCAGCCATGGTGCGGCGGAGCGGATGATTGACGGTGTCGTTCAGCGTGATCTTCTGCGAGCAGCGCATCACGATGCGGACCTGCATGTGATCCTGGAGATCGTGCCCGACGCCCGGCGCGTCCAGCACGACGTCGATGCCGTGCTTGCGCAGGAGGTCGGCGGGTCCGACGCCGGAGAGCTGGAGCAGCTGCGGCGAGTTGTAGGCGCCGCTCGACAGCACGACCTCCTTGCGCGCACGGGCGCGGCGCAATGTGGCGCCCTGACGGTATTCAACGCCGATCGCGCGGCGGCCCTCGAACAGCACGCGCTGGCCAAGCGCGCCAGTTTCGATCTTGAGATTGCGACGGGCCTTGGCGGGCCCGAGATAGGCCACCGCCGTCGAGGCGCGGCGGCCGTTGCGCGTCGTGGTCTGGAACAGGCCGACGCCTTCCTGGGTCGCGCCGTTGAAATCAGGATTGTAGGGCAGACCGGTCTCGACCGCAGCATCGATGAAGGCCTTCGACAGCGGGTCGGTCACCACCATGTTGGATACCGGCAGCGGGCCGCCGCTGCCGTGGTATTGATCGGCGCCGCGCGACTGGTTCTCGGCCTTCTTGAAATAGGGCAGCACGTCGTCATAGCCCCAGCCGGCGTTGCCGCGCTGACGCCATCTGTCGTAATCCTCGTGCTGACCGCGGACATAGAGCAGGCCGTTGATCGAGCTTGATCCGCCCAGCGTCTTGCCGCGCGGCTGGAACACCTGACGGCCCTTCAGCTCAGGCTCCGGTTCGGTCTGGTACATCCAGTTGACGGTCTTTTCCTTGAACAGCTTGCCGTAGCCGAGCGGCACATGGATCCAGATATTGGAATCCTTCGGGCCTGCCTCGAGCAGCAGCACGCTGTGCTTGCCGTTCGCCGACAGCCGGTTGGCGAGCACGCAGCCGGCGGAGCCGGCACCCACGATGACGTAGTCGAACTCGGGGTCGGAGGGCGTCACGGAGGAAGTTGCTTTCATGCGCTACTGTTCTTTTTGTTGGTGGGGGCGTTTCCAATCATCACTTAGCACGATCATGCAGCCACGCGCAGCGCCTCGACCAGCGACCTGAACGCACGGGCATATTCCGCACCCGCCCTTGCGATATCGGCGCGTCCGGCGCAGGCGACCGCGGCCTCCGTCACCGCCCCGAGCAGCAGCCGGGCCAGCGGCTCGACCGGCTGCCGCGCGATCAGGCCGGCCTCCATCGCCGCCGCGATCGCGCGCGGCAGCTTGCCCCCGAAATGTTTGGCGTCGATCTCGCGCCAGCGCTCCCAGCCGAGCACCGCCGGGCCGTCGCGCAGAATGATCTGGCCAGTCGGGCCCTTGGCGGTTGCGGCGAAATAATGCTGGGTGCCGGCGACCATCGCGGCAAGCACGTCCTTCTCGGCACGGGCCGTGCTGTCGATCTCCGCGACGAGGTCGCGCGAGACTTGGTCGAACACCGCTTCGAACACCGTCTCCTTGGTCTTGAAGTGATGGTAGACCGCGCCCTTGGCGACGTGGGCGGCTTCGGCGATCTCGTCCATCGTCGTCGCGACAAAGCCTTGCGTCCCGAACAGGCGGCGCGCCGCCGTCAGGATCGCCTCCGATGTCGCAGCCCGCCGCTCCGCCTGTTTCGCCATGGGTCTGCTGTAGTCGAAATGGACGAGGACAGCCAGTTGACTTTTCGACCGTCGGTCGGTATTTACCGACCAACAGTCGGTTTTATTCGTGAGGTGCACCATGCCGAGCCGTGATGTCGTCGAAGCTTTTGCCAAACGATTGGAGGACGGGGATTTCGTCGGGGCGATCCTCGACTACTACACCCCGGACGCCGCCACCTATGAAAACCAGGGCGACCCCGTGGTCGGACGCGACAAGCTCGCCGCCAAGGAGCGCGGCGTGCTGGCAGCCTTCAAAGAGGTCAAGGCGGTGCGCATCGGGCCGAGCCTGATCGAAGGCGATCATGTCGCGACGCGCTGGAGATTCAGCTTCACCAATGCCGAAGGCATCATCCGAACGTTGGATGAGATCGCATGGCAGACGTGGCCGGGCGATCAGTTGATCGAAGAACGGTTCTACTACGATCCGAAGCAGTTGGGGCGGTGATGCCTAAAGCACAGCTGTCATCGCCCGGCTTGACCGGGCGATCCAGTACTCCGAGACAGGTGTGATTGATCTGATAGGCTGCGGCGTACTGGATGCCCCGCCCCAGTGTGCAAGTGCGCACAAGGAGGGGCATGACAGTGGAATTGTTGGCGAACACCGGGCTGCCGTTACAGCCGTAACGCGAGGCGCCGCATTTGTATCGATTTGTTGTCGATACGACCTCACGAACACGCAGAAGTGGTCGCGGTGATCGTCGCAAGCTCGGATAATTCATAGTTCGTCAAAGGTTTGCAGCGAATTTTCCGGACCGGGCCGGACAGGCGGCCCATGCTGCAGGCTCTGGAATGCAGACTGAAACGACCAGCTATTTCGCGCGGCTGTTCGCCGGCGATCTGTCGGCCTTTGGCGGTCCCGTAACCGACGAAGCCGTCACCGGCCATATCCGCGCCGAACAGATGTCGCTGGTGCTCGGCTATTCTGTCGGCATCATGCTGGCCAATGCCTGCAACGCCGCGGTGCTGGCGATCGCGCTGTGGCAATCGCCCGACCGGATGTTCGTGCTGATCTGGGCCTTCGCCCTGGCCGGCGCCGCCATCGGGTTCGGTCTGCAATCCCACGCCGCGCGCCGCATCACCAAGCCGCAATTCGTCTCGCGCCGCGCCATGCACCGGCTCGTTCGCAATGCCTTTCTCCTCGGCGCCGCCTGGGGCATCGTCCCGGCCGCGTTCTTTGCAGGCGCCTCGACCGGCGGACAGCTCGTCATCACCTGCCTCTGCTCGGGAATGCTGGCCGGCGGCGCGCTTGCTTTCGCCACGATCCCGATCGCGGCCATCGCATTCACGGCGCCCATCTTCCTGGGGATCGCCATCTGCCTCGGCAGGAACGGCGACCTCGCCTTCCTGCTGATCGCCTTTCTCGTCGTGGTCTACGGAAGCGTGTTGTTGCGCGGCGTGTTCGTCAATTCATTCGTGTTCGCGCGGCGCGTGATGCGGCAGATCGAGGCCGAGCGTACGGTGCGGCAGGACTCGCTGACCCATCTGCCCAATCGCGTCGCGTTCAACGAAACGCTCGATGCAGCCTTGAAGCGGCTCGCTCTGTCCGGCGAGGAATTCGCGGTGCTTCTGCTCGATCTCGATCGTTTCAAGGAGGTCAACGACAAGTTCGGCCATCCCGCCGGCGACGAGTTTCTGGTCCAGATCGCGAGCCGCCTGCAACGCTGCACCCGCGCGGCCGAGCATGTCGCACGCATCGGCGGCGACGAGTTCGCGCTGGTGATGGCCAATCGGGCGCGGCCGGAGGATGCGCTCGAGATCGCCGAGCGCTTCGTCGCGGCCTTCGATGAACCGTTCCAGATCGAGGGCCGCCAGATCGTCGGCGCGACCAGCGTCGGCATCGTGCTGGCGCCGCGCGACGGCAGCACGCAACTCGACATCATGAAGAACGCCGACACCGCGCTCTACCGCGCCAAGAAGGCCGGACCCGGCACGGTGTGTTTCTTCGAGGAGGTCGACGACCGCTCGTCACGCGACCGCAAGGCGCTGCAATCGGATCTGGAAGGCGCCATCGCCAGGGACGAGCTGTTCCTGGTGTTCCAGCCGTTCCTCGACCTCGGCGGCAACCGCATCACCGGCTTCGAGGCGCTGCTGCGCTGGCAGCATCCCCAGCGCGGACTGGTGCCGCCGAGCGAATTCATACCGATCGCCGAGCAAACCGGCTTGATCCACGAGATCGGCGAATGGGTCGTCCGCCGCGCCTGCGCGACGGTTGCCGAGTGGCCCGAAGAGATCAGGGTCGCCGTAAATTTCTCGGCCGCGCAGTTTCACAACAACGGCCTCCTCCAGATCATCGTGCAGGCGCTCGCGGACGCGAAGATCGCCCCGCACCGGCTCGAGATCGAGATCACGGAATCGATGCTGCTGTCGAAATACGCCTCGGCCGCGTCGGTCCTGAACGCGCTGCTGGAGCTCGGCGTCACCGTGGCGCTCGACGATTTCGGCACCGGCTTCTCCTCGCTGACTTACCTGCGCAAGCTGCCGTTCAGCCGCATCAAGATCGACCAGTCCTTCATCCGCGACATGCTGGTGCAGCCCGACTGCGCCGCGATCGTGAAATCGGTGATTGGGCTCGCGCGCGACCTGCGCATCGGCGTGGTCGCCGAAGGCGTCGAGACCGCCGACCAGCTCGAATATCTGCGCCAGATCGGTTGCGACGAGGTGCAGGGTTATCTCATCAGCCGGCCGGTGTCGGCGGATGGCGTTCTGGCGCTGCTTGATCCGAAGAAGTTGCGGGCAACCTACGCGGCGTAGCCACCAAAGCATTCACGGCGTCACGGCCGGGCCTGTCCATCCACACCTACGACATCGCACGAAGAACGTGGATGCCCGGGCCTTCGCCTCGCCGAAGCGGCTCCGACCGCGCAGGCGGGACAAGCCCGGGCATGACGACCTCACCTCAGACCGGATCCGCCCGCAGCAGCGTGTCCACCGTGATGGTGCCCCGCGCGCGGGAAACGCAGGCGCAGATCTTCTGGTTGCTTTGCTTCTGATGGTCGCTGAAGAAGACGTCGCGATGGTCGATCTCGCCGTCGATGGCGACCACGTCGATGGCGCACAGGCCGCATTCGCCGCGCTTGCAGTCGTACATCACGTCGTGGCCGCTGGCGTTGAGGACATCAAGCATCGAGCGCTCGCGCGGGATCTCCAGCTCGACATCGGAGCCCTTCAGGCGCACGCGAAATGTCTCGGTCGGCAGCGTGCCGCTCGAACCGAACGTCTCGTAGCGGAGATCGGGAAGCGGATGGCCGGCGCCGATCCAGGCGTGGCGCGCGGCATCCAGCATCCGCATCGGGCCGCAGAACAGCGCCAGCGTGTCTTTGGGCACCGAGGCGAACAGGGCGTCGAGATCGAGCCGCTTGCCCTCATCGCTGGCGTGAACGACCAGGCGATCACCCAGCGTTGCGGCGAGATCGTCAAGATAGGCGGCCTCGGTGCGCGAGCGCACCGCGTAATGCAGCGTGACATCGGTGCCGCGCCGGGCCAGCGCCTGCGCGGCACCGAGGATCGGGGTGATGCCGATGCCGCCGGCGATCAGGCAGTAGTTTTGGCGTGCCCAATCGACGGCGAGCAGCGAGGCGGGCGTCGTGATGTCGAGCCGCGCGCCCGGCCGTAACGACCACATATAGCGCGAGCCGCCACGCGAGTCCTGGGCGCGGCGCACGGCGATCCTTAGACCCTGGGACGAGGCTTCCCCGACCAGCGAATAGGACCGCGTCTCGGGCTGCCCGTCGATGGTAACGCTGATATTGATGTGGCTGCCGACCGGATAGGCCGTGCCGTCGAACTGGTCGGGCCGGATCAGGAATTCGCGGATGCCGGGTGCGAGATCGCGTATCGAGACGAGCGTCGCCGGAATCCAGGTTTCGATGAAGCGCATGGCACTCCCCTCAATCGGTTGCGGACCTGATCAGCGCGAGCGCCGGCAAGAGGTCGAGATGGGTCCGGTTGCGCAGTGCGAGCCGCAAATTGCGCACCGCGAGCCGCGCATGCTCGCGCATGACCGCTTCGGCGCGGGCGCCTTCGCGGTTCTCGATGGCGTCGATCACGACGCGGTGGTGCTCCTGCCCGATGATCAGGATTTGCTGTGCCTCGGGCAGCGCCGACTGCGCCATCACGAAACCGCTCGGGGACGCAAACGGCAGCGACGAGGCGCGGTCGATCTGCCGGATCAGCGGCGGGCTTCGCGACAATTCGGTGAGCAGGGCGTGGAAGCGCGCGTTCAAAGTGACATAGGACGAGAACGCATCCACCGAGATCGGGACCTGGCGCAACAACTCGTCGATCGCGGCGAGGCACTCCTTCAGCGGCTCGAGCTCGCGCGCGGAGACGCCGCGCTCGGCGGCAAAGCGCGCGGCGAGCCCTTCGAGCGTTCCGCGCAGCTCGATGGAATCAGAGATGTCGCGCTCGGAGAACGCCTTCACCATGAAGCCGCCGGAGGGAATCGCCTCCAAGAGGCCCTCCTCCTCCAGCCGCACCAGCGCCATGCGCACCGGGGTGCGCGAGGCGCCGGTGGTCTCCACCGCCTGGAGCTCGGAGATGCGCTCGCCCGGGCGCAACGAGCCCGACAGGAGCTGGTCGCGCAGCGCGAGCTGCGCCTTCACGGTCTGCGAGACGGAGCGGTCGACCTCGCGCTCGGCCATGTCGGCTTACTCCGCGGCCTGAAGATGCTGCGGCGGATTTTCCTTTGCCACCATCTTGTCGATCAGCTTGCGCGTCCACATCGCGCCGGCGTCGATGTTGAGATTGTAGAAGATGCGATCCGGGTTCTCGTCCATCGCGCGCTGCTGCGCCTCGAGGATCAGCTCGTCCTCGTGGAAAATGCCGGAGACGCCGTCCCGGATCTCGGTGGTGATGCGCTGCTCACCGAGCTGATAATTGCGCACGAAGGCCCAGAAATAGTGGCAGGTCTTCTCGGTCTCGGGCGTGATGGTGTTGAGCACGAAGCCGTTGACGCCCTGCGAGCGGTCGCCTTCCGGCGCGCCGGTGCCGGTCGGGGCCACGCCGACGTCGATGGCAATGGTGCAGGGCGCTTCGAAACGGATGATCTGCCAGCGGTCGACGAGGCCGGACTTGCCGAGTTGTTTCGCCCAGAACGGCGGCGCCTCGATGCCGCGCATCCAGCGCGTCACCGTGACCGTCTTCTCGCCATGGGTGACGTCGAACGGCGCCTCCGCGACCGCCTCGTTGCCGATGGAAGAGCCGTGCACGAACGTCTCGTGGGTGAGGTCCATGAGGTTGTCGAGCACGAGGCGATAGTCGCAATTGACGTGGATGGTCTTGCCGTCGCCGGCCCAGGCGGGGTCGTGATTCCAGTGCAGGTCGGGCACCAGCGCAGGATCCGCCAGCGCGGGATCGCCCATCCAGAGCCAGATGTAGCGATGACGCTCGACCACCGGATAGGCGCGCACGCAGGCCGACGGGTTGATGGTCTCTTGCGAGGGCATGAAGGTGCAGCGCCCTTGCGCGTTGTACTTCAGGCCGTGATAGCCGCAGACGACGGTGTCGCCTTCGAGCCTACCCTTGGACAGCGGCACCAGGCGGTGCCAGCAGGCATCCTCCAGCGCAGCCACCGAACCATCGGCCTTGCGGTACATCACGACGTGCTTGCCGCAGATCGTCCGCGGCAGCAGTGCCGGCTTCACATCGGCGTCCCAGGCGGCGGCATACCAGGCGTTCATCGGGAAGGGTTTTGTCACCGGTTCACTCCCAAGGCTTGTGGATACGTTATGTATACAATAGCGGAGGAATGGAATCGTTCAAGGGCGGATGGGAGGCGTATTATAATACCTTTATCTCGCATCGTGTATACAAATCTGTTCCGCTGTCATTCCCCGCGAAAGCGGGGAATCCAGTACTCCGCGGCGGTTGTTGGTTTACTCAACTGGCGCCACGGCGTACTGGATCACCCGCTTTCGCGGGTGATGACACCTGTTGATGCGGCGAGTCTCCCCCCCGGGGGAGCAGTGGCAGCGGCGCTTTGGCTCGACGACTACGCCCCGAACACCTTCGCCAACCCTGTCTGAGCCTCCTGCTGAATCGCCTTCAGGTGCTCGGGGCTGCGAAAACTCTCCGCGTAGATCTTGTAGACGTCCTCGGTGCCTGACGGCCTTGCGGCGAACCAGCCGAAATCGGTCTCGACCTTGATGCCGCCGAACGGCTGGCCGTTGCCGGACGCCTTGCTCAGGGTGGCGCGGACGGGATCGCCGGCGAGATCCTTCAGGCCGAGCTGCTCGGGCGTGACGGACTTCAGGATGTTTTTCTGCGGCGTGGTGGCGGCGACGTCGATGCGCGCGTAATGGGGCACGCCGAACTCGGCAGTGAGGTCGTTGAAGAGCTGGCTCGGATCGCGGCCGGTCTTGGCCATGATCTCGGCCGCGAGCAGGCCGAGGATGATGCCGTCCTTGTCGGTCGTCCACACCGTGCCGTCGCGGCGCAGGAACGAGGCGCCTGCACTCTCCTCGCCGCCAAAGCCGAAGCCGCCCGTGAGCAGGCCATCGACGAACCATTTGAAGCCGACCGGCGTCTCAACGAGCTTGCGGCCGAGTTTTTTCGCGACGCGGTCGATGATCGAGCTCGACACCACGGTCTTGCCGATCGCGGCGCCCTTGCCCCAGTTCGGGCGGTGCGCGAACAGATAGTAGATCGCGGTCGCGAGATAATGGTTCGGATTCATCAGGCCGCCGGTGCGCGTCACGATGCCGTGGCGGTCGGCGTCAGTGTCGTTGGCAAAGGCGACGTCGAAGCGGTCGCGCATCGCGATCAGGCTCGCCATCGCATAAGGCGAGGAGCAGTCCATGCGGATCTTGCCGTCCCAGTCCACCGTCATAAAACGGAACGTCGGGTCGATCGCCTCGTTCACCACGGTTGCCTTCAGGCCGTAGCGCTCGATGATCGGATGCCAGTAATGCACGGCGGCGCCGCCGAGCGGATCGATGCCGATATTCACGCCGGCGGATTTGACCAGGTCGAGATCGACCACGTTGCCGAGATCGGCGACATAGGGTGTGACGAAGTCATAGGCGTGGACGTTCGCGGCTTTGCGTGCCCTGGCGTAGTCGATGCGGTTCACGCCTTTGAGGCCGTCGGCGAGATAGGCATTGGCGCGCTTCTCGATCACGGAGGTCGCGTCGGTGTCGGCCGGTCCACCATGCGGCGGATTGTATTTGTAGCCGCCGTCCTCGGGCGGATTGTGCGAAGGCGTGACGACGACGCCGTCGGCAAGGCCGGAGGTGCGGCCCTTGTTGTAGGTCAGGATCGCATGCGAGATCACCGGCGTCGGCGTGTAGCCGCCGTCCTTGTCGATCATGATGTCGACGCCGTTGGCCGCGAACACCTCGACGGCGCTGACCAGCGCCGGCTCGGCCAGCGCATGGGTGTCGATGCCGATAAAGAGCGGACCGGTCAGCCCCTTTTCACGTCGGTAATCACAGATTGCCTGCGTCGTCGCGAGGATATGGCCCTCGTTGAAGCTGGTTTTGAACGAGGTGCCGCGATGGCCGGAGGTGCCGAACGCCACCCGCTGCGCGGGATCGGCGACATCAGGCTTGCCGGCGAAATAGGCCGTCACCAGCCGCGGAACGTTGGTGAGCGCGTCCGGCGAGGCCTGCTTGCCCGCCGCGGGATGAACATCAGCCACTGGATATACCTCGTCCTGTCGTAGAATTGCGCGATACCATAGCATCGGCCAAGCCCCCGCCAAGAGCACAACACCCGCGATGGGGCGGCCGTTCCTGAGATCATGCTATGGTCTTTTGATCGGGGCTTTTCGAGTCGGGGCATGACGCTGTTTCAGAGGCTCTTGGTTGTTCTGATGGCCTGGTTTGCGACGGCTGGCATCGTGCCCGATGCAATGGCCGCGGAGTTCTACACCGAGGATTTGCGTATCCCGATGGCCGAGGCCGGACCGCAGGGCCTGGAGGCGTTCCTCGTCCGGCCAGCCGGGACCAAGCGCTATCCGCTCGCGCTGCTCAGCCACGGCTCGCCGCGCAGTTTCGACGATCGCGCGACGATGTCCGCGCACAAATATTACGGCATCGCTCTCGAATATGCCCGGCGCGGTTTCGCCGCGCTGATCGTGATGCGGCGCGGCTACGGCACCTCGCCCGGCGGGCGCGTCGACAGCGTCGGCGGCTGCGCCAATGCCGCTTATCTGCCGGCGGCGGCGGTCGCGGTGGCGGATTTGCGCGCGGCGATCGAGGCGATGGTGCGCAGGGCCGACGTCACCACCTCGGGCATGATCGCGGCCGGCCATTCCGCCGGCGGGTTCGCCACTGTCGCCTTGACCGCGCAGGCGCCAGCGGGTCTCGCCGCCGCGATCAGCTTTGCCGGCGGGCGCGGCTCGCGCGACGATGACGACGTCTGCAATCCGAACGGGCTGGTGCAGGCCTTCGCCACGTTCGGCAAAACCTCGCGTGCGCCGATGCTGTGGGTCTACGCCGCCAACGATTCGTACTTCGGTCCCGACCTCGCGCGCCGCCTCCATGACGGATTTCGCGCCAATGGCGGCAACGCGAAATTCGTCGCAGCGCCGCCCTACGGCGACGACGGCCACTATCTCTATTCGGTGGTGAGCCGTCCGCAATGCACGCCATATCTCGACGCCTTCCTGCGCGAGCGAGGTCTCGGCCACGATATCCTGAGCCCGCCCGATCCGCTCGCGCCGCCGGGCCAGCTCAGCGAGGCCGCGCGTGCCGAGTTCGCGCGCTATCTCGCCAGCACGGTGCCGCACAAGGCTTTTGCGGTGTCGCCGAACGGCGGTTACGGCTGGCGCTCGGGGCGGGCAACCGTCGACGACGCCCAGCGCGATTCACTTGGCGCCTGCACAAAATGGTCGCCCGCCTGCACGCTCTATGCGGTCGACGACAAATTGGCCGGGGCTGCGCCAAGCACATCAACCGACCAGAGCTCGCGGTCGCGATAGCTTCATTGCGCCGCCGGCCGGTCGCGCCGTCCGAGCCAGGCCGCCAGAAAATCGGTTGTTAACTCGAAAGATATAATACATGTCCATGCTGCGGGATCGAACACACATCAATGCCCGCGCGGCGTGGACACACGTTGCGATCGCTGTGCTTTGGTTGGCATCCACCTCCGTGCACGCTCAGGGCAGCGCTCTGAACGCCGCGGAACCGGCGTTGGCGGCTGGCGGTCACGATGCAGATCTCGGCGCTGGAGAGACGCCGGCCTCGCGGGCGGCGATTCGAAAAATTATCGAAAGAGAAACGGCTAGGACCGATCTGCCCGCCGACATCGCGGAGGCCGTCGTCTTCGTTGAAAGCGGATACAATCCGGGCACCATTGGCGCCGTCGGCGAGATCGGCCTCATGCAAATTCGACCCGAAACGGCAGCGATGCTCGGATTTCGGGGACATAACGCAGAGCTCGCAGAGCCCGATATCAACATCCACTATGGCGTTCTCTATCTGAGCCGCGCATGGCGCCTGGCAGGCGGGGACCTTTGCCGCGCCCTGATGAAATATCGAGCCGGTCATGACGAGGAGTCCATGACGCCGCGCTCCCAGGTCTACTGTAATCGCGCCCGCAATCGTCTTGTCGCCATGAACTCGACGAATGTGGGAAACCAGGCTGCCGCCGTCCCAGATGTGGCACCGGCGCCAACTCCGGCGCCCACCGTCTCGAAGTCGGCGCACAATCAGAAATCAGCGCACAATCAAAACAGACCGGCACAGCCGAAGGACGTTTACGCACGTTACCGTCAAGGCACGGCGGTCGCGAGCAGGGCATACTGGGCAGCACAGGAAGCCCGGGTCCGCATCATCAAGGCTCGCGTCGAAGCCAAGTGGAAACGGGTCGCATCACGCCAATAGAATTAGAGTCGCCTGCCTTGAGACGAGCAGCGATTGGACGAACGACATTTTTGAAACCGGACTTTGAAACCGAACCTGAATAGAGATCATGCACAATAGTTTGAGAGTTTTGTTTGCAATCTTCGCGACCGGCGCCGTGGCGCTGTCGGCCTTTCTCGCCATTCGGTTCCTGGTCGGCTTCAGTGGCTGAAGCCGACGGCTCAGCCGGCACCGTTTCGTGCTGCGCCCGGCTCTAGAGCCGTTCGCTCAGCGCGAGCTTGTAGCCGACCCCGGTGACCGTGGTGATGACGGGCGTGCCGCTGCCGACGAGCTTGCGGCGCAGCCTCGCCACCAAGGCATCGACGGTGCGGATGTCGACCTCGGCCTGGCGATTGCTGACGACCTCGATCAGATAGTCGCGGCTAAGCGGCCTGCCGTCGGCACCGACGAGCGCTGCGAGCAGGTCGAATTCGGCGCGCGTCAGCGCCACCGGCTTGCCGTCGCTGCCGAGCAGCTCGCGCCGCGTCAGGTCGATGATCCAGTCGCCGAAGGCGATCGAATTGTGGTTGCGCGCCGCCTTGCGGTCGATCGAGCGCCGCCGCAGCACGCTTCGCGCGCGCGCGAGCAGATCGCGCAGATCGATCGGCTTGGTGACGTAGTGGTCGCCCGCGACCTCGAGGCCGAGGATGCGATCGACGTCGGTGTCGCGGCGGGTCACGAAGATGATGCCCGCGTTGCTGGTCGCCTGGATCTCCTTGGCGAGATCGAAACCGTCGCCGTCGGGCAGCTGCACGTCGAGGAAGACGAGATCGGTCCGCGTCCGCAGCGCCTGGCGGCATTCCGCGCAGGAGCTTGCGCCGACCACGTCGAAATTGTTCTCGCTGAAATAGCCGACCAGCATCGTCCGCGTCACCGGATCGTCCTCGACGACGATCAGCCGCTCGCGGCCAGCGACACGCAATTCCTGGACTGCGGAATCAGCCACGATGTTGGATGTCCTGTGTGCTTGCGGGCCGACCTCGAAGCTCAGGTCGCCGAGCGCGCCGTCCTGTGAACGTACATTCACGACTGTTCGAGCCCCCTCGAATTGCCTGCTGCAATACTAGGCGCGTTATCGCGCCCAAACAACATTGGTCACGATCTGGCCGTATTAAGTATGAATTGGCCCACACTTCTCGTCCCGCGCATCATGTTCGGGAGCCCCGCACAAGCGGTTGTTGTGGGGGCTGACGGCCGTCCCACGGACGCTTGCCTCGCCAACCGCTTCAAATCTACTGTAACGCCCGAAAAGTCTGCCCCAGGAGGTGGCGCCATGGAAGTCATCCTGCTCGGCACCGGCGGCCCGCGCCCGGACCCGCGCCGCATGGCGACGACAACGCTGATCAGGCTCGGCGAGGAAAATATCCTGATCGATGCAGGCCGCGGCGTCATGGTGCAGCTCAACAAGGCCGGCGTGCCGCTCGGCTCCATCAACACGGTCTTTCTCACCCATCACCATTTCGACCACATTGGCGACCTCTACGACGTGATGCTCAATTCATGGATGCACGGGCGCAAGGACGATCTGCGCATCTATGGACCGCCGGATACCGAACGGCTCGTCAATACGCTGGTCACGCAGGTCTACGACAAGGACATCACCTGGCGCGATCAGGGCGAGCCGAGCTTCGGCGGCTGGAAACCTGTCGTCGCGACCGACATTATACCGGGCCCCGTTCTCGACACCGGGCGCTGGAAGATCAGTGCCGAACTCGTCTCGCATGGCGACGGCCTCGACATGTCGCCGGCCTTCCTCGCACGCTGGACGTGCCTCGGCTACCGCTTCGAGGCCGAAGGCAAGGTCATCGCAATTTCCGGCGATACGGTGCCGTGCCCCGGTCTCGAACGACTGGCTGAGGGGGCCGATCTGCTGGTCCAGTGCTGCTTTCTCGCCACGCCGGAGATCGACAACGAGCACCTGCGCCGGCTTGCGAAATTCACGATCGCCTGCGGCGATACAGTCGGCAAGGTCGCGGCCAAGGCCGGCGTTAAGAAGCTCGCGCTGACTCATCACCGGCCTCGCACCGATGATTCCATGCTGAATGCGCTGCTCGCGGATGTCAGGCGGGACTACGCGGGTCCTGTCGTGCTCGGCGAGGACCTCACGCGGATCGAGGTCTGAGAACTTGAGATGCGCGAAGGCCGTCCGGCCTCAGGACGATCCAACCTCAACCCGAAATGACAATTGCTCTTCCGTCCCGGGCGCGATGTGCATCAGGCCCGCCTTGTCAGTGAATTCGCCGTCGAAGCCGGCGGGACTGGCATAGCCGCGCCAGGGCTCGATGCAGAGGAACGGCGCGCCCGACGGTTTCGACCAGACGCCAAGCTCGCGAAAGCCGCGCCATGACATTTTCAACCACGGCCCGGTGGACGCGCCCTGCTCCGCGGCATAGCGGACCGAAGTGCTCGCAATCCGATCGAAGATGATTGCGTCGTCGACGAACAGGGATTCTGACAGGGGCAACACGGAGCCTTGGACCGGGCTCGGCTCCGTTGCCGGACGCAGCAAGCCGCCGTCGAGACGGCGGACGGGGGATGGCTCTGCGTTCGCGAAGCTCAGCGCGTAACTCTCCTTCGCCAGTCCTGGTTGCAGCGGCCAGTTGAAAGCGGGATGGCCGCCGAGCGAGGCCGGCAACATCTCCTTGCCGGTGTTCGCGACCACGAGTGAAAGATCGAGACCGGATTCGTCGAGCGCATAGGTTGCCGTCAGGCGGAACGCAAAGGGGTAGAGCGCGCGCGTCGTCTCGCTGTCTTCGAGCACCAGGATACAGCGACTTTCGCCACGTTCCATCCACGCAAAGCGGCTGTCACGCGCGAAGCCGTGCTGGGTCATCCGGTAGGTCCTGCCCCGGTGCCGCAATTCGTCATTGGCGAGACGCCCGACGATCGGAAACAACAGCGGCGCATGGCGCGGCCAGGCCGCCCCCGCCTGCCAAACGAACTCGATGCCGGCATCGCTCGCCAGCGAACACATCTCCGCGCCTTGCGCCTTGATGGTCGCGGCGAGCCCGCCGCAGCGGATTGTGTGCGCGTCGTCGGTCATAACAGCCTGCTCCGATCATCGCAATTCGCAGGACAATTTCTAAATGTTCGCGGAATGTTGGAGCGACATTCTGCTCAAGAGCGCTGATAGTCGTCTTCAATCCGGATGATGTCGTCTTCCCCGAGATAGCTTCCCGTCTGGACCTCGATCAGCTCCAGCATGATTTTACCGGGATTCTCCATCCGGTGCACCGCGCCCATCGGGATGTAGATCGACTCGTTCTCGTGCACGCTTTTGACGGTGTCGTTGACGGTGACGCGGGCGGTGCCGCGGACCACGATCCAGTGCTCGGCGCGATGATGGTGCTTCTGCAGCGACAGACGCCCGCCCGGCTTCACCAC